>CAXTUG010000008.1:18157-26694 GCA_964247375.1 uncultured Sphingomonadaceae bacterium
CTTCGCCGGCGTCGCCGTCGTAATCAGCCGGCAGGCCCGCTCGAACAGGGCGATCCAGGCCGCGCGGGGCAGCGGGGGGCCCCCCCCACCCGCCTGCGCACGCGAAGGCGCGAAACTGGTGCTGGGCGCACGGGGCGAAGCGGGGCTGGAAGACATCGTCGGACGCTGCCGCGCCGCGGGTGGGCAGGCCGACTTCCGCATCATCGACGTAACCGATGCGGTCGCCGTACGGCGTTTCGCGGCGGAAGCCGACACGCTGCTCGGCGGCATCGACGTCTGGTTCAGCAACGTCGGCGTCGGCGTAGTCGGCCGCTTCGATGCGGTACCGATCGAGGATCATCGGCGGGTGATCGATGCCAATCTGCTGAGCCACATGCACGACGCCCATGCAGCATTGCCGATCTTCCTGCGCAGCGGCCGCGGCACCTGGATCAACATGATCTCCGTCGGCGGCTTCTTCGCGACGCCGTACGCAGCGGCCTATGCGGCGAGCAAGTTCGGACTGCGCGGTTTCAGCGCCGCGCTACGGGCGGAACTCTCCAAGCGGCGTCATATCCACGTCTGCGACGTCTATCCGACCTTCGCCGACACGCCTGGCATCGCGCATGCCGGCAATTTTTCGGGGGCACGCTTGTCGACTCCGCCGGGTTCGCTCGCACCGGAAACGGTGGCGAAGGCGATCGTGCGATTGGCACGCCGGCCGCGGAACACGACGGTGGTCGGCGCGCCTGCCTTCGTCTTCAAACTGGGTGAACTGCTGACGCCCAATCTCGGCCCGGCGATGATGAACGGCTTCATGGATGTGTGGGCGCGCCATGCAGATCCGGGGGAGAATGGCAGTGGCACGCTGTTCGATCCGCCGCCCGCGCCGAGCGGCATCGACGGCGGTGCGCGACGGCCGGCGCTGCGACGCAAGATCGCGATGGGCGCAGCGGGAGCGGCATCCCTGGTCGCCATCGGCCTCACGGCCGCACTGCTCCGCCGGCGGCGGTAAGCGAGATCGGAACATCTGCTCCGGTCGACCGCTCTCTCCTGCCTGTCACAGGAGGACGGAATGGAAGACGATCGGTTGTGGGGCTTCGAGCAGAGCCTGTGGCTCGAAGGCGCGGACAATTACCGCGAAAAGGTCTCCGACGAGGTCGTGATGGTGCTGGCGCGTCCGCCCTACATCTTCAGCGGACAGGAGGCGATCCAGGCCGTGATCGACACGCCGGTATGGGATCGGGCGGAGCTGAGCGAACGTCATGTCGCCCGCCCGCAGGAGGGCCTGATCGTGATCGCCTATCGCGTGCAGGCGGAGCGCGACGGCCACGCCGGTTTCGAGGCGCACTGCACCTCCACGCTGCGCCGGCTGGAACACGAGGTCTGGCGCGTCGTGCAGCATCAGCAGACGCCGCTCACGGTGGCCGTTGAGGAATAGTCTCGATCGCGCGTGTGAGCCTGGTGCCGAATGCACGAAGCGCATGCGGAGTAGTCGACCGGCTGCTTGAAGCGATAGCGCCGAAGGCGTGCTTGGCTTTGGCGATGCCGCCTGGGTGAAACGACGGGCATGATGCCTCGTTCGGTGCACTGGCTCCCAGATCGTCGCCAGCATGGCCTTCTCGGCGACTAATGGAGCGGACAGCGGTAAGGTTTTGATGCGGGCCCTGACGCCCCGTATGTAGTGCATGTTGCCAGGCGTCAGCAGCAAGATGAGCGGCAGCCCTCGGCGTCGCGGACGGCATGGAACTTGGCGTTGCGGCGGGCGCTGGCTCGTGCCGGTGCCATCGGCCAAGGCTCGGCCAGCCCACGAATCAACGTTTCGTCAGCTTTGACCCGCATTCATTCCAGCTAAATCCTCCTATTTGCACGTCTTTTTCTTCAGTTCCGACCTGAAGACGCCAGGTCTTACCAACATATATGAAGCATCCGATCATAGCCGGCAGCACTGACCCCATCCAACGGAGTCTACATCCTTGACACACAAGACAATGGAATCATGAACATATTTGATAACGTCGGGATATTGTGCCGCAAATCTTGAAAGGTGGTTGAACGGGGCGCATTTTTCAGGTATTAACCATCCACTAATCAGGCTCTGTAGGGGGGAAGCATGATGCATAGACGAGCGGCACTTGCGGTCGGTGGACTTGCGGCACTTATGGGTGCAGCACCAAGTCGTGCTAACGATCTCTATTTCCAGATGAACCCCAACTATTCAACTGGACCCCGCCAAGCCTTCATTTTTGGACAGGCGGGCAGCACAGGAACGGTCTCGAGTATTGGAGGCTTTTCGAGCAACTTCTCGTTAGGCGCCAACGGGTTCGCGACTATCGATGTTCCGATCAGTTACGAGTTGGCGGCGAATACCATACAGAATAACGGCTTCAAAATCTCATCGCAGAGCGCCGTCAGCGGCTATTTTCTAAGCCGCGCAACGTACACGACGGACATGAGCTACCTGATCGACGGCTCGAAGCTTGGAACCAATTATGTCGTTTCGACATATTCGGGCCCGAACGGTCCGGACCAGATGTCCGTCCAGGCAACTGCCGACAACACCACGGTGACGCTGACGCCGAAGGGCAGCGCCTCCGTTACCGTGACACTGAACGCCGGTCAGACCTATATGTACAACCGGTCGCAGGACCTGACGGGCAGTTCCATTACGTCGACCAAGCCCATCGCAGTATTCTCCGGCAATCTATGCGGCAACGTACCCGCCGGCGCCTTCGCGTGCGACCATCTCGACGAGCAGATGCCGAGCGTGGATCAGCTCTCCAAGACCTACCTGCTCGGCAAGACGCCGCGGACGGGAGTGGGTGGGGATGTCTATCGGGTTGTCTCTACCCAGGACGGTACCACCGTGAAGGTCAATGGCGCGACAGTCGCGACGCTGAACAAGGGCGAATTCTACGAGGGCCGGCTCCCCGCGGGTGCGGTGGTCGAGGGCAGCGCGCCGGTGCTCGTCGCCCAGTATCTGGTCGGCCAGTCGCAGACGACGACCAATACGGATCCAGCGATGACGGTCGTGCCTGGAGCGGACCAGTGGCTCAAGTCCTACGTCTTCGCGACGCCATCAGGTATCAGCGACTTTCCCGTCGACTTCGTCAGCATCGTTGCGAAGTCGAGCGACCTGTCGTCGCTGATGGTCGGCGGCGCCGCGGTGGATACGTCCGGATTTACCGCGATTGCCGGCACCGGCTACAGCTACGGGAGCATCGACGTGTCGAGTTCGTCCGGGCCGTTCTCCATTACCGGCGAGAGCGAGTTCGAGTTGCTGCTGTCGGGATACAATAATTACGACACTTACTTCACGTATGGCGGTGCGCGCTTCTCGCCCGGCGCCTCTCCGCCACCGCCGCCGCCACCTTCCGACGTGCCGGAAACTGCAACCTGGGCAATGTTCATCGGCGGATTCGGCATGATCGGCCGCGCGATGCGCCGGCGGCGCAAGCCACTTCCCGCACTCGTCTAACGTCGGATCGTCCGGAACGGCACCGTGCCGCCGAGGGGCGCGGCGAAAAGCAGCGGATGACCTGGTAAGGTGAGAGACCCGTGAAGGTCTTTCAACGCTGGAATTACAAATCTAGTTCGGGATTGGTAGCAGCGCCCCGGCAATGACGGCATGCGTCTCGGCCGCCAGCCGCTTGCGGTTGACCTGCCCGCCGTCGAGCGGCGGCAGGAAGCGCAGCGTCACCGCCACCGGCGCCGGACGGCTGAGCATGCGCTTCATCTCGCTGGCGAAGCCGACGCCGTTCGGCCAGGCGATCTCCGGCGAACGCGCGCCGTAGTCGATCGCGACCGGCTGGACGATCACGCCGGCCTTGTTGGCGGCGGCGAACAGCGACGGGCGGAACGGATCGAGGGTTCGCCAGTCGCCGGTGCCGCCCTCCGCGAAGAGCACGACCGGTCGGGACTGGGTGAGCGCTTCCGACACTGCGTCGGCCTGGACGCGCGTCTCGCTGCGGCGCTCGCGCTGCACGAAGACGCTGCCGCCGATCCCCGCAAGCCAGCCGATCAGCGGCCAGCCGGCAATCTCCGCCTTGGCGATGAAGCGGAGCGGCACGGCGCCGCCGAGCGCCGGAATATCGAGCCAGGAGATGTGATTGGCGGCATAGAGCGCAGGACCGGCGGCAGCCTGCCCCTCGGTTCGGATCCTGAGGCCCAACAGCCAGCCTACGGAGCCCAGGAAGAAGCGGACGACCGGATCGCCCTGGCCGAACAGCCGCCCGATCGCCCAGGCCGGCAGGCAGATCAGCAGCAACAGGGCCATGCCGAGCACACGGCCCACCGCGCGCGCGGTCATCCGGCGGGCTCAGCCCTGCCGGTCGAGCGAGACGCCGTACAATTCCATGCGATGATCGACGAGGCGGAAGCCCAGCCGCTCGGCGATGCGCTTCTGCAGTTCCTCGACCTCGGCATCGACGAACTCGATGACCCGGCCGGTCTCGACGTCAATCAGGTGGTCGTGGTGGGTCTCCGCCGCCGCTTCGTAGCGCGCGCGGCCGTCGCCGAAATCGTGCCGCTCCAGGATGCCCGCATCCTCGAACAGGCGCACGGTGCGATAGACGGTGGCGATCGAGATGCCCGGATCGATCGCCGCCGCCCGGGCGTGCAGCGCCTCCACGTCTGGATGATCCTCTGCTTCCGAGAGAACGCGGGCAATGACCTTGCGCTGCTCGGTAATGCGCAGTCCCTTGGTGGCGCAGAGCGCCTCGACGTCGATCTTGCGGGTCATGGACCTATGCTACCGGCTTTGTGCGAAGGTTGGAAGTCCGTCGGCGCATCGCCGGACAGAGGCTGCGCCAGCGTGAGCGCATCGCGCATCGCGCCGTCGGATCCCCGGTAATAAGCGCGGCGGCGGCCGATCTGCGCGAAGCCGACCGCGTGGTAGAGATCGACCGCCTGATTGCCGTCCCGCACCTCCAGCAGCAGCCGGTGGGCGCCGCGCCGTACGGCAATGCAGCCGGTGCGATCGATCAGGGCACGGCCGACGCCCCGCCCCCGCGCGGCCGGCTCCACCGCCAGCAGCAGCAGCTCGGCCTCGTCGGTGAGCAGCCGGCTCAGCGCGAAGCCGATGGTGTGCGAGTCGTCCTCGGCCAGGGTGAGCCACACGTCCGGCAGCGACAGGATGCCCAGGCATTGCGCCGCATTCCACGCCTCTCCGAAGCATGGATCGAAGGCGCTGTTCATGACCTGCATCAGCGTGGCGATGTCGCGCTCGTCGCCCTCGCGCAGCGTGCAGGTCATTGCGGCAGCTTCGCGTCGGGCGGCCGGCCGTAGAGCGGCACCGGCGGCAACTCCGTCAGCGATCGCGGCAGGCGCCACGCCTCGGCCGCGTCGGGGAGGGCTTCACGCGCCTGCCCGTAACCCCGCGCCGTCACCAGCGCGTGGGCACCGGAACCGAGGATCAGCGCGTCGGGAACAGCGGGCGCCGCCCGGTCCGGCGAAAGCGAGCGCAACGCGTCGACGGCGGCGAGCGGCGCGTGCGCGTAGCGCTGCACGAACAGCTCGCCATGGCCGCCAGCTATCGCCACGCCGACATCCTCCTCCGCCGTCGCCGCGATCAGCGCAAGCGCGCTGAAGCCGGCTACCGGTACGTTCCAGGCCAGCGCCAGCGCCCGCGCCGCCGCCAACCCGACCCGAATACCCGTGAAGCTGCCCGGACCGCAATCGACCCGGATCAGGTCGGCGCGCGTCACGCCGCCCTGGGCGAGCACGTCGCCGATCATCGGCACGAGCCGTTCGGCATGGCCGCGTCCCACCTCCTCGTAGCGCGCCGCCAGAACGCGATCGCCGTCGAGCAGCGCCGCCGAGCAGGCGGCGGTCGCCGTGTCGATCACCAGGGCAGTCATCGCGTCAGACTATCTGGTTGGCCTCGTCGAAGTCGAGCCGCGGCAGGCGGGCGAGAATGCTCGACGGATCGCCATAGCCGAGCGTCGAGATGAAGTTCGCGCGGTAAGAAGTGCCGGCGAAGAAGGTGGCATTGACCCGATCCGCGTCGAACCCGGACATAGGGCCGGTGTCCAGACCGAGCATCCGTGCCGCGACGATGAAGTAAGCGCCCTGGAGGGTCGAATTGCGGAAGGCCGACTCGCGGATCAGCGCATCGTTGCCGACGAACCAGGACCGCGCGTCGGTGTGCGGGAACAGCGTCGGCAGCTTCTCGTAGAATTCCATGTCCATCGCCAGGATGGCGGTGACCGGCGCCTTGCGGACCTTCGGTGCGTTCTGGCCGGAGCAGCAGTCCGCCAGCCGGTCCTTGGCCTCCTGGCTCCTGCACCAGACGATGCGGAGCGGCTCCTGGTTGGCCGATGTAGGTCCCCACTTCATCAAATCCCACAGCGCGCGAAGCTGGTCGGTCGAGACCGGGGCATCGGTGAAGCCGTTATAGGTGCGACCCGTGCGGAACACACGATCGAGGCTCTCGTCGGCGAGCGGCGTGGACATGCTTTCCCCTTCAGACGTGCGATCAGGCAGCGCGGACTTCGGTGACTTCGGGCACGTAATGCTTGAGCAGCTGCTCGATGCCCTGCTTCAGCGTCGCGGTCGAGGACGGACAGCCGGAGCAGGCGCCGTGCATCGCCAGATAGACCACGCCGCGGTCGAAGCCGCGATAGACGATGTCGCCGCCGTCATTCGCCACCGCCGGCCGCACCCGCGTGTCGATCAGTTCCTTGATCTGTGCGACGATATCGGCATCTTCCGGGTTCTCGGCGAAGGCGCCGTCATCGATGTGGATGTCCGCGGCCGTGCCGGCCCTGAACAAGGGCGCGTGCGCGGAGAAGTGGTCGAGCAGCACCGACAGGACCTGCGGCTTCAGGTCGCGCCAGTCGACCCCCTCACCCGCGGTCACCGCCACGAAGTCGCGGCCGAAGAACACGCCGCCCACGTCGCCCAGGTCGAACAGCGCCTCGGCCAGCGGCGACGCCTCCGCCTCCTCCGCATCGGCGAAATCGCGCGGCGGACCGCTCTCGATCACCGGCCGTCCCGGCAGGAACTTGAGCGTGGCGGGATTGGGCGTGACTTCGGTTTCGATCAGCATGGCCGCCATGTGGCCCGCAGCGGCGGGCTTATCAAGTCGCCGTCACCGGCGACATCACGTCCGATCCAGGCCGTGCGCCTGTTCGACCTTGTGCATGTTCTGGCTCCACAAGGCGATGTTCGCCTGCGCCTCGCGCACGAAGGCCGTGCGTTTCACGCCCCACAGGAACAAGTCCGCCAGCCATTTGCCGGGGCCGTGCAGCGGCCGGCCGAACTGTATCAGCAGCACCACGCGCGTTTGATCGGTGTCGTTCCACACTTCATGCTCATAGGTGTCGTCGAACACCAGCGTCCTGCCCTCGCCCCACTGCACGATTTCGCGATCGACCCGCATGCGGACCGGGCCGTTCGGCACGATCAGGCCGAGATGACAGGTCAGCAGACCCTTGGTCACGCCGCGATGCGGCGGAATATGTGCGCCGGGGGCCAGGATGGAGAAGAAGGCGCTGTTGAGGTTGGGCACGCGACGCACCAGCGCGGTCGTCCGTGGACAGCGCCGCATGTTCTCCGCAATGTCGCAGCCGTAGCCGCGCAGGAAGAAGCTGCGCCATTTGCCGGGCGGCGCGATCCGCTGGTGATCCGGCGACACCTCGTCCAGCAGCGGCACCTCGTCGGGATGCTCGAGGACGGCCAGCGCCTCGGCCTCGATCGTCCGCCAATTGTCGCGCAGCACCTCGGTCCAGGCGAAATCGGCCGAGTTAAGCACCGGCGCGTTCGACACCAGCGAGTAGCGCGCGATCAGCGCATCCGCCCTGCGTCGCAGCTTCTTGCCCCAGCGGACGCTCAGCGGGCGTTTGGCGGGAACAGGGACCGTACCCTGCATGCGCGGGATAGTAGTAGCCATAATTCGCCAAATCTGCCGCGGCGCAAAAAGTTCCGCTCGGTACACAATTCTTCTTTGCTCTTGATTTTGCACCTGCGAAGGAGAATATGACCGTGTGGCCGGCGCATGATGCGCTGGAGCGTGCAGCGTGAACTTCCGTCTCGGCGGACCGGCATGCTCCTGTCAGGCCTCAGCCCCATGGCTTCCCTTTTCACGCGGGTCGTCGACGAACCCGCTCGTCGTCGTCGGACCTGTGTCCGTCGGCCGCCGGCACATCTGAAAGTGCTTCTCTTGACCAAATTTTCCGACCTCGGCCTCGCCGCGCCGCTGCAGCAGGCGCTCGCCGCGAAGGGCTATGAGGATCCTACTCCGATCCAGGCGCAGGCTATTCCTGCGTTGCTGGAAGGGCGCGACCTGTGCGGCATCGCCCAGACCGGCACCGGCAAGACCGCGGCGTTCGCGCTGCCCTCGCTGCATCGCATGGCCGCCGCACCCAGGCCGCGCGCGGCCAAGAGCTGCCGCATGCTGGTGCTGGCGCCGACGCGCGAACTCGCCAGCCAGATCGCCGCGAGCTGCACCGCCTACGGCAAGAATCTCCGCCTGTCGGTCTTCACCGTATTCGGTGGCGTGCCGATCGCGCGGCAGATCCGCACGCTCCAGACCGGCGTCGACATTCTGGTGGCGACGC
>CAXTUG010000008.1:26704-27707 GCA_964247375.1 uncultured Sphingomonadaceae bacterium
GCCCAGCCCCCCCCCCCGCCCGGGGGCCTACTTTGTGGGGGCCCCCCCGGGACGGCTGCTCGACCTGATCGACAGTCATGCGCTGACGCTGCGCGACGTCGAGATCTTCGTGCTGGACGAGGCCGACCAGATGCTCGACCTGGGCTTCATCCATGCGCTGAAGCGCGTCCACAACCTGCTGCCGAAGAAGCGCCAGTCGCTATTCTTCTCGGCGACCATGCCCAAGACGATCGCCGAACTGGGCGACAGCTTCCTGACCGATCCGGTCAAGGTATCGGTCGCGCCCCCGGCGACGACTGCGGAGCGGGTCGATCAATATGTCACCTTCGTCAACCAGAAGGAGAAGCAGGGGCTGCTGACGCTGTCGCTGAAGCGCGAGGCGATCGAGCGGGCGCTGGTGTTCACCCGCACCAAGCATGGCGCGGACCGCGTCGTGCGTCACCTGCACGCGGCCGGCATCCCGGCCAATGCGATCCACGGCAACAAGAGCCAGCCGCAGCGCGAGCGCGCGCTGGCGGCATTCCGATCGGGCGAGGCGCCGATCCTGGTAGCGACCGACATCGCCGCGCGCGGCATCGACGTGTCCGGGGTCAGTCACGTCTTCAACTTCGAACTGCCCAACGTGCCGGAGCAATATGTCCACCGCATCGGCCGGACCGCGCGCGCCGGAGCGACCGGCATGGCGGTGTCGTTCGTGGCGGACGACGAGAAGCCCTACCTGCGCGCGATCGAGACGCTGACGCGGGTCCGGCCGACGATCGTGCCGTTGCCGGAGAATTTCCTGGCCGAGCAGGCCCGCCTGCCCAAGCCGTCGCAGCAGGACGAGCGCGAAGAGCGGCCGGCGCGCGGACCGCGTCCGCCGCTGGGCCTGCTGGGGTTCGACGACGGACGCACCTACACCGTCGACGCCGAGTACGTCGTCGGACGCACCCCCGAGGCCGAGGGCCGGGTGCGCAGTGGTGAGCTGCGCGCCCTGATGGTCGACGACCGCAGCGGCACCGTC
>CAXTUG010000009.1:0-27440 GCA_964247375.1 uncultured Sphingomonadaceae bacterium
TCGGCGACTGGGTGGTCGGCGACCGCCTGACCGGAGCGGTGGAGTGCGACTGCAATGCGGCGTGGACCCGCGCGATCGCGGCGCGCCTGCCCGGTGCCCGGATCGGCGGCTTCTTCGCCGACGGGCGCATGATCGACACCGTCGCGGAGAAGCGCAGGTTGGGACGGGAGCATGCCGCGCTCGCGGTCGACATGGAGAGCCATGTCGCGGCGCGGGTAGCACAGGCACACGGGCTTCCGTTCGCGATCGTGCGGATCGTCTCGGACGAGGTCGATCATCTCCTACCCCACGCGATCACGGTGTCGATGCGGCCGGACGGCGGCTTCGATCGGGGCGCCATGCGCCGGTCGCTTGCCGCCGAGCCCGGACAGACGGCGGATGCGGTGCAGACGATGCGGCAGTTCGCGACCGGCTTTCGCGGGCTGCGCAAGGGAGCGCGGCTGTTGGGAGAGCGGCTGGCGTTTCCGGGTTGAGATCCTCTCGCCGGCATTTGCCGGGGAGGGTTACAATGCTTGCAGCGCCCGGCGTCCCAAGCCGGGATCGTCGGTGAAGAAGCCGTCGATACCGGTGCGGATGTAGGCCTGCATCTCGCGGATCGAGCCATCCTCGTTGCGGAAGGCCGGGTCGGTGCCGCGGCGGAAATCGGCGGCGAGGAAGTAGTTTTCCGGCCGGAAGGTCCAGACGTGGACGAGCAGCCCGACCCTGTGCGCGTCGGCCACCAGCGATGTCGCGGCACCGAGGCGGCCGTCGGCCGTGAGCGGGATGATCGCGCGGATCGGCGGGGCGATCACGTCGGCGTAGCTGGCGACCTCCTTCAGCCCGGCGGGTGTCACCATCGCGGCATAGGTCGGACCATGGCCGGCGGCGACCACGTCCGCGGGACTGCCGGCGCTCGGCTCGACCAGCTGCGTCAGGCGCATATTAGCCGGACGGCCCAACTTCGTGCGCAGGTAGCGCAGATTGGCGATCTCGAACGACTGGATCTCGAGCGGGCAGCGGCGCATGTAATCGTGCGCCGCTAGGCTGGCGAGGAAGCGGTCCTCCAGGGGCAGGCCGACCGTGCCGAAGTAGGTCGAATGCTTGAGTTCCGGCACCAGCCCGATCATGCGGCCGCGCGACGCCCCCGCGGCGGCGGCGAAGTCGACGATCGACTGCCAGGTCGGCCCATCGAACTGGCCCTCCATCGCCGCATTGCGCGGGCGCAGTTGCGGCAGGCGCTCGATCGCGCGCAGCGTCTTCAGCTCGGCCAGCGTGAAGTCCTCGACGAACCAGCCCTCCTGCTGCTGTCCGTCGACCGTCTTCGTCGTCCTGCGCCCGGCAAATTCGGCGTGGCGCGCGACGTCGGTCGTCTCGGCGACGTTGTTCTCGTGCCGGGCGACGAGCACGCCGTCCCGGGTGCAGACCAGGTCGGGCTCGATATAGTCGGCGCCGTCGGCGATCGCCTTGGCGTAGGAGGCGAGCGTATGTTCGGGCCGCAGCGCCGAGGCGCCGCGATGTCCGAATATCTCCAAGCGCCGCTGCTCCACCTGCACCCCTGCCGCCATCGCCGCCGGCGTCAGCGCCGCCGTGCCGAGCACGGCGAGCGCTTCGCGCCGGCTGACGTCCTTACCCGAACGCATCGTCAGTAGGCAGCCGAGAGGGTGACGAACCACTGGCGCGGCGCGATCGGATAGGCCGAGTAATTGTTGGTGGCCGATCCGATCGACACGGTCGACCAGCCCCTCTTCTTGGTCAGGTTGGTCACGTTGAGCGCGATCTCGGCCCTGCGCAGCGGCAGGACATTCTCCGGCACCCGCGCCGCGAGGCGCAGCGAGGCCAGGAAGTAGGACGGCACCGCGGCATCGTTGCTGAAGGTGGCGTAGCGGCGGCCGACATAGTCGCCGATCACCTGCGCGTCGAACGGTCCCACGGTCAGCGTGGCGACCGTCTTGTTCATCCACTTCGGCTCGCCCGGCAGCTGCTTCCCGCACGTCGGCACCACGCCGCCGGTGACGAGATAGCCGCCGATGCAGGTACCGGTAGCAGCGCCGATGCCGGTCGCGGCCGACGTATAGTCGCTCCGATACTTGGACAGGTTGTACGAGGTCGCATTGTAGAGCGAGGCGATACGGCCGAGACGCAGCGTGAAGGCTGCATCGACGCCATCGGTATGGACGTCGCCGACGTTGACGAGGATGGAGGTGCCGCCGGTGATGCCGCTGCCGGCGATGCCGCCGGGATTGGTCGAGATGGCGAGCAGGCGGTTGTTGAAGACGACGTGGTAATAGTTGACCTGCGCCTGCAGGCCGACGTCGTTCCCGAAGGTACGATTGGAGCGCAGCCCGCCTTCGTAGGTCCAGCTGGATTCCGGCTTGCCGCTGTCCCGGAAAGCATCGAACGCCGCCTGGCTGCCGGTGAACCAGGGGCCGCCGCCGCCAGCCAGATAGGCCTGGTACTGCCGCAGGTTCTTCTGGATGTTGAAGTAGAGCTGTTCCCGATCGGTCAGGTCGTAGGTGGCGCCGATCGCGGGCAGGAACCAGCGCTTCGTGTTGATCTTGCCCTGCGGCAGTCCGCCGGCGAGACCCGAGAGCGAGCCGGCCCTGGGCTGGACCGGGAAGCGGCCGTTCGCCCACTGGGCGCTGGTCTTGAAGCCGGCCTGGACGAGCAGGGGTGCGAAGACGCGCCAGCTGTCCTGGACGTGCAGCTGCAGCTCCTTGATCGTCGCATCGCCCTGATATTGCGTGAAGAGCGGCGGCTCGACGTCGCGCGGCCGGATATACGGCGTGCTCGAATCCGGATTGTTGACGTCGACGCCGTACCAGCGGCGCCACTGCGTCGTGCTGTTATGCTCGTACCAGCCGCCAGATTCGATCTGATGGGCGCCCAGATCGATACTCACCGCCGAGACGACGCCGTAGCGCGAGATGCGGTACTCGGTGGTGCGGGTGATCAGGCCCGAGCCGCCGGTCGCCGCGATCAGTTGCGCCCCGGCCGCCGCGGCCTGCTCCGCCGTGAGCGCGGTGCACGCCGCCGGCCTGACCCCGTTGGCATTGCCGCCGAACCGGCAGTTGGCCGGCAGGCTCGCATAATTGGGATCGAGATAGGGCTGCGCGGTCGTGATCGACTGGCCGAGCGGACCGGCCACGACGCCGGCGCCGTCATTGTGGTGATAGTAGCCCGTCGTCGACCAGTTCACCTTGCTGGAGAGGTGGGCATCGTAGCGTGCGTAGCCGAGATAGTCGGTGCGCTGCGCGTCCGAATAATAGTTGCGGTAATTGCTGCCCTCCGCCGCCGGCGAGTTGCCGAACGCGTTGAGGTAGCTCGTGCGGTAGGTCGCGAAGTCCGGATAGAAGAACGGCTTGGTATAGGGCGTGTAGAGCTGGACCGGGGTGGCCGTCCCGCCGGCCGACGGACGGAAGAAGACGGTCGCATCCTCGTTCGGCTGCGTGAAGTCGTTATAGTCGAAATAGAGGGTCAGCTTGCCGGCGCTGTCGTCGTGGACGAACTTGGCATTGGCCTGCCAGCCGCCCTGCTTGCCGTTGAAATCCCACGCGCGGGCATGCTGACGCGCCCCCGCAATGTAGGCCGAATTATTGCCGCCGAACGTGCCGCTGTCGATCCGGACGAAGCTGCGCGAGGCGCTATAGCTGCCGAACGTCTGCGCTCCCTGGATGCCGAACGTCGACAGCGGGTCCGACGAGAAGGTCTCGACCGTGCCGCCGAGATTGCTGTTCGACGCGGTCGCGAGGTCGCCCGCCCCGGTCGCCACGACCACGCGGGCGACGTTCTCCGAGATGACCGCGCGCTGCGGCGAGAGGCCGTTGTAATTGCCGTAGCTCTGGTCGCCCAGCGGCACGCCGTCCATCGTATAGCCGAGCTGGTTCGCCGCGAAGCCGTGGATGAAGATCTGCGCGTTCTGCTCGTTATAGCCCCACGGATCGGCGGTGATGTAGAGCACGCCGGGTAGCGTCTGGATCGCCTTCAGCGGGCTGACGCCGGGCAGGATCTTCTGCATCTCCGCACCGGGAAGAGCCGTCGCAGACCGCGTGGTTTTCGCGCCGGTGATGATGACCGTCTCCATACCCCGATCCGCGTCCGTAGCGGCATCGCCGCCCTGGTCGGCCGTTGCGGCGTCGGCCGGCGCGGCGGCGTGAAGCGCGGCCGGTGCGAGCATGGCCGTGGCAAGGGCGATCAGCGACGCCTGGGCGCGGTTCATAGGTTTTCCCCGATAGATGCAGTGCAGGATCGAGGCGCCGTAGCGTCGGTTTGAAGGAACTTTGGTGACGGTTAGGTTGCCGTTCCGTGACGGTCGCGATCGGCGTCGCGCACGCGGAAGCTAAACGCCCGTTAACCGGAAATAAAAGGATTGGCGGCCATCATGGACGCCATGGCGGATACGCAATCTATGATCAAAGCGGCGAAGATGTCGGGCGAGCTCGGCATCCGTACGCTCGACCTGCAGGCCGACATTGCCGAGCTCGCGACGCGCGTGACGGCGCAGGCCTCCACGATCCAGGAGATACGCAGCGAGGCGGACCAGCTGTCGGAGAACGGACAGAACGTCTCGCGCGCCGCCCGCGATGCGCGCGACAATGCCACCGCCGCCCGCAGCGTGATCAACGATTCGAACCGGCGGCTGTCCAGCGCCACCTCCAACGTGCTGGAGCTGATCGGCCAGGTCACGCACATCCATGGGAGCCTGGAAGCGTTCACCAACGCGCTCTCAACGGTAGGACGCGTCACCGGCGCGATCCGGGACATCGCCAGCCAGACCAACCTGCTGGCGCTCAACGCCACGATCGAGGCGGCGCGCGCCGGCGAGGCGGGCCGCGGCTTCACGGTGGTGGCGAGCGAGGTCAAGAAGCTGGCGCAGGAAACCGCACAGGCGACGCAGACGATCGAGGATTCGATCGTGGCGCTGACCGGCGAGGCCGACCGCATGCTCCACCGCATCAACGACGGCACCGCGATGGCGCGCTCCGCCCACCAGGGCACGCAGGACATTGAGGCGCTGGTCGAACGGCTGGGAGCGCTGAGGGGCGGCCTGCCCCACATCCGGGACGGCGTCGCCGACCGGATCGGCTCGATGGTTGCGTCGGTCGATAACGTGCATACCGGCCTGAGCGCGCTCACGTCGACGTCGGGCGACAATGCGAGCGGCCTGCGCCGCCTGTCGGAGCGGGTGAGCGGCGTCAGCAACGACACCAACGAGCTGCTGCAATATTTCGCGGAGAGCGGCACCGAGATCCCGGATTCGCCTTACATCCGCTTCGGCCTGGCCGCGGCCCGGGACGTATCGGAGCGGCTGGCGCGCGCCGTCGCCCAGGGCGAGATCAACGAAGCCGACCTGTTCAGCGAGCGCTACTCACAACTCCCCGGCACCCACCCGCCGCTATACACGCACCCGGCGCAGGCGCTGGTCGTCGCGGCCGCCCGCCCGCACCAGGAAGCGGCGCGGGCGCACAAGGGTTTCTTCGGCATGAGCTTTACCGACCGCAACGCGTTCGGCGCGGTCGCCATGCCGGAGCGCGCCCAGCCGCAGCGACCCGGTCAGGACGATTGGAACGCGGAATATGCGCGACAGGGCATGATCTTCGACTTCGCCGACACGCGTGAGCAGTGCAAGCTCACCCAACCCTTCTGCATCAAGGCCTATCGGCGTCAGGTCGCCGGTGGTGCCGTGGTCCTGCTCAAGCAGGTGATCGCCTCCATCACGGTGAACGGCCGCCACTGGGGTATCCTCCAGTTCGCCTACGAGGATCAGGGCTGATCCGCCCTGGAGCGTGATGACTCAGCTTGCACCTGCAAGTCATTGCGAGCGCAGCTGACTTCACTTTCCTATACTCTGATCTTCTCCCCACCTCGGCGAAGAGGGAGACGTCAAGGCGCGATCACGCGCAGGGCGCCCGGCCTGATCCGGAAGCGGAGCGGAGCCGTCAGGCGATGGACCTCGCCGTCCAGCGCGACGTGAATATGATCGGCATGTGCCGAGACGGTGATCGTCCGGCAGGTCTCGACCGCCGCAAAGTCCTGATGCAGGTCGGCGCGGCCGGCGAGCGTCTTCAGCGCGAAACCCAGCGCACCCAGGCGGCTGCGGGCTGCGACCGCGAACAGCGACAACCTGCCCTCGTCCAATGCCTTGCGCCGGCCGATCGTGCCCCGCTCGAGCGAGTAGAGGTTGTTGCCGACGAACAGCAGCGGCGTGCGGATCGTCTGCGTCGCACCGTCCACCTCCACCCGCAGCCGGCGGTGCCGCACCCGCCGCAGCACCGCGCGGGCCGCAACGAGGTTCGCGAACCACTTGGGCGTGCCATGACGCCGCTGCTCCTGCTCGCGCGAGCGCCCGAGCAGCGGCTAGAGGCTGATCGACGCATTGTTGACGAAGACCTGACCGTTGACCTCCGCTACGTCGATGGCCTGACCGTGACCCTGCGCGACGATCGCGGCCGCGCCGGCGAGATCCCCTGTTATGCCGAGCTGCTGCGCCAGGTGGTTGTGCGTGCCGAGCGGCAGGATCGCGAGCGCCGCCGATCCTCCGGCATCGATCAGCGCCGCGGCGGCGCTGCCGAGCGTACCGTCCCCGCCCCCGACCACGACCACGCCATCCGATGCATGCGCCCGCACCGCATGGCCGACCTCCTCTCCGGAGACCAGCCGCACGGCAGCCTTGAGTCCGGCCTGATCGAACGCCGCTACGACCCGTTCGGTCAGGGTTGCACCCGCGGCTCTGGCGGTGCCGCCATCGCGATTGATGATGACGGCAACCGTGCCCGCGAAAGCTTCCTTCGCCACCATTCCGCGTCGCCTAATGCATGACCTGCGCCGAGAAGCGCTCCATCTCCTCCGCCTGCGGGCTCATCTGGAGAAGGAGCAGGTCGAGGCCGGCCGCCTCATATTCGGCGATCCGTTCCTTCAGCTGCTCGGGCGTGCCGACCAGGTTGGGGCGCAGGCCGCGGTTCGACACCGAATATTCCTGCAGCTTGAGCTCGCGCTCCAGCTGCGTGCCCGACAGCCACTGGTCGAAATTGTCGTAGCCGGCGGGAAGCTTGTCGACGGTGGTGATCCGCTCCAGCTCACGCCGCGCCTCGGCCTCCGAATCGCGGACGATCGCGTAGGCGGCCATGCCGTACTGCATCGGCGCCCTGCCGGTGTCGGCGCGGCGCGCGGCCATATCGGCGATCTTGGGGGCGATCGCGTCGGCCGGATCGCCGTGCATGACGTAGGCGTCGCACTTGGCGGCGATCATCGCCTTGGCCTTCTCGCTCTCGCCGCCGGCATAGATCACCGGATGACGCGCCGGCTTGGGCGCGCAGATCGCATCCTCGGTCCGGTAGAACTGCCCCTGGTAGCTGAAGCGTTCCTGCGACCACAGGCCCTCGACCACGTCGAGCCATTCGGAGGTACGGACGTAGCGGTCGTCGTGCTGATCGAATTGCAGGCCATATTGCCGGGCTTCATCGGCCCACCAGCTGCTGACGACGTTCAATGCCAGGCGTCCGCTCGAAATATGATCGATGTTGGCCGCGGCCTTGGCGAACAGGGCGGGATGATGAAAGTTGGGGCGGACCGTGACCATCAGCTCCAGCCGCTCGGTGACGGCGGCCAGCGCGGCGGCGGTGGACCAGGCGTCGAGCGCCGGCTGGTCGACGCCCTTAATGTCGTTGAGGTTGAGTTCGGCGACCAGGCTCAGCGAGTAGCCCCAGCGCTCCGAATCCTGCGCAAGCTGCCTGGTATAGGCCCAGCTCGCCTCCATGCCCTCGTCCGGCACGTTGCGCAGCCAGCCGCCGAACACCGGCATCCAATAGCCATAGCGCATCAGCCGCGCGCCTCCTCGATGAGCGTCTGCAGATAGTCGACCAGACGATCATGCGGGTCGTAGCCCAGCACCTCGCGCGGGCGGGCGACGAAGTTGGACAGCGCATTGATGTCGTAGAAGCGGGCGACGCCGTCGCGGTAGTCGACCATCACCTCGACCCCGCCGACGTCCAGGTTCATCGCGCGGGCGATCCGTTCGGCGGCGTCGATCAGCCCGGGCGGAGGCTCGACCGCCCGCATCGTGATTGCCGATCCGATCACGCAGGCATCGGCCGGGCAGAGGTCGAAGGCGCCGCCGCCGGCCACCTCGATCGCGTAGAGATACTTCCGATCGAGCGTCTCGATGCGGGTGATCGCGCCGCTTCGGGCCGGGACGTAATCCTGCACCAGGAGGACGCCGTCGACGCTGGCCGGCAGCGCGCGCCCTTCGATGCCGCGGGTCAGTTCGGCCATGGTGTCGAAGCGGACGATGCCCGCGCCCGAGCCGCCGATATTGGCCTTCACCACCAGCGGGAAGCCGATCTCGCCCGCGGCGGCGGCCACGTCGGCGACGCGGTGCACGACGCGGGTCGCGGGAATGGCGAGCCCTAGGGCGGCGATCAGCGCCAGCTGCCGCGCCTTGGACGCGTCGACCGCCAGCACGTCGGCGCCGTTGACGACGCGCGCACCCGCCCGCCGCCAATGATCGAGCAAGGCAGTCGCGTAGAAGATCGGGTGCTCGTCGCTGCGCAGGAAGCTCGACATGGCGATACGGTTCAGCACCACGCGTGCGGGCGGCGGCGATCCCGCCGGATCCCAGCTCCCCTCCGGCCCGAACCGCACATAATCCACACCGCGCGCGTCCAGCGCCGCGAACAGCGGCTCGAACCAGAGCGGATGTTCGTAGAGAATGGCGAGATCGTGCAAGCTGAAGCTCCTGCGGCGCGGTGCCGCGTCTATCCTATGCTCGTCGCCCGGCGGCAAAACAAATGTAGACCGGGACCCCGTCCTGCCTCCTGTCGGCGGCGCCTCTCCCGTACGGACATGGATATATGATGTGGTCAGTAAGGCGGTGTGCCGGCTTGCATCGAACGGCCATGGTTCTATTGCCGACCTCATCCGTTGGGAGTGCCGGCGATGTCAGATTTCGATCGGTGCTGCGTGACCTGTCGTACTGCATGGGACGGCGCTGAAGAATGCTAAGGCGCATGTCCCGCGCATGGCCGGCGACCCTGATGCTTCCGGCGGGGTGTGCCGGCGTCCTCGATCCGAAGGGTCCTATCGGCGCCGGGCAGCGGCTCATCCTGCTCGACTCCCTCGGCATCATGCTCATGATCGTGGTGCCGACCATCCTTGCGACATTGCTGTTCGCGTGGTGGTTCCGCGCCGGCAACGCCCGCGCGGAGCGGCGGCCGGACTTCGTCTATTCGGGCCGGATCGAGATGGTCACGTGGGCCATACCGGCGCTGATCGTCATGTTCCTGGGCGCCATCGCATGGATCGGCTCGCACAAGCTCGATCCGTACCGCCCGATCGAGAGCGCGGCGAAGCCGCTCGAGGTCCAGGTGGTCGCGCTCGACTGGAAGTGGCTGTTCATCTACCCGGGCGCGCGGATCGCCACGGTGAACCAGCTGGTGCTGCCCGTCGGCGTGCCGATCCACTTCCACCTGACGTCCGCGACCGTGATGAACAGCTTCATGGTCCCGCAGCTCGGCGGTCAGATCTATGCGATGGCGGGAATGGCGGACCAGCTGTGGCTGCAAGCGGACGAGGCCGGCACGTATCAGGGCCGATCGACCCACTTCAGCGGAGACGGCTTCTCCGACATGCACTTCGCGGTGCACGCGCTTGCGCCCGCCGACTACGCCGCCTGGGTGCGCACGACCAGCTCCGGCGGCCCGATCCTGGACACGCCGAACTACGCGCTTCTGGCGCGCGAGAGCCGCGCGGTGAAGCCGTCGAGCTATCGCGCCGTCCAGCCCGGCCTGTTCGAGGCGATCGTCAGCCAGACGGCGCCGCCCGCGCTGCCGGCGCCGGCCAAGCGGTCGCCCGGCGCCATCTCACCAGCCGCGGGAAGCTGATATGCTAGGTCGCCTGAGCTGGGCCGCGATCCCGTTCGACCAGCCGCTGCCCATCGTCGCATCGCTGGTGGTCGCACTGGCGCTGGGCGGCACGCTGCTGTGGACGTGGCGGCGGGGCTATTTCCCCTATCTCTGGCGGGAGTGGATCACCAGCGTCGATCACAAGCGGATCGGCGTGATGTACTGCCTGCTGGCGATGGTGATGCTGCTGCGCGGCTTCTCCGACGCGATCATGATGCGCACGCAGCAGGCCATGGCGCTCAACGCGCCGGGCTTCCTGCCGCCGGAGCATTACGATCAGGTATTCTCGGCGCACGGCACCATCATGATCTTCTTCGTCGCGATGACGTTCATGATCGGGCTGATGAACTTCGTCCTGCCGCTACAGCTCGGCGTACGCGACGTCGCCTTCCCGACGCTCAATTCGGTGAGCTTCTGGCTGACCTGCGCGGGCGTGCTGCTGATCAACATGAGTCTGGTCGTCGGCGAGTTCGCCCGCACCGGCTGGCTGCCCTACCCCCCCTTGTCGGAGACGCGCTTCTCGCCGGGCGTCGGCGTCGATTATTATCTGTGGGGACTGCAGATCTCCGGCGCGGGCACGCTGATGACGGGCATCAATCTCGTCACCACGATCCTCAAGATGCGCGCGCCGGGCATGGGCTACACGCGCATGCCCATGTTCTGCTGGACCAGTCTCGCCTCCAACCTCCTCATCGTCGCGGCCTTCCCGATCCTGACCGCCACGCTCGCGATGCTGCTGCTCGACCGTTATCTCGGCTTCCACTTCTTCACCAACGATGCCGGCGGCAACCCGATGATGTTCTTCAACCTCATCTGGGCGTGGGGCCATCCGGAGGTCTACATCCTGATCCTGCCCGCCTTCGGGGTGTTCAGCGAGGTGGTGTCGACCTTCTCCGGCAAGCCGCTGTTCGGCTACCGGTCGATGGTCGCGGCGACGCTCGCCATCTGCATCCTCTCCTTCCTGGTGTGGCTCCACCACTTCTTCACGATGGGGGCCGGGGCCGACGTGAACGGCGTGTTCGGCGTCATGACGATGATCATCGCCGTGCCGACGGGCGTGAAGGACTTCAACTGGCTGTTCACCATGTACGGCGGAACCATCCGCTTCGAACCGCCGATGCTGTGGGCGATCGGCTTCATGGTGACCTTCACGATCGGCGGCATGACCGGCGTGCTCACCGCCATCCCGCCGGCCGACTTCCTCCTCCACAACTCGCTGTTCCTGGTCGCGCACTTCCACAACGTGATCATCGGCGGCGTGCTGTTCGGCGCCTTCGCCGGCTACACCTACTGGTGGCCGAAGGCGTTCGGCTTCATGCTCGATCCGCGCTGGGGCAAGCGGGCCTTCTGGTGCTGGCTAGTCGGCTTCTACGTCGCGTTCATGCCGCTCTACGTCCTCGGCCTGATGGGAATGACCCGGCGGATGCAGCATTACGACCAGCCGGCGTGGCACCCCTGGCTCCTGGTCGCGGCCGGCGGTGCGGCCATCATCTTCTGCGGCATCGCCTGCCAGGTGATCCAGATCGTGGTGTCGATCCGCACGCGCGACCGCCGACGCGACGAGATCGGCGACCCGTGGGACGGCCGGTCGCTCGAATGGTCCACCGCCTCGCCGCCGCCGGCCTATAATTTCGCGGTGCTGCCGGACGTGGCGGGCGAGGAGGCCTACTGGAACATGAAGCGCCGCGTGCTCGAGGAGCGGGCGCTCGGCGACGAGCCCGACTACGAACCGATCGATTCCCCCTGCAACAGCCCGACCGGCGTGGTGACGGCCTTCTTCGTGACCGCGATCGGCTTCGCGATGATCTGGCACATCTGGTGGCTGGCGGCGATCGGCTTCGTCGGGGCGTACGCGACGTTCGTGGCGTTCGCGTGGCGCGACCGGGCCAAGCGGCAGATCGGCGTCGACGAGGTCGCCCGCACCGATCGGGCGCATCGCGCCGCGATGAGCCGCATGCTCGACCGGAGGCCCGCGTGACCGCCGCCGCCGATCCGCATCGCCTCGGCCACGACCATGGCCAGGACGGTTCGTCCGAGACGGCGGGTCGCGGCAAGGGCGGCCCGGCATCGGAGAGGATCATCACGAGCTACGGCTTCTGGATCTTCATCCTGTCCGACATCGTCATGTTCTCGGCCTTCTTCGCCGCCTACGCGGTGCTGGCCGGAGCGACGGCGGGCGGTCCGCGGCCGTCCGACCTGTTCGAACTGCGCGTGGCGGCGATCGAGACGGCCTGCCTGCTGGCGTCCTCGTTCGCCTGCGGCCTGGCGACGATCGCAGTCGATAGCCGCCACATGCTGGCTGCCCAAGCCGCATTGCTGATCACCGGCCTGCTCGGCTTCGCCTTCCTGGTGCTGGAAGTGAACGAGTTCGCGGGCTTCATTCTGAGAGGCGCCGGCCCGACCAGGAGCGCGTTCCTGTCGGCCTATTTCACGCTGGTCGGCTGTCACGGGCTGCACGTCGGCGTGGGCCTGCTGTGGCTGGGAACGATGATGGCGCAGCTGTGGAGCAAGGGCTTTCGCGACGACGTCCTGCGCCGCACGACCTGCTTCGCGCTGTTCTGGCATGCGCTGGACATCATCTGGGTCGCGCTGTTCACGATCGTCTATCTGATGGGACAAGGGCGATGAACGACGAGCCAGAGGATGCGGCCAATCCGTCGGATCGGGCACCGGGCGAGCGCGCGCGGGCGAGCCTGCGGACCTACGTCGTCGGCCTGGCGCTGGCGGCGGCGCTGACGGTCGCGTCCTTTCTCACGGTCGGTACCCCGCTCGTCTACGGACCCGCCATTCCCGCCGCGCTGGTGGTGCTCGCGGTGGCGCAGATGGGCGTGCACCTCGTCTTCTTTCTCCACGTCACCACCGGCCCCGACAACACCAACAACGTCCTGGCGCTCGCCTTTGGCGTGCTGATCGTCTTCCTGGTCATCGCCGGCTCGCTGTGGATCATGGCGAACCTCAACGCCCACATGCCGTCCATGACCGAAATGCTGAACATGCAGCGCTGACCGTTCAGATCGATTGCGCCCGTCGCTCGGCGAGGATCGCCAGATTGCGCGCGTGCGCCTCGCGGGTGATGCGGAACAGGATGACGCATCCCATGGAGAGCAGGTTCAGCAGCATGATCGTCACGACATAATATTCGCCGAGGCGGGTCAGCGTCTCGCCCGGAATGGTGCCGGGGTTGGCGTGCGGCGGGAAGCCGGCGATCGTGAGGAGGGCCGCCGAACTGAACACGCCGAGTCCGGAGACGCATTTGCGCACGAACAGGCTGGCGGCGAACAGCACGCCCTCCTCGCGCTGGCCGGTGCGGACCTCATTCTCCTCGATGACGTCCGCTAGCATCGCGTCGAACAGCACGCCCTGCATGATCACGAAGGTTGTCGACACGGTGCTGGTGACGAACAGCAGCGGGATCAGATTCGGCGAGCCGATCGGAGGGAAGTGGCCGGTCAGGCTCAGGATCAGCGGTACCGGCGTCGTGCACAGGATCGCGATCGTGATGCCGATGCAGGCCCGCCGCTTGTCGAACGCCCGCGACAGCCGGGGCGTCAGCGGCAGCGCGATGCCGGCGGCGATGAAGCTGCCGGCGAGCAGGATCGAGGTCTGCGCCGGCGTCAGCGCCCAGAAGTAGGTGTAGAAATAGGGCGCCAGTCCCCAGATCAGCCCCGTCGCCAGCGCGTAGAACATGCCGGCCAGCAGGATCGTCAGCGCGGACCTGGACGAGAGCGCGGCCAGCACGTCGCGCAATCCGCTGCCGAACGAGAAGCGGCCTTCCCGGATGGCCGGCCGGTTCAGCCAGGGGATGCAGCGGTGCGTGCCGATCGCGCAGAGCAGGATCGACGCCAGCATGATCACCGCCGCGACGAGGCCTAACCCGTTATATTGGCCGGCACCGAGGGGGCCCGCGACCCGGCCGGCGCCGGGGCGCAGCAACACCCCGATGGCGGCGACCGACATGGTAAGGCCGCCGACCCAGCCGAAGAAGTAGCGGAAGCTCAGATAGCTGGTCCGCTGGTCATAGCCCTGCGTCAGTTCCGCGACGAGCGCCGCACTCGGCACCTCGTACAAGGCGATAAAGCCGCGCACGAGAATCGCGGATACGAGCAGGTACAGGAACAGGGCATGCTGGCTGAGGCCCGCCGGCGGCGCGAACAGCAGCAGGTAGCTGAGCGAGACGGGCAATGCCGCGCCGTACATGAACGGGTGCCGCCGCCCCCAGCGCGTATGCGTATGGTCCGAAGCATAGCCGATTACCGGATCGACCACGGCGTCGAATATCAGCGCGATCGCGATCGCAAATCCGGCAAGCCGCGCATCGAGACCCAGCGCCTGATTGTAAAATAGCAGCAGCAGCGCGCTGAAGCCGTTGTCCTTCACCCCCCAGGCAACCGAGCCGATGCCGTAGAACAGCTTCGTGGCGAATCCGTGCGTCGGATTGGCTCCCGCCGGCCGCGTCGATCCTGCCGTGGCAACACTCGCCATGTCACGCCTCTCGCATTCTATTTTGAGAACAAGAGTATGCAGGCATCTGTTGCCCTGTCAATCGATCGCACCTAGAACATGCCTGTAATAAGGCTGGCACGAGCCGGCGACCGCCGCGAGATCGGAAAACCGGTATCCGGGAGAGGAGGTGCCTGGCGATGGCGGTCCCAAGCGTGCCCGTCGGTTCCGACGACATCCGTGCTCGACGCGTCATGCTCGCGCTGCTCACCACCGCCTACACATTCAACTTCGTCGACCGCACGATCGTGGCGTCGATCGGGGAGGCGATCAAGGCCGACCTCAAGCTCAGCGACACGCAGCTCGGGCTGCTCGGCGGGCTGTATTTCGCCCTGCTCTACACGATCGTCGGCCTGCCGCTGGCGCGGATTGCCGAGCGCCGCTCGCGCGTCGGCATCATTTCCGGCGCCGTGCTGTTATGGTCCGGCTTCACCGCCCTGTGTGGTGCCGCGGCGAGCTATGCCTGGCTGGCGCTGTTCCGTTTCGGCGTCGGCGTCGGCGAGGCCGGGCTGTCGCCGCCGGCGCACTCGCTCATCAGCGCCTGCTATCCGCGCGATCGGCGCGCGTCCGCGCTGTCGATCTACTCGCTGGGCGTGCCGATCGGCGTCATGATCGGCGCGGTGGTGGGCGGCTTCCTGGCGCAGCGTTTCTCCTGGCGGATCGCCTTCGTCGCGGCCGGCCTGCCCGGCCTGGTACTGGCACTGGCGATCAGGCTGCTCGTCCGCGAGCCCGGGCGCCCGGCACTGCCGAAATCGTCGCTCGGGCCGGAAATCAGGGCGACGTGGCTGGTCGCGCGCCAGCTGCTCTCCAGCTGGCCGGTGTTCAACATGATCATGGGGATCACGCTGGTCTCCTTCGCTGCCTATGGCGGCGGCCAGTTCGTCCAGCCTTACTGGGCCCGCATGTTCGGACTGTCCTATACGCGGATCGGGTTGATCCTGGGGCTGATCGGCGGCGCCAGCCAGATGGTCGGCGTGCTGCTGGGCGGCTACGCCAGCGATCGGCTCGCCCGTTCGGGATCCCAGGCGTGGTACGGGCTCGTGCCGGCGATCGGCATCGCCCTGTCGTTTCCGTTCATCGTCGCGATCTACACCGTGACGCGCTGGCAGGAGGCGACCTTCTGGCTGCTGTTCCCCGGCGCGCTCTCCTACGTCTATATGGGACCGACCTACGGCGTCGTGCAGAATGCGGTCGCGCCGGAGCAGCGCGCCACCGCGACCGCGGTGCTGTTCTTCATCCTCAACCTGGTGGCCCTGGGCGGCGGCCCGCCTTTTGCGGGCTGGCTGATCGACCATCTCGCCGCCTTCCACTTCGCCTTTCCAGGCCGGTCTCCGCTGCTTCCGGCGCTCGGCCATGTGCAGAGGGTCGATGCCGGCGCTTTCCAGGCCGCCTGTCCGGGCGGGGTCGGCAGCGTCGCGGGTAGCGCCGCTGACGCGGCCTGCCGGTCCGCGCTCACGCTCGCCACGCGTCAGGGGGTGCTGGTGGCCTATGGCGTCGGCCTCTGGGGTGCGCTCCACTACCTGCTCGCCGCCCTGGCGATGCGGCGGACGCGGCGCGGTTGAGCCGTTCGCGCCGCCGCGCTGCGTCAGAGGCTCGGATCGATCAGATACTTCTCCCCCGTGGCTTTGCGCGCATAGGCGCGCACCGTTGCGGGATCGAGCGCCTGCCGGAGCGAGATCGTGGCGGTGTAGCGGCTGGCGAAGGTGGTGCGCAGCTCGTCCGCGACGCGGCCGCGCATCCGGGCAATGTCCGCCGGTGCGGTCTTCCCCAGGAAGTTCGTCAGCAGCCAGCCGCCGACGTTCCACGCAAAACCGACCCAGCGATCGAGCATCGTCGGTGACAGATCGAGCGCGCCGTAGATGTAGATCTGCTTGAACCGGTCCGATCCGTAGCGGCTGTAGGTGGACGATTGGCGTGCCGCCGCCGCCTCCATCGCCGCCAGGATGCGGGCCGCCATCGTCCCGCCGCCGATGGCGTCGAACGCCAGCGTCGCCTCCGTCTCCGCGACGGCGGCGGCCAGCGCCGCTTCGAAGTCGGGCGCGGTGCTGTCGAGGACGTAGCGCGCGCCGAGATCGCGCAGCATCGCCGCCTGCGCCGCGCCGCGGACGATGTTGACGAGCGGAATGCCGTCGGCAAGGCAGATGCGGTTCAGCATCTGGCCGAGGTTGGACGCGGCCGCGGTGTGGACGATCGCCCGATGCCCTTCGGCCTTCATCGTCTCGACGAAGCCGAGCGCGGTCATCGGGTTCACGAACATCGAGGCGCCGTCGGCGGCGGAGGCGCCGTCGGCGGCGGAGGCGTCGTCCGGCAGCAGACCCGTGTCGCGCGCCGGCAGCTTGCGCAGCGTCGCGTACATGCCGCCGCCGATCATGTTCACCTTTGCACCGAGCAGGTGGGCGGCGCCGGCACGGATCACGGTGCCCGCGCCTTCGTTGCCGACCGGCATCGCCCGGTCGAGGCGGCTCGCCAGTCCCGCCATCGCCCAGGCCGGAATCGCCGCCGAGAGCGCCGGCCGCGCTGCGTCGCCGCCTGCCTGCAGCGTGGCCAGATCGGCCGGACCGAGCAGCAGCCCCAGGTCGGACGGGTTGATCGCGGCCGCTTCGACCCGCACGATCACCTCCCCTTCGCCGGGCGGATCCAGCGGGACGTCCGCCAGGGCAAGCTCGAGCCGTCCCTCTGCCGTGACGGTGGATCGCAGTTCGGTCGCCACCAGCAGATCGTCGGTCATTCTTCGCCTCCTCGTTCGGCATTCAGCGCCGGATCGCGAGCGTCTGCCCCGGGTCGCGTCGGACGCCAAGGCGGTTGAGCAGGACCGACACCGTCCCATTCCACCCGCAGGTGAAGATCGGATCCGCGCGGTCCTTATCGAACAGCCGCACGCCGAACCTTACCTTGGAGGATCGCTGTCGGCGGATGCGGAAGCCGCCTGCTTCGGCTGGCCGGATCGGTCCGCATCCTTGTATCGCGCCAGGAACTCCTGCGAGATGCTGGCGACGAGCCGACCGTCGCGCGTGAAGATCGAGCCGGTGGCGAAGCCGCGACCGCCATGGAGTATCGGACTGCGCTGCTCGAACAGCAGCCACTCGTCGGCACGCGCGTGATCATGGAAACGGATCGAGTGATCGAGGCTCGTGGTATCCAGCGGCGCACCGTCGCCGACCTCCTGGTGCGTGCGCAGGCCGACGAAGACCAGACCGACGTCGGAGACGAAGGCCAGCGCCGCCTGATGCAGCGGCACGCAATCCTCCAGCGGCACACGCGCGCGGAACCAGAGGAGACTGCGCCCCTGAATGCCGCACGTCCGATCGGCCGGGAGTGCGGCGATACGCAGGTCGAACATCGTGTCGGCGATGAAGCGAGGCTCCCCGGCCCCATGCCCCGGCGCCCCCCCCCCCCCCCGCCCCCCCCCCGCCCCGGCCGGCGGGGGGGGCGCCGGCGCCTCGGGCATGCCGACGGCGTAGCGGGGACCGTCCGCCCCGGCATGGAACGACACGAGCGCACGCGCCAGCTCTCGCCTGCCCTGCTCGACCGTCACGTCCCGCATCGCAAAGCTGCGGCCGTCGCGGACCCGCTGGACCGCCATGGTCATGTCGCGGTCGGCGTCGCCCGGCGCGAGGAAGAACAGATGCAGCGCATGACACGGCCAGTCGAACGGCGCCGTCGCTGCCGCCGCGGCCAGTGCCTGCGCCGCGATGACGCCGCCGAAGGTGCGCGACGGACGTCCCCCGAACGCGCTGCCGAGGAACAGGTCCTGCCCCTGCGCCGCGACCGCGAGCAGGCGCGCGAAATCGGCCGCGGTCGGCTCCGTCGCCATGGTTCAGTTGAACAGCTCGAACAGCCCGGCGCCGCCCATGCCGCCGCCCATGCACATCGTCACCACGCCGTAGCGGCTGCCGCGACGACGGCCTTCGTGGAGCAGATGCCCGGCCATGCGCGCGCCCGACATGCCGTAGGGATGGCCGATCGAGATCGCGCCGCCCGAGACGTTGAGGCGATCGTTCGGGATTCCCAGATGATCGCGGCAGGCGACGACCTGGCTCGCGAACGCCTCGTTCAGTTCCCACAGGTCGATGTCGTCGATCGTCAGGCCGTGCTTCTCCAGCAGTTTGGGGATGGCGTAGATCGGGCCGATGCCCATCTCCTCCGGTCCGCATCCCGCCACCGCCAGCCCGCGATAGGCGCCGAGCGGCGTCAGGCCGCGCCGCTCGGCCTCCGCAGCCTCCATCAGCACCACCGCGGCGGCGCCGTCCGAGAGCTGCGACGCATTGCCGGCCGTGACGAACCGTCCTTCGGCGATGCGCTGACCGTTCCTGAGCACCGGGGTCAGCTTCGCCAGGTCCGCCAGCGTGGTCTGCGGCCGGTTGCCCTCGTCCTGCTCCAGCGTCACCTCCCGCTGCGACGTTGCGCCGGTCTGCTTGTCGGTGACCGTCATGGTGGCGGTCACGGGCACGATCTCCGCCGCGAACCGTCCTTCGGCCTGTGCCGCCGCGGTGCGCTGCTGCGACTGGAGCGCATATTCGTCCTGCGCCTCGCGGCCCACGCCGAAGCGGTCGGCGACGATCTCGGCCGTCTCGATCATCGCCATGTAGAGCTGCGGCATCTCGGCGATCAGCTTGGGATCGCCGGCGCGATAGTGGTTCATATGCGCATTCTGGACCAGGCTGATCGATTCGACGCCGCCGGCGACCGCGATCGCCTGCTCGCCGGCCTGGATCCGATTGGCCGCCGCGGCGATCGCCATCAGCCCCGATCCGCACTGGCGATCGATCGTCGCGCCCGGCACGCTCTGCGGCAGGCCTGCCCACAAGGCGCCCTGCCGCGCGACGTTGAAGCCGGTCGATCCCTGCTGCAAGGCGCAGCCGAGGACGCAATCCTCCACCTCGGCCGGATCGATCCCCGCGCGCCGGACCGCCTCGCCGATGGCGATGCCGGCCAGCGCCTGCCCCTGCATGTCGTTGAACGCACCACGATAGGCTCTGCCGATCGGCGTGCGGGCCGTCGCGACGATCACCGCCTCACGCATCTTTCTCTCCGTCTTTGAGAATATTGGTATGGTTGAAATGCCGCGGAAACAATGTCAAGATTGGCGTAGTGAGAGAAGTGGAACGCGCAAGAGGGGGTGTGGTGGCGGACGTGTCGCGGCGATCGGTCGAGCTGTGGAGCGAGGGCACGCGGCTGGCGGCGGAGCTGTTCAGGCCGGCGGCGCCCGCGCCGGACGGCGGCTATCCTGCCATCCTGCTCTGCCACGGCTGGGGCGGCCTCAAGGACCATCTCGCACCCTATGCGGAGAAGTTCGCGCAGCACGGCTATATGTGCCTGACGTTCGACTATCGCGGCTGGGGCGAGTCCGACGGTCGGATCATCGCCGCACGCGATGCGCCACGCCTGCTGGAAGCCGGCCCACGCACGCTGGAGGTCGTCGTCCTGCGCGAGATCGTCGATCCGGTCGATCAGACGACCGATATCCGCAACTGCCTGGCCTATCTCTGGTCCGAGCCTGACGTCGCCAGGGCACGGATCGGCATCTGGGGCACCAGCTACGGCGGCGGCCATGCGGTGTTCACGGCGGCCAACGACGATCGGATCAGGGCATGCGTGGCCCAGATCGGCGGCTTCGGCTTCCCGCCCGAGCATCGCGACTGGGCGCGCGGCCGCGCTGCCGAGAAGGCGCGGGGCAACATCGATCCGGTGGTGCCGCAGAACGGACAGGATAGCGTGCCCGGCCTCAAGGGCTCGCCCGACGTGGCGCGGATGGTCGAGCATTCGCAGCTCAAGGCCGCCGCCCGGGTGCAGGTGCCGACGCTGATCATCGACGCCGAGTTCGAGGAACTCAATGATCGGCTCGAGCATGGCTGGGCTGCCTATATGATGATCCGCCAGAACGCGCCGGCCGATTACCACACCTACCCGTGCCGGCATTATGCCGTTTACGACGAATATGCCGAACCGGCGGTCGCGCTCGCGCTCGACTGGTTCGACCGACATCTCTGATCCTTCAGGTGAAAATATGACCGACGCCACGGATGCCGCCGCCTATGTCGCCGACGCGCTCGCACGGGCGCAGAAGATCGACGGCGTGCCGGACGACACGCCGCTCATCCCGATCGGGAAGGTCGGCATCATCGGTGCGGGCACGATGGGCGGCGGCATCGCCATGAATTTCGCCAATGCCGGCATTCCGGTGCGCATCGTCGAGACGCAGCAGGCCGCGCTCGACCGCGGGCTCGGCATCATTCGCGGCAATTACCAGCGCAGCGCCTCGCGCGGCCGCTTCCCGGTCGAGGAGGTCGAGGTCCGCATGGGCCGGATCGGCACCTCGCTCGACATGGCCGATCTCGCCGACTGCGACTTGGTGATCGAGGCGGTGTACGAGGACATGGACCTGAAGAAGAATATCTTCGCGCGGCTCGACGATATCGTGAAGCAGGGCGCGATCCTGGCCAGCAACACGTCCGGCCTCGACGTGGACGAGATCGCCGCGATGACGCGGCGCCCTGAAGACGTGATCGGCCTGCACTTCTTCTCGCCGGCGAATGTCATGAAGCTGCTTGAGATCGTGCGGGGCGCCAAGACGTCGGATCGCGTGCTCGCCACCGCGATGGCGATGGCGCAGACGATCGGCAAGGTTGCGGTGGTCTCGGGCGTCTGCCCGGGATTCATCGGCAACCGGATGCTCTATCCGCGGCAGATCCAGGCGCGCGGGCTGCTGCGGCGGGGTGCGACGCCGTGGGACATCGACCGGGTGCTGAAGGCGTTCGGCTTCAAGATGGGCCCGTTCGAGATGGCGGATCTGGCCGGACTGGACATCGGCTGGTCGAAGGGTGCCGTCACCGACGATCCGCTGCGGGACGCACTCTGCGAGCAGGATCGCCGCGGCCAGAAGAACCGCGCCGGCTACTATGACTATGACGAGAGCCGCACGCCGTCGCCGTCGCCCGTCGTCGCGGCGCTGATCCGCGCGATGTTCGACGTGCCCGCCGACGCCGCGCCGCCCGACGACCGGGAGATACTGGAACCCTGCCTTTTTCCGCTGGTCACGGCGGGCGCCTGTACCCTCGCCGTGGGCGGGGCGCAGCGACCGTCGGACATCGATCTGGTCTGGCTCTACGGCTATAACTGGCCGGCTGCGACCGGCGGACCGATGCACTGGGCCGACGGCGTCGGGCTGGATCGTGTCGCCCGCAAGGCGGCCGCGCTCGGTGCCGACGACGAGGCTTTCGCCCCGGCGCCGCTGCTGACGCGGCTGATCGCCGAGGAGCGGTCGTTCGCGTCGCTGCAGTAGCGGAAAAGCCGCGCATTCACGCGGAGCGGGGGCGCAGTCCCTCCAGCAGCGGCCGAAGGTAGAGCTCGGCCGCATTCGCCGCGGTCGCGCTCGGCACCCAGCGCTGCAGCTCCTCGGCCGCATTGATCGTCGCGGTCACCGCCTCCGCGGCAATCCTGACGTCGCACAGCCGGACCGATCCGTCGATCAGTCCGTCGTTCAGCATGTCGGCGAAGCGCCAGGTCGATAGTGCCAGCCGCCGCTCCATCTCCTGCCGCAGATCGAGGCCGATCGCGGTCAGCGCCGAGGTGCGCAGCAGCACGCCTTCGGGACGCATCTGGCGTGTCACCAGCGACACGGCGGCGGCGCTCACGTGCGCCAGGCCGTCCATCTCCTGACCCATCGCCCGGTCCTGCGCCTCGCGGACGATGCCGAACGTGCGCTCGAAACAGGCGACCACGAGCTGATCGCGCGTTTCGTTATGGTGGTAGAAGGCGCCCTTGGTCACCTTCAGCGTCGCCGAAATGCGATCGACCGCGGCGCCGCGATAGCCCTGCTCGTTGATGAGGTCGGTGGCCGCGCGGAGGAAAGACTCCTGGCTGAGCCGCTCGGAATCGCCGAACGGGGCGGGTGCGTCCTGCTGAAACGCGGTCAGCCCGACCGCCCGCGCCGCCAGCCCGTTCAACAGTATGTCGGACAGGCGGTCGGCCACGCGGGGAAAATCCTCCACCACATGATCGCCGAGCCAGACCACCGACCAGAGCAGCTGGGAGATCAGCAGGTGCGCGTTGGCGCTGCGCTGCGGCCCGTCCCAGTTCCCCTCGTCGGGACGGAAGAGCCGCCGCGCCGCGCGGAACATGTCGACATAGGCGGCGCCGACGATCTCGAGGTGCGGTCCGGTCAGGGCGCGGACATCGCCGAAGTGGACGAATTCCGGCTCCTCGCCGCGACGGACGCGTGCCTGCAGCGCGAAATATGCATGGATGAAGTGGCGCAGGCGGGCATCGAAGCCGTCGATCGCCAGCGCTTCGGTGATCAGCTGGTGGTGCAGCGCGATCGAGTGGAGGAAGGCGGCGGAGACCAGATCCTCCTTCCGCTTGAAGTAATAGCGTAGGCTCTTGAGATTGAGGCCGATGTCGGCCGCGACCACTGCCAGCGTGGTCTCGCGCAGGCCATGGCGGTTGAACAGGGCCGCGGCCGCGCGCAGGATATGGTCCTTGCGCGCGTCGAAGCGCGAGCGCTGCGGTGCAGCCGGCGGGGCGAGCGAAGGCGCGACGTCAATCAACGAAACCGGTCCTGAACAAGGGCCGCCGACGCTAGGCCAGACGCCGCCGGGCGGCAACCGGCGGCCGATCAGAAGCGGTAGCGCGCCGTCACCGTCCAGTAGCGGTCCTGGCCGTAGGTGGTCACGTTCGACACCGTGGTGCCTACGATCTGAACCCGGCCGTTGTCGGTGTAACGATGCCGGAACAGGTTGAGCACCGAGCCGGTGATGTCGAGCCGGTCGTCGGGCGTGCGATAGGTCAGCGTCAGGCCGACGATCGCCCGTCCGGGCACGCGGAACCGGTCGACATTGAACGGCTGCGTGTAGAAGCTGCTCTGATAGGCGACCGATCCGCCCGGATACAGCCAGCCCGACTGGCCCAGACTGACGCCATAATAGCCGTACAGAGTCGCCTTGTTGTGCGGCGTGCGCGGAATGTTGCGGCCGGAGAGATCCTGCGGCGTGTTGTAGAGCGCGTTGCCCGCGCACGTTCCCAGCGCGGTCGGCCCCGGCGCCGGGCACGCCTCGGTCACGTCGACGACGCCCGAGAAGGACCGGAACGTCGGATGAAGGTAGGTGTAGGACGCGATGATGTTGGAATGGTCGTTGGGGCGCCACGTCGCCTGCAGTTCGGCGCCGTAAATCTCCGATCGCCTGGCATTGACGAAGCTGGTGAAGGTGCTGATCAGGTTGGCGGTGCCGCCGGTCGGCGTCGTGACGGGCGTCACCAGCTGCTGGAACACCGGCACCTGCTGATCGAAGAAGTTCTGATAGAAGATCGATCCGTCGAAGCGGAGACGGCCCATCGTCGTGAAGCCGCCGAGCTCGTAGACGTCCAGATGTTCCGACTTGGCAATGTTGTTGGGCGGCAGGCCCTGGCCGAGGGTGAAGGCGGACGACTGGTATCCGCGCGAGTAGGACGCATAGATCTGGTTGGCCGGGCTGAACTCGTAAGCGATCGCAGCGCGTCCGGAGAGGCCGCGATCGTGCCGTTCCGGATTGGCGGAGTTAACCGCGGGCGTGAAATCGCCCGCGAACACCGGCGGATAGTAGTAGACGTAACGGAAGTTGTTGGTCGCGTCCTTCTGGTCCCACGTATAGCGCAGGCCGGCATCGACGTGCAGGTTGGACGTCAGGCCGAAGGTAACGTTGCCGAACACCGCCTCCGACTTGACGTTGAAGATGTTCCGCTGCTCGAACGTCACGTTGTTCGGATTTGGCGCGGCGGGCGTGGCGGTCGTACCGACCGTGGGCGTCGCCAGCGCGGCGGTCGCGTTGGCGACCGTGTTGTTGTAATATTCGTTGAAGTGCTGGTTGAAGTAGTAGACGCCTACTACCCAGCCGATCGGTTCGCCCGACTTGCTCTCCAGCCGGGCTTCCTGCGACCAGAAATGGTCCTTGTTGCGATAATTGGCGCGATAGTCGGTCGGCACCTGCGTGCCGGGCGCGAAGGTGGCGGGTGCGACCGTGTTCGCGTCATAGCTGGTGCGGGAGGTGAGATCGAGGTCGGACGAGCCGCTCGACTTATATTGCTGATAACCGCCGACATAGACGAGATTGGCGAAACCGAGGTCGAGATCGGCGTTCACGATGTCCTGGAAGTTGTTCCGCAGCTTGTCGTAACCGGTGTAGTTGACGTTGATCTGATAGGGTTTCGCGGGAACCGGCCCGGCATAGCCATATTGCGGGTTCGGCGCGAGGCCGTCGAAGATGGCGGCCGGCGTCCCGTTCGGCAGGTTGCTGCGATAGGTAGTGAGCGACGGATAGCTCGGCTGATTGTCGAACCAGAAGGTCGTCGCCCGATTGCGGATGTGGAAGCCGCCGAGCCGCCATTCCAGCTGGAATTCGATGTAGCGGTTCTTCACCGCGAAGCCCGGATGCTTCTTGTCGGCTTCGCCCAGATTATGCTGGATGCTGGGCGTGTTGATGAGCTGCGCGCCGATCCGGAACCCCAGATTGTCGGTGAGCGGGCCGGCGATATTGGCGCCGACGTCGGTGTAGCCCCGTCGTCCGACGCCGCCCTCGACCTCCGCCGTGAAATCCTTGGTCGGCGCGCGCGAGACGAGATTGACCGCACCCGCCAGCGCATTGCGGCCGTAGGTCGTGCCGGCCGGTCCGCGCAGGAACTGGATGTTGCCGCCGAACAGGGTGCTCTCGGCGACGTTCGCCGGCGTCAGGTTGATGAAGCCGTCGACATATTGGACGACGGTATTCTCCTGTCCGAGCAGGGATTGCGGGGTCTGCCGGCCGACGCCGCGCACGTTCAGGCCGTAGGTGTCGCTGAAATTGATGCCGGGCTGTACGTCGATGATGGTGCGGATGTTGCCGATGCCGGCCAGGTTGCGCTGCTCGGCGTCGATGATCGCCTTCGATTGCGGCGCGTCCATGATCCGCTGGAAGCGGTTGCCGGTCACGACCACTTCGCCGCGCTCCTCGACGCGGTCGCGCCGGTCCGCACCGCTGGAGCCGGCGTTCGACGCCTTCCCCGGGCGCGTGTCGGAGGCGGGCGCCGTGCCCGATGCGTCCAGCCCCTCCGCGCTTGACGGCTGGGCCGTGCCCGAACCGGTCTGGCTCTGCGCGGCCGCCGCATCTTGCGCCTGTGCCATCGAAGCGCCGGCCAGAGCGCCCGCCGCGCACGTCCAATACAGGATCGTCTTCCTCATCTCTCTCCCTTTCGCCCGGCTTCAGCCTGGTCGCGAACCGCCACAAGAGCAGACCGCTTTTCTCAATAACCGGGTTTCAGCGGAAATCGGAAGACTGTCAAGTCTTCCGTAGAGCAAAGTCCCGATGTCGACCGTTGCAACCTTAGCCCCGTTCGGCGTACCTGTATTCTTACAGCCATATGGTAACGCTTCCGGAACAGGCAGGGAGAGGTCAGTGAAGCAGTTCAAGGATCGGGTGGCGGTGATCACCGGCGGAGCGAGCGGGATCGGCCTTGCCCTGGCCGAGCGATTCGGCCGCGAAGGATGCAGGCTGATGCTCGCCGACATCGAAGCCGGCGCACTCGACGTCGCGGTCGCCCGCTTGCGCGACCAGGGAGTCGTGGCGGAAGGTCAGGTGACGGATGTCGCGGACTTCGCCTCGGTGGAGGCGCTGGCCCGCCGCACGCGCGAGGTCTTGGGACGGACGCACCTGCTGTTCAACAATGCCGGCGTGTCGATCACGGGACCGACCTGGGCGATGAGCGCCGACGACTGGCGCTGGGTGTGGGACGTCAACGTCTGGGGCGTGGTCAACGGTATCCGCGCCTTCCTTCCGGACATGCTGGCGCATGGCGAGGAGGGGCACGTCATCAACACCGGCAGCCTCGCCTCGTTCAACGGCAACGGCGATCATGCGCCCTACTGCTCGTCCAAGGCGGCGGTGCTGGGATTGAGCCAGTCGCTCTACTGCGAGATGCAGGCGCTGATGACGGGGATCGGCGTGTCGATCGTCTGCCCCGGCATGGTCGCCACCAGGATCAACCAGAGCTGGCGCAACCGGCCCGAGGGCGATGTCGCCTGGAGCGACCGTGAATATGCCGACGACGCCTTCCGCTCCGGCAGCGACGCGTTCCAGAACAACGGCATCGCGCCTGCGGCGATCGCCGAATCGACATTCGAGGCGGTGCGCGACGAGCGCTTCTACGTCTTCACCGGCAGGACTTGGCGGCCTTTCATGGAGCATATCGTCGGCCGGGCGATCCACGGCGAGAATCCGCTGGTGCTGACCTGGGGCGAGGATCGCCGCCCGCCCGAAATGCGCGAGGCACCGCCCTGGGCGGGTGTCGCCGACACGGTGTGACGACCACCCGCGCGGTCACCGCCGATACGATGAATCCGTCGGTACGGCCGCTGCATTCCCGGCGCTGACGACCGGGAACGATCATGCGCCGGCCTACCAGCTGGTGCCCGCCGGCCCGCCTTCGAAGCTGGTGCGGCCGGCCGCGGTCATCCCTGCATCGATAACCAGATCGTGACTGGTCACAAAGCGGCCCTCGTCGCTGGCGAGGTAGAGCGCGCCATAGGCGATATCGCTGGGCACGCCGCTCCGTTGCAGCGGCGTCGCCGCGGCCAGGCTGCGCTCGAGCTTGGCCATCGATGCGGCGACATGCTCCGCGTCCATCTGCGTCGCGCGTTCCGATCCGCCGAAGAAGATCGGCGTGGCGATGCCGCCCGGCGCGATCGAGTTGACGGTGATGCCGTAGGGCGCGAGCTCCATTCCCGCGACCTTGGTCATGTGGCGCACCGCCGCCTTGGCGCTGCTGTACAGCAGGCTGCCATAATGGGTGCGCAGCGCCGCCACGCTGGCATTGTTGATGATCGCACCGCTTCCCTGCGCCTTCATGATCGGCGCGGCGTGCTTCATGCCGAACAGCACGCTGCCGACGAGCAGGTCCATCGCATCGCGGAAATCCTCCGGCGTGACCGTCTCGACCGTGCCGCGCGCGCCGCCGCCGGCATTGTTGAAGAGGCAGTCGAGCCGGCCGAACCGCGCCCTCGCCGGGTCGACCGCTTGGTTGATTTGCTCCTCGCGGCGCACGTCGCCGGGCACCCACAGC
>CAXTUG010000010.1:0-27439 GCA_964247375.1 uncultured Sphingomonadaceae bacterium
GGACAGTGCAACAGAAAGCAGACCGCCCGGTTCGGCCGATCAGGCTTCGGGTAAGGGCGAAAGGGTGCGGCAAGAGCGCACCGCGTCTCCGGCAACGGCGGCGGCACGGCAAACCCCACCGGGAGCAAGACCGAGTAGGGACGGCACATGGCCTGGCTCGGGCCCGTCGTCCGGGTTGGTTGCTTGAGGCGGCGCGCGAGCGCCGTCCTAGAGGAATGGTCGCCCAGTTCCGTTAGGGAATGGACAGAACCCGGCTTACAGGCCCTCTGGCGTTTTTTCTTGCGGCATGCTCAATCGATGGGCGACGCGACCGAGGATCGAGATGCTGACGCTTCTGCTGCTCGCGGCTGCGGCCGCCGTACAAGCCCCCGCTGCCGGACCATCATTGCAGGTAAAGTTCGAGGCGGCGAGCGCGGCGCTGAACGCAGGCAAGTGGGCGGAGGCCGTGACCCAGTTCAGGGCAATCGAAGATCGCCCGACGATCAGTCGGCGCACGCGGGCGATCGTCCTGATGCGGGAAGGGCAGGCTTTGCTGCACCTGCAGGAGAGCGATGCCGCCAGATCGGCGCTCCGCCGCGGCGTCGAATTGGCGCCCAAGGCGGATCAGCAACTCCAGAATGATCGGCTCGACGCGCTGCTCGCGCTCGGGAACATCGAGCGGGAGAGCTACGATTATGCGGCCGCGGCTCGTGACTTCGAAGAGGCGCGCGGGCTCGCCGGCGATCCGCTGACGAAGGTGCATGTGCTGCTGAAGGTGGCGAACACGACCATGTCCGAAGATCAGCAGGCCGCACTGAAGGCTGCCGACGAAGCGGTGAGCGTCGTCGGGACGGCCAAAACGGACGCCGATGTCGTCGCTGCGGCGTATGACACGCGTGGTCGCGTGCTGCTCAATCTCGGCCGCTACGACGACGCGCTGGCCGATCTGCAGGTCGCGCTGAAGCATCAGGGCGGGCTCACCAGCAGAACCGACCTCAACGACGTTGCCGTCCGCTCCGATCTGGCGCTCGCAGCGCTCAAAGCCAAGAAGCTGGATAAAGCGCGCGAATACCTCGCGATGACCGGTGAGGGGAGGCTTCCCGACGGACCGTTCGCGACTCCGGCGGATACGGATGTTCCCGCATGCGGCGGCGACATCGGCCCTGACGACGTCGTGGTGGTGCAGTTCGGCATTGCTGACGATGGACATGTCGCTTTCGCAACGCCCGTATATGCTTCGCGGCCAGGTCCGATGGCACTGGAATTCGCACGATCCGTGTCCGGCTGGCAGTGGCGTGCGGCGGACGTCAAATCGATCCCCGCCTTCTATCGTATTCTCACGCGGATCGAGCTGCGCTGTTCCAACGCCATCAGACGGCCGGCTGACCCCGAGCTTCTGCAAGGCTCCTTTACCGCCTGGCTGGAAACGCGCGGTGCGCCTCTGCCGACAGGGAAGTCGGCCTTGCAGCTCCACGCGGCGTTGGCGCAACTGCCCGCCGGATCGGTCGAGCGGGCTGCCTATCTCTACGCCTTCGCCGTCGCTCCCGCCGCCGATCATCAGGACGCGGTGAAAGCCTTGAGCGAGGCGGTTGCGATCGGACGGCAGGAACACGCGCCGGTCGGCGCGCTTACCTTCCTGAGATTATGCGAGTTGACGCTGCGGACCTGGGATCAGCACGGATCGGCCAGCTACAGGAAATCGCTTCGGGAGATGCTCGCCGATCCGGCGGTCATCGCCGACCCGCAATCGCTGAACGTGGCGAGGCTGATGCTTGCCTCGCCTGCCGTCGGCGTTACGCCCGACGATGCCGGCACGTTGCTGCAGCAGGTCGCCGACGACCGGCGGCTGAACCCGCAGGACCCGCTTCGGGTAGGAGCCTTGGTTAGGTTGGCTTCGCTGCAGGCGAAGCAGGGCAATATCGAAGCGGCGCGTACCACCTACGCACGCAGCGGCGTGGCGGCCCAGCAATGCGCATTGGTGGACGCCACTCCCGTGATGCGGCGATCGGGGCTGGGCTCCAGCGATTATCCGAGGGACGCTCTCTTCTGGGGCATGGGAGGCTGGGTGCAGGCGGAGTTCGACATATTGCCGGACGGACAGACGACCCGTCAGCGGGCGGTAATGTCTTTCCCGCCGTTCGTGTTCGACGACGCTACCATCAAAGGATTCCAGCGGGCGCGTTTCGAGCAGAGCTATCGTCCCGACGGGCAGCTCGGCTGTACGGCGGCGACGCGCCGGGCGCGCTACCTCATGCAGCCGCATAGTTGAAGACGAAGATGGCGTTCCAGGGATCAGCGCTTATTTAGCGCATATGGCGCGTTTCACCCGATCCAACGACTGGGGCTTTCCCCGCTGGCGCGGTTACGGCAGCGAGCGCGGTGCGACGCAGGTGCGCCTGTGCGATCGGGAAGGATGCGACCAGCCGGGGGACTGCCCCGCGCCCAAATCGCCCAACAGTCCGCAGCGCTGGTATTTCTGCGCGGAGCATGCGGGCGAGTATAACCGCAACTGGAACTACTTCGAAGGCCTGACTGCCGAGGAGGCGGCCGCGCGCGAGGCGAACGAGCGGCGTGACGCTTCCGGCTATGCCGACGCGCGGCACTATGCCTGGGCTGGGCCGGGCGACGGCAGTCGCTCGCGCGACGAGATGCGCGCCCTGTCGGTGCTCGATCTCGAGAGCGACGCCAGTTTCGAGGACGTGAAGGCGGCGTGGCGGCGGCTGGCCAAGGTCAACCATCCCGACACGCGGCCCGGCGATGCCGAAGCGGCCGAGCGCTTCCGCGCCGTCCAGGCCGCCTGGGACGTGCTCCGCCAGGCCGAGGAACGGCGCGCGGCATGATCGTGCAGCTGCCGTCGCGCTGGCGTTCGGCAATTCTGGTATGCGCGAAGTGCGAGAAGAAGCTGGGCAGAAAGGGCTTCGGCAAGAGCGGAGACAGGCGCCTGTCCAAGCTGCTGCGCAAGCGTGCCGGCGGCAAGGGCCGCAAGGCGGCGTTCGGCGTGGTCTCGACCGGTTGCCTCAAGGTCTGTCCGCGTGGTGCGGTAACGGTGGTGGACGGCGCCCGTGCGCGCGACTGGCTGGTCGTTCAGGCCGGCACGCCGATCGAGCAGGTCGAGTCCCGGCTCGGCTTGACCGATCCGCCCGCGATCGCAGCGGAATAATCGTCAGGCGTAGCGCGCCGCCGTGTCGCGGATCAGCGCGATCATGTTGGGGATACCCTGCGTACGGTTCGAGCTCAGCTGCCGCGTGAGCTCGAACGGCGCCAGCGCCTGCTCGATATCCGCGGCGGCGATCTCTGCCGGCGTGCGGTCCTGCACGGTGAGCAGGACGAGCGCGATGATCCCCTTGGTGATCGCCGCGTTGCTGTCGGCAAGAAAGTGGAGCGGGCCGTCCTCGCGTCGCGTCGGATAGACCCACACCGCGGCCGAGCAGCCCCGCACCTGGGTCGCGTCGGTCTTGAGCGCATCCGGCATCGGCTCCAGCGTCCGGCCAAGGTCGATCAGCAGGCGATAGCGGTCGTCGGCATCCAGAAAGCCGTATTCGTCGAGGAGATCGTCCAGCTGTGCCATCGGGCGGCGGCTAGCAGAGCCGCCGGCCGCACGGAAGGCTGGACGGGCAGGCTTTGGCTGGGTTAGAGGCGGCAGCGATGCGGGTGTGGTGAAACTGGTAGACGCGCCGGACTCAAAATCGCGTTTGGCCTAAAAAAGTAAGCCAAAAAGCGCATAAAACCAATGGTTTAGGCAAGGACGAGACCTCCAAAAAGACTTACACATGTCTTACACATTTTGGAGCTCTCAGAATGCCGATCGAAAGCCATGTGCTGATGGATGGGACGCTTCACGTCTATCGGCGTGAGAACAGCCGCTTTTGGCAGTGCGCGACCTATCTGGGCAGCCGCAACCATCGGCAGACGACGAAGGAAGAAAGCCTCGCCGCTGCCAAGGACTTTGCGCGCGACTGGTATATGGAGCGCTGCGTCGAAGACCGCCAACGCCGACGCGGTGGCGCCCCCTTGCTGGACGCTCCCGTCCAGCCACTGATCGCCGGAACCGGCGCGCCGACCGACGGTCGGCGGCGGCGAACGCCAACCGGCCCGAGTTTCGAGGACGCCGCCAACGCCTTCACCAGCGAGTTCGAGGTCATCACGCTGGGCGAACGCAACGCGGGCTATGTGAAGCAGAAATCGGAACATGTTCGCGTCCACCTTCTGCCCTTCTTCGGGAATGTCGCGCTTCAGGACATCACGGCGGGCAAGGTCCAAGAATACCGGGTTCACCGGCAGACATCGCGGCTCGATCCGAAAACCGGCAAGCCGAAGAAGCCTGCCCGAGCTACGCTGCATGGTGAGATCGTCACGCTCCGTCAGGTGTTGAAGACCGCCAACCGCAAGGGGTGGATCGCGGCACTGCCCGATATGTCCGCACCCTATAAGACGTCGGGCAAGGTCGAGCATCGTGCCTGGTTCTCGCCCGAAGAATACAAGCTGCTTTACGAAGCCACGCGCGAGCGGGCGAAGAACCCGCCCAAGCCGCGCTGGCGCGAGGTTTGCGAGACGTTTCACGACTATGTGCTGTTCATGGGAAATACGGGCCTTCGCCCCGATGAAGCCGCTCGGCTGGAGCTGCGGGACGTCAAGGTTGTCAACGATGAGTCGACTGGTGAACGAATCCTGGAAATCGAGGTGCGCGGCAAGCGTGGCGTCGGTTTCTGCAAGTCGATGCCGGGCGCGATCCTGCCCTTCGAGCGGGTCCGCAAACGCCGGCAGCTAAAGCCGACCGATCGCATATTCGGCAAGACGCCGCGTGAGTTGATGAATACCGTTCTGGACGAGCTGAATCTCAAGTTCGACCGCGATGGGCATATCCGCACCTGCTACAGTCTGCGCCACACCTACATCTGCCTTCGCTTGCTCGAAGGCGCGGACATCTATCAGGTCGCCAAGAACTGCCGCACCAGCGTCGAGATGATCGAGAAATTCTACGGGCGGCATCTCAAGAACAACATCGACGCATCGGCGGTCAATGTCCGCAAGGCGCCGCCGAAGCCGATTGCCGCCCGAAAGAAAGCCGCCAAAGCGACGACGTAGCGCCGCCGCCGATGCCCTTTGGCGTTGCGTCGAAAGCTCTCTGCGCTATAGGCGATCGCGTCGCGGGCGTGGTGGAACTGGTAGACGCGCTGGATTCAAAATCCAGTTCCGAGAGGAGTGTGGGTTCGATTCCCACCGCCCGCACCATTCACGATCAGCAGGTTCCGAAAAGCCCACCGCACTGGGGCAGGAACCTGCGTCGGCGGATCGCTTGGGGTCGCACGTCCCGCGCTCCGCCGTGCGAAATGACAATCGGACGGCATTGTCATGCTGGCACTTGGCATCCCGACCGGGATGCGGCCATCGCCACCAACCGGCGCCGCGAAGCGTCATTCTGATCAATAGGCTATCGCTTTATCAATCATAGTCGGGCAATATCGTGATTGATAGAAAGGCGTCCTATCGATCATGCGCTGGAACTGGCAGCTTGCTGACTGGCCCGATTTTCGCTTTGATGCGGATCGCATCCGCGTGGCCGAGGAGCAATTTCTGAAAGGCTCCGGTGTCGTAGTCGGCTCGCTGCATCATCTCAACCCCGACGAACGCGATGGCCTGACGATCGAGCTCATTTCGCAGGAGGTCGTCGACAGCTCCGCCATCGAGGGCGAAATTCTCGACCGCGCTAGTGTTCAGTCGTCACTTGCCAAGCATCTCGGCATTGCCGCCGATCAGCGCCGCGCGAGCGCGGCCGAGGCAGGCGCCGCGGAACTCATGGCCGATGTCTATTGCAACCATGCCGCGCCGCTCGACGATCAAATCCTGTTCGCGTGGCACGCGATGCTAATGAACGGTCGCCGCGACATAGCTGATGTCGGACGTTACCGGACGCACGACGACGCCATGCAGATAGTGTCCGGCGCGCTTCATGCGCCGCGCGTGCATTTCGAGGCTCCACCGTCGCAAGCCGTTCCCACCGAAATGTCGCGCTTCTGCGTCCTTGATCATTCCACTCCTAAATGAAAAGCAAATTGCATGATAAGAACGCCAGTCAGCTTTGCAGTGACTGGTAGGGGGTGACGTCGCCCGACTTCAGGCTTTGATCTATCCGCTCGGCAATCTCCTGAGGCTGGAGATCAGTCATGTCGATGACATGACCCACCTTCGCCATTGATAGACGTACGGCGAAGTAGCGAGCGATTGCGGCAGTTCGCCACTTAGAAGCCCGCGGATCGGAGGCATCAAAACCGATGCGTTGGCGCAACACTTCGTCCGCAACGTCGAGCACGAAATGCAGCAGAGCAACGGGCCCGCGCGAAAGTGGGTCAAGGATGTCGGATAGATATACTGGATTAAGTACGGTCATCGGGACGATTACGGTCCGACATCCGGACTTCATGAGCAATCGCAACGCCAGCGACGTAAGCGTGCGCCATAGGCGCACGTCCTGAAAATCGCGCGGTCGGCGCGGGTGGAGCCCCAGAAGGACGGCGCCAATTGTCTCGGGATTAAGGATGATCGAAGCAGGCAGACGCGCCGCGAGCTGCACCGCAACCGTGGTTTTGCCTACCCCGAAAGGGCCATTGATCCACACGATCGTCTTGTCAGCGGCAGGGCCGAATTTGCCACCGGGTTTCTGCCGCAAAGCGGCACAACTTTGCGCCCGGTTAGACATTCTCATGCGTCAGGAAGTGGTCGCACAACAAGATCATGACATATCCTCATGCGGCGGGCTTTTGGAGCTAACGAAATGAGAGCGCGACGACGAGGCCGCAAGCCGCCAAGGTCCGCCAAGACAGCCCTGCTGCCTGCCAATCTTCCCAAATGAATATGGATACCGCCGCTCGCCGGTGCGAATGAGCGCTCCTTTCTCGACAAGATCGTTCAAATCGCGCGTGGCAGTGGCAAGGCTGGCGTCGGTGATGGTCCGGTAGTTTCCCGCGCTCAGCCCGCCCTCGAAGCCGTCCGGCCCTTCACGGAACATGCGGAGTAGTGCCTTCTCCTGCCGCTCGTTGATCTGCCCGCGCAGGCGGTCGAGCAAGTGCGTCTTGTCGATGAGGAAGCGGATGCGGGTGATCGTCCGAGTTTGCGCCTCGATGACAATATCGGCGAACCAGCTCAACCAGGCATCGATCTCGTTGCTCTGGCTGGCGACCTGAAGTGCGGCGTAATAGGCTTTGCGGTGGCGATGGATCGTTTCCGAGAGCGCCGTTAGCGTCGGGGCCAAAAGATTTTGCGCGAGCGCCTTTTCCGCAATCGCTCGACCGATCCGGCCATTGCCGTCCTCGAACGGATGGACGCTCTCAAACCAGAGGTGCGCAATCGCGGCGCGGGTGATCGCGGGCAGCGGGGCCGGCGACGACGGCGCGCTGTCGTTGAACCAGGCGATGAAATGTCGCTGAATCGCCGAGCGACCTTCCTCGGCTGGTTGGCGACCGGAATGTCGGTCGTCATGTATGCCTCGCTTTTGGATCAGATCGCCCTGAATCTATCTGGTCAGAAAGGATCGCTGATCCTGCCGATTGCGATCGTCTTCAACAGCGCCTTGTGGTTAGCATATGGGTGGAGCAAGCTACGCAAGGACTGGCCAATTATCGTTAGCAATATCCCCGGCATACTGCTTGGCGCGGTATGCACGCTGACAGCTTACCAATTCTAACGAACTATTCTACACGGTCACGATTACAACTGCCACCGCCATTTCAAAGCTCGCGATGGAGTGGATATCGCTCCGCGCACTGGCGAAGCTGAAAGCGCCCGGCTTGATCTTATCGATACTCCCGCTGAACTTCGGTCAAAAGCGCGTTTAATCGCGTGGCGTCGTACCAGCGACCGCCAACTACGACACCCTGCCGCCGCTCCAAGGCATCGAAGCTGTCCAGCGGGTTGGTGTCGAGCAGGAGCAGGTCTGCACGGCACCCCACCGTGACGGTTCCAAAACAGCGTTCGCGAGGTTTCGCTCGCAGTATCATCTGCCCCGGATTACGCGTTGCTGCTGACAGCGCCTGAAACCGGGTCAAGCCCGAACGCTCCAGTTCGCGCAGATTCGTAACCACCGAAAATCCTGGAACGAGTCCGGGCAGCGTCGGCGCGTCTGTGCCGGTCAGCAATGGCACCCCGTCATCGGCAAGCGCCTTCGCGAACCGGCGGAGAAAGGTGAGGCGGCCGTCAAGCGAGCCAGTCCGGCTATCATACCCAGCATAGCGCCAGGCAATGCGATCATCGGGATCGAGATACTTGGCCTCCGGGGCGGCGAGATACGCTTTCACAACGTCCGGTCGCCCCCACTGAGCGGCAATCACGGCGTAGCTCGCAATATCGGCCGTGACGAAAGCGCCGGCCTTCTTCGTAAATGCCACGGCATCCGGAATCTGCGCGAAGGGCGGCGCGGCGTTGCCCACGTCGGCGTCGGGTGGGAAAAAGACCGTGTAAAGGTACTCTTCGAGGTGGGCGACCATGAGTTGCCCCGCCTCTAGTTGGGGGCGGATGCCAACGCTGGTGACACCGTGGCCGAGGACGGACAAACCCTCACGTCTGCCCTCGTCGACAAACGCCGAAAAAGTTTCGGGTGTAAGGTTGTTATACACCTTTATGAAATCGTAGCCGTTCGTCTTCGCCAGCGAAACGGTGGCCCGCGCTTGGGTGGGAGTTGCCACGACAAGCTGACCGTAGCGAGGTGTCCCGTCGACCCGAAGGCTCAAGTAGACGTGCGGCCCTGGCCGCTCGCCGCTGTTGAGCTTGGGAACGACTTGGCCGACGAAGGCACTCGACGCGCCGCCCATGTTGAGGACCGTCGTGACGCCGTTGGCCAGATAGAGTTTCATGTCTCGGCTTGTTGCAGAATGGACGTGCATATCGGCTAAGCCGGGCAGCAGGTAGCGACCGCGTCCCTCGATCAAAATTGCTCCTTCAGGGCGGCGGACCTTCTTACCGATCGCCGTGATCACACCGTCCTCGACAAGCACGGTTTGGTCACGAAGAACCCTTTCACGGTCCATCGGCACCACCGAAACGTGTTCGATCAAAATCGGTGCTAAAGCGGCGGGCTTCTCGGACGCCGAGACGGGGGACGCCAACGCGGCGATCAGCACACCCAACGATAATCCAGACCTCAAATGAGCGACCTTTCTGCTAAGTCTTTACCGAGGTTGGTCTTTGGAGCGAGGCGGCTCGGCAATCCACGCTTTTTTCGCTCTGCTGTGTTCGACGTTTGCAGCCTACCGGCGTAGCCGCTTTCGGCGGAATCATCACATGGGCAGCAGCATGGCCGTTCGTCCTAATTGACCTTCTCTGCTGCTTCGCAAGCGACCGGCAAATTGGTAGAATTTGCGCCCCAGAGCGATTGAAACTTACACAAAACCTTACACAGTTTCTCCTTGCATCATATTTTATCACGTTATATCAATCTGATACTGGAGTCTCGCCCCCTCAAAATCCGGTTCCGCAAGGAGTGTCGGTTCGAGCCCGACCACCCGCACCATCGATCGGGCAACCTCTTATAGTATAGAGCTAGCAACGCATTTGCATAACGTTGTAGATGCAAACTGCCTCAGCGCCAAAGACCTAAGACTATTAGGCATACGCGCGCCTACGCTCGGTATTGCTGTGGCTCGGTGAAGCGTTCAAATCATTACGCTTATCAGAACTTGTTTAAAGGTAATTGCATTTTCCTGTGATTTGCATGGTAACCTGATCTATCGTTTCCTCGTGAGTTGGCAATAATTGAATCTCGCGTTATTATAGCACTTCTCTTCAGGAAGAGTTGCAGGCCAACGGTGATGATCTTTTCGCGGCGGCGTTCCACGGCGGGCAAGCGAGTTCTTTGGCGACCCAGTCCGAGAAGGTCCGGATCTTGCTGGGCAGGGTAACGCCATTAAGCGTGATCACGTAGATGCCACCATCATCCGCAACGGGAAACTCGGGCAGCACTTCGATCAGACGGCCCTCAGCCAGAAGCGGGCCGACGTGCCAGTCTGTCGTGTAGAACAGGCCCAGTCCGGCAAGGGCCGCCTCGACGAGCAGGTCTGCATCATCGGACGTGATCCGGGGCGTGACGCTGACGGCGAGTTCTTCTTCCTTCGGTACCCGGAATATCCATCGCAGCGGATCGACGCGGCCGGTGAAGCAAAGGCAGTCGTGCTTCGCCACGTCGCGCGGCACGACGGGAACACCGCGACGCGCCAGATAGTCCGGAGCAGCGCACACCAGGCGGCGACGCCGACCAATCTTGCGCGCGATAAGGCGGGAGTCCGGCAACTCTGCCAGCCGCACCGCCACGTCGAATCCTTGTCCGACCAAGTCGACGAAGGCGTTGGAGTAGCTTGCGTCCAGCGTGACACGGGGGTGCGCCTGGAGGAAGCTGGTGATGATCGGCGCCATCCAAAGCCTGGCGAAGGAGCCTGGCAGCGCTATGCGTAACCGACCGTGCGGCTCGCCGTCGCCGTAGGACTCCGCCTCGCGATCCGCCGCGTCCAGATCCCGCAACAGGGCGCGGGCGCGTGCCAGGTATGCCGTGCCGGCCTCGGTCAGCGTGATGGCGCGTGTGGTGCGAGTGACGAGGCGGACGCCCAGCCGCGCCTCCAAAGCCTGCACACGGCGGGATAGAACGGTAGGATCGCGCTTCAGGGATCGTCCGGCGCTTGTAAAGGAGCCGCACTCGACCAACGCCACAAAGGCGCGAAGTTCGGACAGCCGGGAGGATTGCTGCATAAGATGCAGATATCTGCTGCAATCAATGCCTGCAACGTGTCCAGCCTGAGAAAGTTTAACGGCCGATTGGTTGAAAGGCACAGCCGATGAGCGGGGTCGGACCTGATTCAGGCGAGTATCGCTTAGAGGAGGTGAACGGCATCCGGCTCTACTACCGGCATGCCGGCTCGGGCGACCCGGTCGTGCTGCTGCACGGCTTTCCCGAGACATCGTTCGCCTGGCGCAAGATCATCCCCGTGCTGGCGAAGAGCTTCACGGTGATTGCGCCCGACCTGCGCGGCTGCGGTGCGTCCGATCGACCCCAGAGCGGCTACGACAAGCGCACGGTGGCTTCCGACGTCCGCGCGCTTGTCCGGCAGCTCGGTTTCGAGCGGATCCACCTCGTCAGCCACGATGTCGGCATGATGGTCGGCTACGCCTACGCCTGCGCCTATCCCGAGACGGTCCGCCGCCTGGTGCTCATGGAGGCGGCGCTCCCCGGGCTGGGGCTCGAGGAGATGTATGATGCGGCCAAATACCCGCGCATGTACCACCTGCCGCTGTTCGAGGCGCCGAACGGCTTGGCGGAAGCGCTGATCGCCGGGCGCGAGCGGATGTTCGTCGATCACTTCATGCGCCAGCAGGCCTATGCCGAAGATGCGATCGAGCCCGAAGCGATTGAGGAGTATGCGCGCCGCCTCGCCGCCCCAGGCGCGTTGAGCGGTGGCATCAACTATTTCCGGGCGCATAAGGTCGACGCCGAGCACAATCGGGAGAACGCCAAAACCAGGCTGAAGATGCCGGTGATGACGGTTGGCGGCACCGCGAGCTTCGGCGGCGGCCTGGAGAAGCAGATCGCACCGCTGGTCGAGCGGCTGCATCCCGTCATGATCGACGAATGCGGCCACTATCTCGCCGAGGAGCGGCCCGGGCGCGTCGCCGACGAGCTCCTCCGGTTCTTCGCGGACTAGGCCGATGGCGGACCTCGCCTCCCTGGACCGGCCTCGGACATTCGGTGCGAGCGGCATCACGGGCGATCGGCGTTTCGACGACCGCAAAATACGTGACGAGGAGCTTCGGCGTGCCCGACATGCGCTCGCTTACCTCAAGGACAAGATCGGCGACGATCGCATGCGGGAGCTTCTGGCGGCCGACATCGATACGATGACGGCGCGCGTGCGCGGCTGGGTCGAGGCGTCCGGCGGACGATGGCGGACGGGTATGACCGAGCTGGTCGTGTCGGGGCCGGACGCTGCCACGTTCCACCGCTGGTACGACCGCGCCATGGCGGAGCGTCGCGAGCCGGTCTTGCGCGCCGGCCATCCCGAGCATTTCGTGCTGCATCCCGAGCCGAATAACATCGAAGTGATCGAGAATATCGGCGAGACGGACCTGCCGTGGCGCGTCTTCTACCGCCCGCTGCCCGAGGGCGAGGCGTTCCCGGCGGACTGGGACGAGGGGTTTCCCGTCCGCTTCGGCTCGCAGCTGGTCGATGGCGCCGACCTGCGGGTCGGCTACACCATGCACCAGGGCCGCGACGGCCCCGACGGCATGCACCTGCGCCTGAGGACGCTGCTGCCCGAAGCCGCACCGGCGGAGCTGGTCGACCGGCACCTCAAGCACTTCGTGATCGAGTTCACCAACTGGACGCACGCAGCCTGGAGCGAAGCCAGGGTTGCGGGAGGAGCCGAGAGATGAAGCTGACCGGTGCGGTGGAGCAGGAGACGCGGCAGGGCGACACGACGTCGTTCACGGGCACCGCCTGGCAGCAGACGGTCGCGGTCGGCGAAACGGCGAACCCGCTCCACGTCGCGCGCGTCACGTTCGAACCGGGTGCGCGGACCGTGTGGCACACCCACCCCCTGGGCCAGATCCTGATCGCGACGGCGGGTATCGGCCGCTTCCAGCTCGACGGTGGGCCGGTGCTGGCGCTCAGGCCCGGTGACAGCGTGACGATCGCGCCCGGCGAGAAGCACTGGCACGGAGCGGCGCCCGACCAGTTGTTCATCCATATCTCGATCCAGGCAGCGGGAGACGGGGGTGAGCAGGCGACCTGGCTGGAGCCCGTCAGCGACGAGGATTACGGCCGTGCGCCGGCTTAGGCGCGTCATTCTGCAGAGGATCGAGACATGAGCAAGGATCTCGAGGTCGGCATCATCGGTGCAAGCGCGGAGCGCGGCTGGGCACGGGAGTCGCATGTGCCGGCGGTCCAGGCCTTGAGCGGCCTGAAGCTCGGTGCGATCGCAACCAAGAGCCAGGACACGGCGGATGCGGCCGCCAAGGTGTTTGGCGCACGCGTCGGCTATGCCGACCCGCAGGCGCTGTTCGCAGATGCGGCGATCGACATCGTGACAATTGCGGTCAAGGTGCCCGATCATCACGACCTCGTGCTCGGCGCGTTAAGCGCCGGGAAGCACGTCTACTGCGAGTGGCCGCTGTCGCCCACGCTCGCACAGGCCGAGGAACTGGCGGCGGCGGCACGGGAGGCGCAGGTCAAGGTCGCGGTCGGCCTTCAATCGCGGATGAGCCCGGCGGCGGAACGCGCACGCAACCTCATCGCGCGGGGCGCCGTCGGCCGGGTCCTGGGCGCCCGTTGCTTTTCGACCGCCGCAGCCTGGGGTGCCGAAATCGAGCCGGGTATGACGTTCGCCGAGAAGCCGGACGCGGGCATGAACCTCGTCATCATCCAGGGCATGCACACGCTCGACCTGATGCTCTCGCTCGTAGGCGGCCTCGCCGACGCGTCGGCGCTGGCCGTCCGCCAATATACGAGCGTCAGCGTTAAGGGCGAGGCCCGGAAGGTCGAACGCGAGACGTTCGATCACGTCCTCGTTCATGGCGATCTGGAGGCGGACGGCACGCTTGCCGCGGAAGTCATGGGCGGAAGGTCCAATGGCCCGACGCCGTTCGAGCTGGTCGTAACAGGCGATCGCGGCGAGCTGTCGCTTGCCGGGGGCGCCGCTCGCGGCTTTCAATCGGGCCGGCTGGCATTGTCGCTCGACGGCGAGCAGCAGGATATTGACGAGGGAAAGCTCGCGGGACTGCCCGACGCGGCGGTAAATGTGGCCTGCGTCTATGCGGCGCTGCGTGACGACATATTGCACGACACGCACGAGGCGGCCGATTTCGATCATGCGGTGCGGCTCACCCGCCTCTACGACGACCTGCTGTCGTCCTCGGCCGAGGCGCGCAAGGTCATGGCGCGCGACTGGCCGGATGGGAGGGCGTCCCGTCATGGCTGACGGAAATCGAAGACATCCTGTTTCCCGCAGTCGTGGACTGTCCTTCGGGCACGGCGTGGATTCCGGGAAACAAGGAGGCGGCCCGATGCCTTACGTGTCCGTTAATCCTTTCACCGGAGAGACGCTGGCGCGCTACGCGAATCACAGCGACCTGGAACTCGACGCCTTGCTGACCCGCGCCGACAAGGGCTTCTCAGGCTGGCGCGAACGCTCGTTCGAGGATCGCGGGTCGATCATCGGTCGCGCTGCCGCATTGCTGCGGGAACGGCGCGAGGCTCTGGCCGCCACCGCGGTCCGGGAAATGGGCAAGCTGATCGGCGAGGCCCGGCAGGAGGTGAACGACAGCGCCGACATCATGGAATGGTATGCCGGCAATGCGGCGCGGCTTCTCGCCGACGAGCCCGCGCCGAACCGGAAAGGCGACGCGACGGTGCAGTGCCGACCGCTGGGCGTCGTCTTCTGCGTGGAGCCCTGGAACTATCCCTATTACCAGGTTGCGCGCGTCGTCGGCCCGCACCTGATGGCCGGCAACGTAATGATGCTGAAGCACGCGTCAGGCACGCCGCAATGCGCGCTCGCATGGGCGGAGGTGATGCAGGACGCGGGCGCTCCGGCCGGCGTCTACACCAACGTCTTCCTGACCCAGGACCAGTGCGCCACGGCCATCGCGGATCGTCGCGTGAAGGCGGTCGCGCTGACCGGCAGCGGCCGCGCCGGCGCAGCCGTCGCGGCGGAGGCCGGGAGAGCGCTGAAGAAGAGCACCATGGAACTCGGCGGCAGCGATGCCTTCATCGTGCTCGACGACGCCGATCTCGATGCCGCCGTGGACTTGGCGGTGCAAGGACGGATGCAGAATGCCGGCCAGGCCTGCGCCGGCTCCAAGCGGTTCGTCGTCGACGCGAAGCTCTATGACGCTTTTCTTCCCAAGTTCCGCGGCAAGCTGGAGGCGCTGTCGCCCGGCGACCCGATGAACGAGGCGACGACGCTGGCGCCGCTGTGCAGCGAACGCGCTCTGGAGCGCGCCGAGGCGCAGGTGCGCGCCGCCGTGGATGCCGGAGCGACCCTGCTGATGGGCGGCCACCGCATCGATCGGGCGGGCTGGTTCCTCGCACCCGCTATCCTGACCGGGGTGACACCCGACAATCCCGTGTACCGCGAAGAGCTGTTCGCACCCGTGGCCATGGTGTTCCGTGCAGACGACGCCGACCACGCCGTCGCGATCGCGAACGATTCGCCATTCGGCCTGGGCGGCACGGTTGTGACGACGGACGACGCGCGCGGCCGCACGGTGGCCGAGCGCATGGACACCGGCATGGTCTTCATCAACGACACGGTGGTCAGCATTCCGGAGCTGCCGTTCGGCGGCGTCCGCGGTTCGGGCTTCGGACGCGAGCTGTCGGGGCTCGGCATTCAGGAGTTCGTGAGCAAGAAGCTCGTCTTCACCGCGCCCGCGCGGAAGGCAGCATGACCCTCCTGCGCCTCACCGTCGCCGGCGCAAAGATCCTGACCCGGCCAGGCAAGCGATCCGCCCAGATCGTGTCGACGCAAAATGCGCCGCATGCACGCTCGACGATCACGCGCGTGGTCATGCAGCCGGGTGCGGTGTCGCCCCGCCACCATCATCGAGGGGCCGAGCAGACCTGGCTCGTCGAGCAGGGCCGGGCACTGCTCCTGACGGCGGACGGGAAGAGCATGCCGCTCGCGGCCGGGGACGTCGTCATCACCCCGCCAGGAGAGACGCACGGCATCGAGAACACCGGCGATGCCGACCTGATCTACCTGACGGTGACGACGCCGCCCGAGGACATGACGGGATTCTACGACGCCGGTTCGAGCGGTTCCGGTCATGGCTGACGCGGACGCCTTCGCGCCGCACGCGGTTGGCCGACCGCTGCCCCGCGTCGATGGCAGGCTCAAGGTCACCGGCCAGGCACGCTTTACCGCCGAGCACCGGCCGGACGGCCTCCTTCACGGCGTGGTGATCGGCAGCGCGATCGCCAAGGGACGGGTGGCATCGGTCGATGCCGCGGCGGCGGAAGCGCTGCCAGGCGTGGTGGCGGTGCTCACGCCCGCGAACGCGCCCAAGCTGACGCATCTGCCCGACATGGTGCAGGGTATCCAATATTCGGGCGAAGGCGGCCTCATCGAGATGATGCTGCCGATGCAGGACGACCGCGTCCATTACGCCGGCCAGGCGATCGTCCTGATCGTCGCGGAGACTTTCGAGCAGGCGACCTTCGCGGCCACGCAAGTCCGTGTCTCCTACGATGAGGAAACGCCCGAACTCGACCTCGACACGGCCACGCGGCGGTCGAAGCCGAAGAGCTACTGCGGGATGGAGCCCCTGCAGCTCTCGACCGGCCATCCCGACCAAGCCTACGACGCCGCCGAGGTTCGGCTGGAACGGCGTTACGAGACGCCGGTCCACGCCCATTGCGCGATCGAAACCCTGTGCACGGTCGCGGAGTGGGAGACGCGCGACGGCGCCGACTTCCTGACGCTCCACGACACCACGCGGATCATCAAGTCGGCGACGGAGGTGCTGGCCCACTGCCTCGACCTGCCCAAGGCGAATCTCCGCCTGCTCGTTCCCTTTCTGGGCGGCGCCTATGGATCGAAGGCGTGGATGTTCGGCAACGTCCTGCTGGCCGTGTCCGCCGCCCGCATGATCGGCCGGCCGCTCAAGGTGGAATGGACCCGGCAGCAGATGTTCGAGCTGAACGGCTATCGACCCATCACGCGGCAGACGATCCGCATCGCCTCGACCCGCGACGGCGATCTCGCCTCGCTGCGCCACGACGCCGTCACGCCCACTTCCGCCGTCAGCGGCTATCCCGAGCCGGTGACCGGCATGACGATGATGATGTACGATGTGCCGAACCTCGCCATCGCGCAGGAGATCCGGCACCTCAACCTGCCGACGCCATCGCCGATGCGCGGGGTGGGCGTGCTGGCGGGCGGCTTCGCGCTCGAGACGGCGATGGACGAGCTCGCGCACGAGCTCGTCCTCGATCCTGTCGATCTTCGCCTAAGGAACGACGCCAAGAGAGGGCCGCTTTCCGGCCACCCCTTCTCGTCCAAGCACCTCGCCCGCTGCTTCCAGCGAGGTAAGGAGCTGATCGGCTGGGATCGTCGCCAGCGCAAGCCGGGCTCCACGCGCGAGGGCCGCTGGGCGACCGGGCTAGGCGTCGCGGCGAGCACGCTGCCCGCCGTCCTCGATCAGGCGTCTGCGTGCGCGACCCTCCACGCCGACGGGAGCGCGCTCGTGACCAGCGCCACGCACGAGATCGGCAACGGCGCCTACACCGTCTTTCGCCAGATCGCGGCGGACGCGCTGGCCATGCCGGTCGAGGCGGTGCGCTTCGACCTCGGTGACTCGACCTTTCCCGACTCGCCGATCACCGCCGGCTCACGCACCACTGCCAGCGTGGGAGCCGCCGTGCTGGCGGCTGGCCGCAAGCTGGTGCACGACCTGAAAGACCTTGCGCGCCGTACGAACGACGGTCCGCTGTCCGGGGTGGCGGCGAAGGATATCGTCGCCGCCGATGGCCGGCTCGCGCTCAGGTCCGATCCCGGCGTAGGTGAGGAGTATGCGTCGGTCCTGCGCCGTGCGGGCGAGCGGAGCCTCGTCGCCGAGGGCTCGTTCACGCCTGCGTCGAAGCGGAAATTCCCGTTCTCCAAGCTGGTGAAGCAGTACGAGATGCACTCGTTCGGCGCGATCTTCGCCGAAGTGCGCGTTGATCTCGATACCGGCGTGACCCGCGTATCGCGGCTGGCCGGCGTGGTCGACGTCGGTCGGGTCATCAACCCGCGCACTGCCTGCTCGCAGCTGCGGGGGGCCATGATCGCGGGTCTGGGCGGCGCACTGACCGAGGAGGGCCTGTTCGATCCGCACAACGGCCGAGCCGTCGTCCGCAACCTCGCCGACTACCATGTGCCCGCCTGTGCCGACGTGCCGGAGATCACGGTCGAGACGCTCGACATTCCCGACCCGCACATGGGCGACCTGGGCGCCCGCGGCTTCGGTGAGATGGGCACCAACAACATGCCCGCCGCGATCGGCAACGCGCTGTTCAACGCCTGCGGAAAGCGCCTGCGCAGCCTGCCGTTCACCCCTGACCGCGTCATGGAGGCGCTGCGATGATCCCATTTCGCTACGAGTGCGCGACTGATCCCGCGACCGCGATCGCCGCCGTCACGCGGATTGCGGGCGCCCAGTTCATCGCTGGCGGCACCAGCCAGGTCGACCTGATGAAGGAAGGAGTCCAGTGCCCTGCCGCGCTGGTCGACATCTCGCGCATCGAGCTCGACGAGATCACCGCGACCGAAGCGGGTGGGATACGTGTCGGCGCGAACGTTCGCAATTCGGTTGCCTCGGATCATCACGCGATCCGCGACCGCTACACTGCAATCGCCGAGGCACTCCACGCAGGCGCGTCGCAGCAGATCCGCAATATGGCGTCGATGGCGGGCAACCTGCTCCAGCGCACCCGCTGCCCATATCTCCGCGACCCCGCCCAGCCCTGCAACAAGCGCGATCCGGGTACCGGCTGCGCTGCGGTCAGGGGCTTCAACCGCCTTCACGCGATTTTCGGTCAGACCGACGAGGGCTTCGCCAGTCCTCACACCTGCATCGCGGTGCATCCATCGGACATGGCGGTGGCGATGGCGGCGCACGAAGCCGAGATCGTGGTCCGCAACGGCCGGGGCGAGCGCCGTGTCGCGTTCAACGACCTGCATCGCTTGCCCGGCGACGATCCCTCCCGCGACACTAATCTCGGGTTCGACGACCTGATCCTCTCGATCGAGCTGCCCCCTTTCAGCGGCCGGTCGCATTACCTGAAGGTGCGCGATCGCGCTTCCTACGCCTATGCGCTGGTATCCTGTGCGGTCGCGCTGGAGATGGATGGAAACCGGATCGGCCGAGCGCGCGTCGCTCTGGGCAGCGTCGCCCACAAGCCGTGGCGGGTGCCCGCGGCCGAAGCAATGCTGGAGGGCCACCGCCCGGACGAGGCGCTGTTCCGCCGGGCGGCGCAGGCCGGGGTCGAGGGCGCGCGCACCTATCCCATGAACGCCTACAAGCCTGCGCTCGCCGCGGTGCTGATCGCGCGCGGGCTGGCGGAAACGGCGGGTCTCGCACCGATGCAGGGGCCGCCTGGCACCGCACTCGCCGCCAGCGTCGGCGGGATTGCGGGTGTTAGGGAGGCGGCGTGACCGTGGTCGCGGAGCGCAACCGGGCGTTGGTCCGCGACGCCTTCGCGCGCTGGGCGGCGGGCCGGGGCAGCGTCTTCGACCTGCTCGCCGACGACGCGACCTGGACGATCGCGGGATCGTCGCCCGGTTCGGGCGTCTACCGGGGTCGGCAGGCCTATCTCGACGCGTCCGTGACTCCACTGTTCGAACGGCTGGCCGCCCCTAGCGTACCGGCGCTGATCGGCTTGTGGGCGGAGGACGACAAGGTGATCGTCCGCTGGCGCCAGGAGACGCCGCTCAAGGCCGGCGGCCTCTACCGCAATGACTATGCATGGTTCTTCACCATCCACAACGGCCGGGTGACCGACGCCACCGCCTTCCTGGACCTCGCCGCATACGCCGCCGCGCTCGAGGGCCGGCCGGGAGTGGCGGCATGACTCTGGCGGAGAGGGCGCTGGAGCTCTTCCACCTGGGCGAGGGTCTGGCCGAGCCGTCGTCGCGCTTCGCCGCCGTCGGCCGGGCGACTCCGCGTGTCGACGGACGCGACAAGGTGACCGGGCGTGCCACCTACGCGGCCGAGTGGCGCGTGCCCGGCCTGGTGCACGGAGCGGTGGTCGACAGCACGATCGCACGCGGCACGATTCGGTCGATCGACGCGACTGACGCGCTCGCGGTGCCCGGCGTCCTCGCCGTCGTCAGCCACGAGAACGCGCCGCGGCTCGCGTCCTATCCGAAGATGGGTGCCGGTTTCCCGCTCACCGGCGAGGGCGGCCTGGGTGAGGTACGCCAGCCTCTCCAGGAACCCGTCGTTCATTACGGCGCGCAGTCCATCGCGGTGGTCGTCGCCGAGACGGCCGAGCTGGCGCGTCACGCCGTGACGCTGGTGCGGGTGCATTATGACGAGGAGACGCCCGAGGTCGACATGATGCGCGCGACTCACGTCACGCGCCCAAAGCAGTTCTCAGGCGGCGAGCCGCTCCAGCGCGGCGGGACCTCCGTCGAGAAGGCCTATGATGCCGCGCCCGTCCGGCTGGAGCGCTGGTACGAGAACCCCGTCTACCATCATAACCCGATCGAGATCCTCGCCAGCATCGCGCATTGGCAGGAGCGTGACGGCGGGGATTACCTGCTGCTCTACGACACAACGCGCTCGGTCGACATGCTGCGCGACGTCTTCGCCCACTCCTTCGGCATGGACGCCGACCAAATCCACATCGTCTCCAAATTCATCGGCGGCGCATTCGGCTCCAAAGCGTGGACCTACCATAATCCGCTGCTCGTCGCGCTCGCCGCCAAGGTCGTCGGCCGTCCGTTGCGCATTGAGTGGCGGCGGCAGCAGGTCTTCTCGGTCGGCGGCCACCGGCCGGGGCAGCAGCATCGCTTGCGGATCGGTGCGGCGCCTGACGGTCGCATCGGCGCGCTCCACCACTGGACGCGGCAGCACAGCTCGATGGTCAGCGGCTATACCGAATACGGCTCGCGCATGACCAAGATGATGTACGGAGTGCCCGAGCTCGGCTTCACCAACGAACTCGCACACCTCAATCTGCCGAGCCCCAGCGTGATGCGCGGCCCCGGTTTCCTGACCGGCGGCTGGGCGCTGGAGACGGCGCTCGACGAGTTAGCATGCGAGCTAAGCGTCGATCCCATCGACCTGCGCCGGCGCAACCACGCGGCGCGCGATCCTGACAGCGGGCTGCCCTTCTCCAGCAAGCACCTGCTCGACTGCTACGACCGCGCCGCCGCCCGCTTCGGCTGGAACCGCCGCGTCGCCCGTCCGCGCGCGCACCGGGTCGGGCGCGAGCTGGTCGGCTACGGCATGTCTAGCGTGATGCACCCGGCAGCCCAGCAGGAAGCGTCGGCGGAGGTGCGCCTCTACGCGGACGGCACCGCGCGCGCGCGTTCCGCCACACACGAGCTCGGCAATGGCGCCTACACGATCTTCCGCCAGATCGCCGCCGATGGCGTCGGTATGCCGCTGGACCGCGTCACCTTCGACCTGGGCGACAGCGCGTTCCCAAAGGCGCCGCCGACCCACGGCTCGATCACCACTGCGACGGTGGGACCGGCCGTGTTCGACGCCGCCCGGAACGCGGTGGACGCGCTCAAGAAGGTGGCGATCGGGGACAAGGGCTCGCCGCTGCACGGTGCCAGGCCGGAAGCGATCGCCTGCGCCGATGGCCGGCTTCATCTCGCAAGCGATCCTGCGACGGGTGAGGACTATGCCGCCGTCCTGCGCCGCGTCGGCCTGCCGCACGTCGCCGGGACGGCGGATGTCAAGCCGGGGCTGGAGAGGATGCGCTGGGCCTTTTACTCGTTCGGCGCCGTGTTCGCGGAAGTGCGCGTCGACGAGGAGGCCGGCACCGTGCGGGTCACGCGGCTCTGTGGCGCATATGACTGCGGGCGGCTCATCAACCCGCGCACAGCCCGGTCGCAAATCATGGGCGGCATGATCTTCGCGCTCGGCGCGGCCTTGTGCGAGGAGACCTTGTTCGATCCCGTCAATGGCCTGCCGGTAATCCGAAATCTCGCCGACTATCATGTTCCGTCCTGCGCCGACACGCCCGAGATAACGATCGAAGTGTTGAATGTCCCCGACCCGAACGCCGGCGAACTGGGCGCGCACGGCGTCGGCGAGATGGGCACCAACGGCGTCGCGCCCGCGATCGGCAACGCCATCTTCAACGCTACTGGCCGGCGGCTCCGCTCGCTGCCCTTCACCCCCGACAAGCTGATCGAGGCCCGCCATGAATGACGCCGACGCGATGGTGCTGCACGTCAACGGGACCGAATACCGCATCCGACCCGACCCGCGCACGACCGTGCTCGACGCGTTGCGCGAGCAGATCGGGCTCACCGGCACCAAGAAGGGATGCGACCACGGCCAGTGCGGGGCCTGCACCGTCCACGTTGACGGCGAGCGCATGCTCTCATGCCTCATGCTCGCAATCATGCACCGGGATAGCGCCATCGTCACGATCGAGGGCCTGTCCGGCGAAGACCTGCATCCGATGCAGCAGGCATTTATCGACCACGACGCCTTCCAGTGCGGCTATTGCACCCCGGGCCAGATCATGTCCGCGGTCGCGTGCGTCCGCGAGGGGCACGCCGGGTCGCGAGCCGACATTCAGGAGTTCATGAGCGGCAATCTGTGCCGATGCGCGGCCTATCCCAACATCATCACGGCTATCGAGGAGGCGTGTGGCACGATGGCAGGAGAGGATGAGCGCAGAGCCACCGTGCACCAGCGATGAGCGCTGCCAAACTGAACACTCTTCGAATTAGACTGCGGCATCTTCGACACGTCGTGATTGTAGCTGCGATGTGCCGGCTGTCGTGATGCATCTAAGCGACGTAGCGGCTCGACCGCAGACCTCAGCCGACGCGATGGACGTCACCTGAGCCGGCGTTGCGGGACTCGCCCCTGAGGAGCGACATAGGAGCGGCGCCAGGGAGAACGGGAGCGTTTCACGGCGAGGTCGGGCGTAGGACGAAGAGCTAAACTGCTGTTCCAGCTCGCGTTGTCCTGCTCCGGCGTACTCGAGCATAGGGGAGCGTAGCTCATTCAAAATCCAGTTTCTCAGGGAGTGCCGGTTCAAGCCCGACCACCCGCACCATCGCAAAGCCTCCTCACCTCGGAAGTGCGGTATCCCTTCCGTGCAGAGCCCGCAATTTGGCCGGAGCGGGCGTCTCGGCTAGATGGACGGAATGACGCCTGATGCCGCCCTTGCCGAATGGATCAACGACACGCTGGAGCACAGTCCGCGCGACCTCGCGCTGTTCCGACGGGCGCTGACGCACGGCAGCCAGGGCGGTCCGAGCTATCAGCGGCTGGAGTTCTTGGGCGATCGCGTGCTGGGCCTCGCGATCGCCACGTGGCTGTACGAGCTGTTCCCGGACGAGCCCGAGGGCAAGTTGTCCGCTCGGCTGAACGCCGTGGTCAGTCGCGAAGCCTGTGCCGAGATCGGGCGCGAGCTCGACGTGTCCGCGCACCTGCGGCTCGGCAAGCAGGCACGCGAGGACGGCGCGCAGCTAAGCGACAATGTGGTGGGCGACGCAGTCGAGGCGCTGATCGGCGCGCTCTATCTGGAGGGGGGGCTCGACGCGGCCGCCTCCTTCGTGCGGCGTGCCTGGAACGGCAAGCTCGACCGCCGGGGCGAGGCACCCAAGCATCCCAAGTCGGCGCTGCAGGAGTGGGCCGCCGCGCGCCAGTGCGCACCGCCGGTCTACATCCTGATCGGACAGCACGGACCGCATCACGCGCCACAGTTCACGGTAAAGGTGGAGGTAGGCGGCAAGCGCGGCGGCAGCGCGACGGCGGAGGGCTCGTCCAAGCAGGAGGCGGAGAAGGCGGCCGCGGCGATGCTGATGGAGCGGCTGGCATGAGCGGCAATCAACGCTGCGGCCTGATTGCGGTGGTCGGCGCGCCCAATGCCGGCAAGTCGACGCTGGTCAATGCGCTGGTCGGCCAGAAGGTGGCGATCGTCAGCCCCAAGGCGCAGACCACGCGGACGCGGCTGATGGGCATCGCGATCGCGGACGAGGTGCAACTCCTGCTGGTCGATACGCCCGGCATCTTCGATCCGCGCCGCCGTCTCGACCGGGCGATGGTCGCGGCGGCTTGGGGCGGCGCCGAGGGCGCGGACCTGATCGCGTTCGTGCTGGACGCGAAGGCACGATTCGGGCCCGCCGCGCGCACGCTCGCCGATCAGATCGCAGCGCGGCCGGAGCCCAAGATCGTGGTGCTGAACAAGGTCGACGTGGCCGACAAGGAGCCTCTGCTGGCGCTGGCGTCGGAACTGCAGGCGATGCTGGACCCGCAGGCGATCTTCATGGTCTCCGCGCTCACCGGCGACGGCGTCGCCGACCTGAAGCGCGCGCTTGCGGCGGCGATGCCCGAAGGGCCGTGGCACTTCCCGGAGGAGCAGGTATCGGACGCGTCCGAGCGGTTGCTGGCGGCCGAGGTCACGCGCGAGCAGCTCTACCTGCAGCTGCACGCAGAACTGCCCTATGACAGCGCGGTCGAGACGGAGAAATATGAGGAGCGGCGCGACGGATCGGTCGCGATCCACCAGCAGATTCTGGTCGCGCGCGACACGCAGCGGGCGATCATCCTGGGCCATCGCGGTGCACGGCTGAAGGAGATCGGCCAGAAAGCGCGCGAGGAGCTGGCCCGGATCACGGGCCAGAAGGTCCACCTGTTCCTGCACGTGAAGGTCAATCCGCGGTGGGAGGAGGACCGTGACCTCTATCGTGAGATCGGATTGGATTGGGTGGAATAGGCGCCGGCCGGTCGAAGAGAGCCGCCGCATCCGGGACGGACGCGACCCGGTCGTCGCAGCATATGCGAAGAATGGCTCACGACGAGGTCGTGCAGTCGATAGCGCCGAGATGGCCCTTGCGCAGCGCGCCGATCTCGCCCGCCATTCGCGCCGTTCCGGCATAGGCGGTTGGATCCCAGTCGCGGTCGTAGAGCGGGCCCTTGAGATCGGCGATGCGGGTGCGCCAGGTGCGGGAACGGCGGTCGTCGGCAACGTCCATCGCTTCGACCAGGCCGATCAGCAGGCCGAGCACGATCTGCGCGCGCTGGCGGTTGCGCGGCGTGGCGCGGGCTTAGCCGCATTGGGTGAAGACCAGCGGCTCGGCGTCGAGCGCCGCGACATACTCGCTTAGGTAGAGCTGCATCTGGCTGTTGACCGAACCATGACGACTGCTCGCCACGCCCGCGCGCCAGCTCATGATCGACAATATCAGCGCTGCCACGGACAGGCCGATCGTCACGAAGTCCTTCGGCTGAAAAGATTGCCGCCAGCTCACGACATCTGCTCCCTGAAGCACGGGTGCGATCCTTGCGCCCGAGCTTATCCGTTCGTCCCCCGTTCCTTCAGCTCCTTCAATTCCCTGAACATTGCGATATACTGCTTGAACACGCCCTCCGTGTAGTAGGTCAGCAGCGGCATGGCGGCGGGATCGAGGCCAGCTTGCCTGGCGAAGCGGGCGATCAGTGCGTCCGAGCCCGTCTCCAGCGTGTCCGGCGCCAGCTCCGCCGCCGGAAAGCTGGGTTCCTGACCGGCCGCGGTCAGGCGCCCGCGCAACGCTTGATGGGTCTCGTCGCCGTCGTCGAAGATCACGATGCGGAAACCGTCGACCATGCCGGCCTCGGTCAGGAAGATCCTGAGCTTCAGGCAGAAGGGGCAGGACCGCTTGAGATAGAGCGTGGGAAAGAATTGGTCGACCATGCGGGCTCTCCCGGTGTGACTATGTGGCGTTACAATCCTTCAGCAGATCGAAAGCCGCACGTCACGCCCTTCCGATGGTGCGTTGCCCGTACGTCACAGGTGCGGGAAGTCTCCGGGGCTACGGATCATAAGCGGACGGCGTGCGCTTGCGGCAGATGCGTCCCCTGCTTCTGCTGCTCGCGTCCGGTCCCTTCCTCACGGCGCCCACCGCGGCCGAGCCGCCGATCGTCGCGTCGACGTCGGTCGATCCCGCCAACGCGACGGTGGCGGTCGAGCTGATCGTGACCAATGCCGATCCGGTGCCGCATCACATTGCGGCCGCGCCGGTGATCGCGGCGTCGCTGGACCTGCCGGGCAGAGCCGCCGCGCCGGTGCAGCTCGAACGCGGCGATGATCAGGCGGACAGCGTGACGCTGCCGCCGTCCGGCTTCGCGCGGCTGCACTACCGCTTTACCGTGCCGCCCGGCACCGGTGCGGGCCCGCTCACCCTGCGATTGCCCGGGGCGCCGGCAGTGACGATCGCGTGGGGCGGGCCGCAGCTGCAGCTGGCGGCGGACGCATCGTCCCCGCCGGCCGGTACGCCGCCGCGGGCTGCTGAAGATCGGTCGCCGCGGGTCGCAGCCGAGGAGCGCGGCGACAGTTTCGCGGCCAATCTCTCGACCTACGAGCCCATCTACGCCGTCTACGGTCCCGGCACGAACAGCGACGCGCGCCTGCAGATCAGCTTCCGATATCAGTTCTTCGGCACCCCGGATCGGCGCACGTCGTGGGTCGACAGGATCATGTTCGGCTACACGCAGCGCATGCTGTGGGATCTCGGGCGCAACTCCTCCCCGTTCCGCGACGTGGACTACATGCCCGAACTCTACTATGCGTTGCCGCGGCTGGCGACGATCGGCAGCTGGGCGATCGGCGGCCGCTTCGGCGCCCGTCACCAGTCGAACGGCCGGTCGGGCACGGCATCGCGCAGCGTCAACATCCTCTATCTCGAGCCCGAAGCGAAGACGCGCATCGGCGGTGCCGACCTCGTGATCGGCCCGCGCGTGTGGGCCTATGTCGGCACGCGCTCGGGCAATCCCGACATTGCCCGCTATCGCGGCCATGCCGGCCTGTTCGCGCGGATCGGATCGCCGGGTGGGCTGCAGCTCGATGCCAGCGGCCGTCTCAACGCCGGCAGCGGCAAGGGCGCGGCCGAGGCGCTGGTCTCCTATCCGCTGCCGCGGCTGCTCGGCGGCGGGCCCAAACTCTATCTCTTCGGCCAGGGCTTCGTCGGTTACGGCGAGAACCTGCTCGACTATGATCGGCATCAGACACGGGTGCGCGCCGGCATCGGCATCACGCGCTGAGCTCTCGCCGGCATTGCCGACGACGGAACGCCCGCGCTTCTGTGCGGTTCGAACGGCAGAGGAGCCCATGACCGAGACTGCCAGCAAGATCGTTCGCTGTCCTGCCTGCGCCACTGCCAATCGCGTGCCGCAGGACCGCCTCGCCGGCGGGGGCAAGTGCGGCAAGTGCGGATCGCCGCTGTTCCGGGGCGAGCCGTTGGTGCTGACCGCCGCCAATTTCGACCTGCATGCCGGCCGGAGCGACCTGCCCCTGCTCGTGGACTTCTGGGCGTCCTGGTGCGGACCGTGTCGTCAGATGGCCCCCGCCTTCGCCGCTGCGGCGGCCACGCTGGAGCCGTACATGCGGCTCGGCAAGCTCGACACCGAAGCGGAGCAGGCGATCGCGGCACGCTATACGGTGCGATCGATCCCGACGCTGATCCTCTTTCTCGGCGGACGCGAGATCGCGCGCCAGGCCGGGGCGATGCCGACCGGCGCGATCGTCAGCTGGGCACGTCAGGCGTCGCAGGTTTGACCGACTATTCGGCCGGCTGCGCTGCGCCGGGCGGCGCGGCACCTTCGCCGCCATTGGTGAGCGCGGGGCCGAGGCGGCTGCCGAGCGACTTCTCGACGCCGTCGGCGAGGCTGAAGCCGGCGGGGACGATCAGCAGGGTGAGGAGGGTGGACAGGATCAGCCCGCCGATGACGGTGACCGCCATCGGCTGGTTGAACGAGCCGTCGGCGCCGATCG
>CAXTUG010000011.1:0-25388 GCA_964247375.1 uncultured Sphingomonadaceae bacterium
GATCGAGGGCTTCGAGGCGGAGCTCGGCGGCATCGACGTGCTCGTCAACAACGCTGCCAACGACGATCGCCACACGATCGAGGAGGTCACGCCCGCTTACTGGGACGATCGCATGGCGGTGAACCTCCGCCACCTCTTCTTCGCGGCGCAGGCGGTGGTGCCGGCGATGCGGCGCGCCGGCGGCGGCGTCATCCTCAACTTCGGCTCGATTAGCTGGCACCTGGGCATGGCCGACCTGGTGCTCTACCAGGCCGCTAAGGCGGGTATCGAGGGCATGACCCGCGCGCTGGCGCGCGACCTCGGCCGCTCCGGCATCCGCGTCAACACGGTCGTTCCGGGCAACGTCCAGACGCCGCGTCAGATGAGGTGGTACACGCCGGAGGGCGAGGCCGAGATCGTGCGCGCGCAATGTCTCGACGGCCGCATCCAGCCGTTTGACATTGCCGCGATGGTGCTGTTCCTCGCTTCCGACGATGCCCGCATGTGCACGGGCCATGATTACTTCGTCGATGCGGGGTGGCGCTGATGGGTGAAGTGCGGAGCGTTCTGGATGTTCAGGCGGCGCTGGGCGAGGGACCGGTCTGGGTCGCGCGCGACCAGGCGCTGTGGTTCGTCGACATCAAGGGCCCCCGCGTGCATCGCTTCGATCCAGCGAGCGGCGCGCATCGCAGCTACGACGCTCCGGGGCAGGTCGGCTGGGTGCTGCCGGCCGACGACGGCGCGTTCCTCGCCGGACTGCAGCAGGGCCTCGCCCGTTTCGACCCTGCGGCCGGCACGTTCGACGTCATCGCCCGGCCCGAAGGCGGTACGCCCGGCAACCGCCTCAACGACGCGACGGTCGACGCCGCCGGCCGCGCCTGGTTCGGCTCGATGGACGACGGCGAGCAAGCCGCGACCGGCCGGCTCTACTGCTTCGACCGCGGGGCGGTGCGCGACAGCGGCCTGCCGCCGGTCCGCATCACCAACGGTCCGGCGATCAGTCCTGACAACCGCCTGCTCTATCATACCGATACCCTCGCCCGCGTGATCCATGCCGTGCCGCTGCGCGATGACGGCACGGTTGGCGAGCCCACCGTGTTCGCCACGATCGATCCGGCCGACGGCTGGCCCGACGGCAGCGTCTGCGATGCCGAGGGCCATGTCTGGATCGGCCTGTGGGGCGGATTTCGCGCGCGCCGCTACGCGCCGGACGGCCGCGTCGCCGCCGAGGTACGGCTGCCGGCTGCCAACATCACCAAGATCGCGTTCGGGGGAGACGATCTGCGCACCGCTTACGTCACCTCCGCCCGGAAGGGGCTCGATCCGGCCGCGCTGGCCGACCAGCCTCTGGCCGGGAACATCTTCGCGTTCGACGTGGACGTGCCGGGCCTTCCCGGCAACCTGGTCAGGCTGACCTGACCGGCAACGACAGAGGCAAGCAGGAGAGGTACATGGAACGAGGGGCGAACCAGGGCAGCCTGGGATTCATCGCCGCGATCGTGGCGGTCGCCACGATCGGTGGATTATTGTTCGGCTATGACAGCGGCGCCGTGAACGGCACCCAGGACGGGCTTCGCGCCGCCTTCGACCTGAGCGACGCCAGCCTCGGCTTCACCGTCGGCTCGCTGCTGATCGGCTGCTTCATCGGCGCCTTCCTCGCCGGCCGCTTCGCCGACGTGTTCGGCCGTCGCAACGTGATGATGCTCGCGGCTGCGCTCTTCCTCGTCGGCGCGCTCGTCCAGGGCATCTCGCACGACCACGTGATCTTCGTGATCGCGCGGCTGTGCGGCGGCATGGCGGTCGGTACCGCCAGCGTGCTCTCGCCCGCCTACATCTCGGAGGTGGCGCCCGCCAATATCCGCGGCCGCATGACCACCATCCAGCAGGTGATGATCATCACCGGCCTCACCGCCGCCTTCGTGGTCAACTACTTCCTCGCCGCCGCCGCCGGCAAGTCGACCAACCTGTTCTGGGGCGGCCTGGAGGCCTGGCGCTGGATGTACCTGATGCAGGCGCTGCCCGCGGCGGTGTTCCTCGTCGCGCTGTTCTTCATTCCGGAGAGCCCGCGCTTCCTGGTGTCGAAGGGCCGCCACGACCATGCCGCCGCCGTGCTGACGCGGCTGTTCGGCAGCGTCGTCGCGCAGGCCAAGCTGGAAGAGATTCGCGGCAGCTTCAGCGCCGATCACCGCCCCCGCCTCAGCGACGTGCTGGCGCCCGGCACCGTCTTCCGCCCGATCGTGTGGGCCGGCCTGGTGATCGCCGTGTTCCAGCAGCTCGTCGGCATCAACGTCATCTTCTATTATGGCGAGACGCTGTGGAAGCTGGCCGGCGCCAGCGAGGATACCGCGCTCCAGCGCAACATCATCTCGGGCGCGGTTTCGATCGCGGCCTGCTTCGTCACGATCGCGCTGGTGGACCGGATCGGCCGCAAGCCGCTGCTGCTGTTCGGATCGGCGGGCATGGCGCTGTCGCTGTTCGCGATGGTCTACGCCTTCCACAGCGGCACGCTCGATGCCGCCGGCAACCTCCAGCTGTCGCCGTCCAACGGCACCTTCGCGGTGGTCGCGGCCAACCTCTACGTGATCTTCTTCAACATGAGCTGGGGCCCGATCATGTGGGTCATGCTGGGCGAGATGTTCCCCAACCAGATCCGCGGCTCCGCGCTCGCGGTCTGCGGCTTCGCGCAATGGTTCGCCAATTACCTGATCGCGCAGAGCTTCCCGATCATGGCGGCCAAGCTCGGCCTGACGCCGACCTACACCTTCTACGCCGTGTCGGCGGTGATCAGCTTCTTCCTGGTCAGGGCGTTCATCCACGAGACCAAGGGCAAGGAGCTGGAGGCGATGGTCGGCTGAGCCGTCTGGAACCCGGGAATACGTGGAGCCCGCCGCTCAGCCGAGCGGCGGGCTTATCTCTGCAGAACTTGTGTAGTTCCTACACACACGCCTGTTGACAACCCATAGCGTTGTGTATAGGATACACACATCCGGTGACGTAATGCGCAGCGGCGAGATCATCAGAATGCTCGAGGATGACGGATGGTACGAAGCTCGTCAGTCGGGCAGCCACAAGCAATTCCGTCATCCGGTCAAGCATGGCACGGTAACCGTCCCGCACCCGAAGGCGGACATGGCGATCGGCACTATCAAGAGCATTGAGAGGCAGAGCGGCTTGCGTTTGCGGTAGGGCCCTGTCTCGGTACAAGGACATTGCGGCATGACCACGATCTTCTATCCCGCCATCATCGAGCGCGCCGGTAATGGATACAGCGTATTCTTCCCCGATCTACCGGGCTGCACGTCCGCCGGCGACACCGTTCAGGCTGCGGCATTATCGGCCGAGGAAGCGCTGAGCGGTCATCTCGCGGTATCGCTTCAGCACGGCGATCGTCTCAACGATCCGTCCGAGATCGATGCGATCGCGCGCGATCCGGAAGTAGAGGAGGTCGCCCGCATCCTCGTCAGAGGCGAGCGCCCGGGAAGATCGGTCCGCGTGCAGATCAGCATGGATGAAGGTCTGCTCGCGCGCATCGATCGGATCGCCGCAAACCGATCCGGGTTCATTGCGGATGCGGCGCGGGCAAAGCTGGCCGCCGAGCTGATTTAAGCGTCTCGCTTTACGATGGACGCCGGGCGGCGCTCACCCCCGCGCCGCCGGCCGCCGCCGCGGTGCCGCATCCGACTGGCGCCGCACGAAGGTGTAGTCCAGCAGCAGGTGCTTGGGCGCCGGCCGCACCGGGCCGCGCCGCGCGCGGATCTCCCCGGCCAGCAGCTCCATCGCCGCCTTGGACATGTCGCGGATCGGCTGGTGGATGGTGGTGAGCTCAGGCCAGATCGTGGTCGCCAGCGGCGTGTCGTCGAACCCGCACACGGTGATGTCGCTGGGCACGTCCAGGCCGTGGCGGTGCGCGACCGCCACCGCAGCGGCCGCCATGTCGTCGTTGGCGGCGAAGATCGCGGACGGCTTCTGCTTCAGCTCCAGCAACCGCTCGGCCGCATCCAGGCCCGAGCGGTAGGTGAACAGCCCTTCGACCACCAGTTCGGGATCGAAGCCGATGCCGCTCTCCGCCAGCCCGCGCCTGTAGCCGTCGCAGCGGCGCGCGCTGGCGGTCTGGTTGGGGTTGCCTGCGATGAAGCCGATCCGGCGATGGCCCAGCTTCGCCAGGTGGCACGTCATGTCGAACGCCGCGCGCTCGTCGTCGATGCTCACCGCGCTGATCTCCGCCGGCGGCTTGCCGCTCGCCACCACCACCATCGGTATGCCGGCCTGCTGCAGCACCTCGATCACCGCGGCGGAGTCGCACAGCGGCGGCGGCAGGATCACGCCATCGATGCCGATCCGCACGAGGTGCTCGGCCGCTTTCACTTCCTGCGCGTCCAGTTCGCACCGCTCGACCATCAGTTGCATGTTGCCGCGGCTGGCCTGGTCGAGGCCGCCGACCAGGAACTCGCTGAGATAGGCTGCGGACGGATTGGAGTAGAGCAGCCCGATCCGCAACTCTTCCGCGCCCGCCAGGCTGCGTGCCGCGCGGTTGGGAGCGTAACCGAGCTGCTGGATCGCGGCGTTGACCAGGTCGCGGGTTGCCGCGCGGACATTGGCCTCGCCGTTGATCACGCGCGACACCGTCATGGGCGAAACGCCGGCGCTCGCGGCGACGTCGCTGATCGTCGGTGCGCTGCCCTGGCGGCGCGAAGTCCTCTGGCCCAACCTTCTCTCCGGCGGAGCAGACGGGCTGCTCCTAGTCGGGTCCTAATCCCTGTTCGCGCCGGAGGCAAAAAAATGAGTGGCCGCGTGATGAGGTGCGGAAGCTTCCCCTGAGCGCACGCGGCGAAAGCGGTAGAGGAGGGGCGTTGCGCCAGCAGACGCGGCAATCGCCTCGCTCTTGCTCCCTCTCTCTTGCCGGTTGCAGCCCGTCATGCCAGCCTAAGCCCGTTGACACCGGATAGCCGCAACGATCATGATATCGCTATCAATAAGCGGTGCGGATCGGGCATCGGCCTGGCGGGAGAGCGCCTTGCCCAAGATCACGTCCGCCCGCGTCATCGTCACGTCGCCCGGGCGCAACTTCGTCACGCTCAAGATCGAGACCGATGCCGGCGTGTACGGGGTCGGCGACGCGACGCTGAACGGGCGCGAGCTGGCGGTCGCCTCCTACCTGCAGGATCATGTGATCCCCTGCCTGATCGGACGCGACGCGCACCGGATCGAGGACATCTGGCAATATCTCTACCGCGGCGCCTACTGGCGGCGCGGGCCGGTGACGATGACCGCGATCGCGGCGGTCGACGTGGCCTTGTGGGACATCAAGGGCAAGGTCGCGGGCCTGCCGCTCTACCAATTGCTGGGCGGCGCGAGCCGCGAGAGCGTAATGGTCTACGGCCACGCCAACGGCCGCGACGTCGAGGAGACGGTCGACAATGCCCGCCGCTACCAGGAGGAGGGCTACCAGGCGATCCGGCTGCAGGCGGGCGTGCCGGGGCTCGCCTCCACCTACGGCGTCTCCAAGGACCGCTACTTCTACGAGCCGGCGGACGCCGATCTGCCGACCGAGAATGTCTGGTCGACCCACAAATATATGCGCTCCGTGCCACCCCTGTTCGAGGCGGCGCGGGACGCGCTCGGCTGGGACGTGCACCTGTTGCACGACATCCACCATCGGCTGACGCCGATCGAGGCGGGCCGCCTCGGCAGGGATCTCGAACCCTATCGTCCCTTCTGGCTGGAGGATGCAACGCCGGCCGAGAACCAGGAGGCGTTCCGGCTCATCCGCCAGCACACCACCGCGCCGCTAGCAGTGGGCGAGGTGTTCAGCTCGATCTGGGACGCCAAGGACCTGATCCAGAACCAGCTGATCGACTATATCCGCGCCACCGTCGTCCACGCCGGCGGCATCACCCATCTCAGGCGCATCGCCGCACTCGCCGACCTCTACCAGGTCCGCACCGGCTGCCATGGCGCCACCGATCTGTCGCCGGTGTGCATGGCGGCCGCCCTCCACTTCGATCTCTCCGTCCCGAACTTCGGCGTGCAGGAATATATGCGCCACACGCCCGAGACCGACAAAGTCTTTCCCCACGCCTACACGTTCGAGCGCGGCACCATGCATCCCGGCGACGCGCCCGGCCTCGGCGTCGACATCGACGAGGCCGAAGCTGCCAGATATCCCTACCGGCGCGCCTTCCTGCCGGTGAACCGGCTGGAAGACGGCACCCTGTTCAACTGGTAGAACAGCGATGACGGCATCTGCTTACGTGCCGAGGCCGCCCGTCGGCCGGGTGCGCTGGATCATCTGCTCGCTGCTCTTCCTCGCGGTCGTGCTGTCCTACATCGACCGGCTCGTCCTGTCGGTGCTGAAGCCGACGCTGCAGCAGGATTACGGCTGGTCGGAGAGCGGCTATGGCGACATCGTCTTCTGGTTCCAGGCGGCCTACGGCATCGGCTTCCTCTTCTTCGGACGCCTGATCGACCGGGTCGGTGCGAAGATCGGCTACCTGCTGGCGATGGGTGTCTGGACCGCCGCGCACATGGCGCACGCGCTCGTCACCTCGACGCTCGGCTTCGCCTTCGTCCGCGTGCCCATGGCGCTCGGCGAGAGCGGCACCTATCCGGCCGCGCTCGCCGCCGCCGCCGAATGGTTCCCCAAGCGCGAACGCGCGCTCGCCATCGGCATCTTCAACGCCGGCGCCAATGTCGGCGCGGTCGTGACGCCGCTGATCGTGCCCGCCATCACGCTCGCGCTCGGCTGGCGCTCCGCCTTCCTCATCACCGGGCTGTTCAATCTGGTCTGGCTGGTCGGCTGGATGGCGCTCTACCGCCGCCCGCGCGAGCATCCCCACATCAGCCAGGCCGAGATCGACTATATCGAGGCGGAGCCCTTCGTCGATCAGGGCCGCGCAACCTTCGCCAGCGTGCTCGGCACGCGCCAGGCCTGGGCCTACATGGCCGGGCGCTTCCTCATCGATCCGATCTGGTGGACCTTCCTGTTCTGGCTGCCCGACTTCTTCTCACGGCGCTACGGCGTCAGCCTCAAGGATTTCGGGCCGCCGCTTATCGCCATCTACCTGCTGGCCGACGTCGGCTCGATCTTCGGCGGCTGGCTCTCGTCGCGCCTGCTGACGCGCGGCATCAGCGCCAACGTCGCGCGCAAGACGGCAATGCTGATCTGCGCGCTGATCGTGGTGCCGGTCGCCTTCGCCTGGGCCGCGCCCAACATCTGGGTGGCGGTGCTGCTGATCGGCATGGCCTGCGCCGGTCATCAGGGCTTCTCCGCCAACCACTTCTCGCTGCCCGCCGACGCCTTCCCGCGCTTCGCCCAGGGTACGGTGGTCGGGCTCGGCGGGTTTGCGGGCGCAGCCGGCGGCATGCTGATGGCCAAATATGCCGGCTACATCCTGCAGACGTTCGGCAGCTACACGCCGATCTTCGTCGTCGCGGGCTGCGCCTACCTCGTCGCACTGCTGGTCATCCACCTCATCAACCCGCACTATGCCAGCGTCACCAAACTGACCGTGAAGGCCTGAGCCGTGGCGAAGCTGACACTCCACCCCGACCGCCTGTTTCCCGCCGACGCGCGCACCCGCGCCATCGCCCGCGCCCTCTACGAACCGATCCGCGACCTGCCGATCGTCAGCCCGCACGGTCACACCGATCCGGCCTGGTTCGCCTGTGACCGGCCTTTCGCCAATCCGGCCGAGCTGCTGATCGTCCCCGACCACTACGTCTTCCGCATGCTCTACTCGCAGGGCGTGCGGCTGGACGAGCTGGGCGTGCCGACCGTCGACGGCAGCCCGACCGCGGCCGATCCGCGCGCGATCTGGCGCATCTTCGCGCGCCACTATCCCCTGTTCCGCGGCACGCCGTCGCGCCTGTGGCTCGACTGGGTCTTCGCCGAGGCGTTCGGCCTGGACGTGCGGCTCGAAGCCGCCACCGCCGATCTCTATTACGACACGATCGACGCCGCGCTGCGGACGCCGGCCTTCCGTCCGCGCGCTTTGTTCGAGCGCTTCAATATCGAGCTGATCGCCACCACCGAGAGCCCGCTCGACCCGCTCCAGCATCACCAGACGATCCGCGAGAGCGGCTGGAAAGGCCGGGTGATCACCGCCTACCGCCCCGATCCGGTGATCGATCCCGAGACGACCGGCTTCGCCGACAATCTCCGCCGCTTCGGCGAACTGGCGGGCGAGGACGTCTCCACCTGGGCGGGCTACCTGCGCGCGCACGAGAATCGCCGCGCCTTCTTCCGCGCGGCCGGCGCGACCGCGACCGACCATGGCCATCCCAGCGCCTTCACCGCCGACCTGCCCGGCGCCGAGGCCGAGGCGCTCTACGCCCTCATTCTGGCCGGCAACGTCGCGCCGGCCGATGCCGAGCTGTTCCGCGGCCAGATGCTGACCGAGATGGCGCGCCTGTCGGTCGAGGACGGCATGGTGATGCAGCTCCATTCCGGCGTCTACCGCAGCCACAATCCGTCGGTGCTGGCGCGTTTCGGTCGCGACAGGGGCGCCGACCTGCCCCTGCCGGGCGAGTTCGTGCGCGGCCTGAAGCCGCTGCTCGACCGCTTCGGCAACGAGCCGGTCCTGACCCTGATTCTCTTCACGCTGGACGAGGACACCTACAGCCGCGAGCTGGCGCCGCTCGCCGGCCATTATCCGGCGCTGCGGCTGGGCCCACCCTGGTGGTTCCACGACAGTCCCGAAGGCATGCGCCGCTTCCGCGAACGCGCGACCGAGACCGCCGGCTTCTACAACACCGTCGGCTTCAACGACGACACCCGCGCCTTCCTCTCCATCCCGGCCCGCCACGACGTCGCCCGCCGCATGGACTGCGCCTTTCTCGCCCGCCTCGTCGCCGAGCACCGGCTGGACGAGGACGAAGCCCACGACCTCGCCCGCGCGCTGACCTACGACCTGGTGAAGGCGACCTACAAATTGTGAGGGCGATCCGCTTTTTCCGCACAACAAGCCCTCTCCCCGTCAGGGGAGAGGGTTGGGAGAGGGGCGCGAGCGATAGCGAGCAAGATTTACCCTCAGCGAACACCAGCTCTCGCCCGCTCCGCCCATCCCGTTCCCCGGCGAGAGCCGGGGCCCAGATCAGCACGCAGACCTGGGCTCCGGCTCTCGCCGGGGAACGGCTATGACGAGGCTCAGCCGATCCACCGTCGACGTGCTTCCATCCGCCGTCGAACGCCCCCGCTACGACCGCCACGCCACCACCCCCGGCATTGTCCATCTCGGCCTCGGCGCCTTCCACAAGGCGCACCAGGCGATCGTCTACGACGACGCGCTCAGTGCCGGCGACCATCGCTGGGGCGTGATCGGCGCCTCGCTCCGCTCGCCGGCGGTACGCGACCGACTGGCGCCGCAGGACGGCCTCTACACCGTAACAGTGCGCGACGGCACGGACGCGCGCACCCGGCTGGTCGGCGCGCTCAAGCAGGTGCTGGTGGCGCCGGAAAGCCCGGCCGCGCTCGTCCGGACGATGGCCTCGCCCAGCGTCCATCTCGTTACCCTCACCGTAACGGAGAAGGGCTACAAGCTCGACCCCGGCCTCGTTGCCGATTGCGCCAGCCTCGACCGGCCGCGCACCGCACCCGGCTTCCTCGTCGCCGCGCTCGTTGCCCGGCGGGCCGCAGGCCTGAGACCCTTCACCGCCATCTCGTGCGACAACCTGCCCCGCAACGGCACGCGGCTGCGCGCGGCGGTGCTGGCGCTGGCCCGCTGGCACGATCCCGCCCTGCATGACTGGATAGATGCGCACGGCGCCTTTCCCGACACGATGGTCGACCGCATCGTGCCCGCGACCGAGGAAAGCGATATCGCCGCGCTGGCGGAGAGGATCGGCATGACCGACGGGGCGATGGTCAAGACCGAGCCCTTCCTGCAGTGGGTGATCGAGGACCGGTTCGCGGGCGAGCGGCCCGATTTCGGCGCGCTCGGCGTGCAGCTCACCGACGCGGTCGCACCATGGGAGACGGCCAAGCTCCGCCTGCTCAACGGCGCGCACTCCGCCATCGCCTACCTGGGCGGCCTGGCGGGGATCGGGTTCGTCCACCGGTTCGTCGCCCAACCCGCCGGTCGCGCCTTCGTCGAGGCGCTGTGGGACGAGTCCGCCTCGACCTTGTCGCCGCCCGCCGGGCTCCACCTGCCGACCTACCGCGCCGCGCTGATGGCGCGCTTCGGCAATGCCGCGCTCGGCCATCGCACCCGCCAGATCGCCATGGACGGCTCGCAGAAGCTGCCGCAGCGCCTGCTCGCGCCGATTGCGGTCCGGCTCGAACGTGGGCAAAGCGTCGCGGCGCTGGCGCTCGCGGTGGCGGCGTGGATGCGCTGGCAGGAGGGGCGGGACGACAACGGCGCCGGCTTCGCGGTGGACGATCCCCTGGCCGCACGCACCGCACCGCTGGCGGGTCTCGCTGCCACTGAGATGGTCGCCGGAATGCTTGCCATCGACGCCATCTTTCCGCCCGCGCTGACGGCAAACCATGCATTTCGGGCAACGCTCGTCGACGCGCTCACCGCGCTGCGTGCGAGAGGCGCGCAGGGCGTCCTGGCAGAGCGCTACGGGTGAGCGCCGGGCGCGCCGACATGCCCTCTCCGCCGACGATCATCGGCCCGACCTGCATTGCCGGCGACAAGGCGATTCCGCTGGGGCTGGTCCCGCTGATGTGCCGCCTGCTGCCGGCACTCGCCCTGCTGCTCGTCGCGCCGGCAGCCGCGCGCGACCTCGCCGTCACGTTCGACGATCTCCCGGCCCACTCCGCTCTGCCGCCGGGCATAACGCGATTGCAGATCGCACGGGACGTGGTCTCCGCCTTGAGGGCCGCGGGCGTGCCGGAGGTTTACGGCTTCATCAACGGCGTGCAGCGGGAGCGCGAGCCGGAGACCGACGGCGTGCTCGAGTTGTGGCGCAAGGCGGGCTTTCCGCTCGGCAATCACGGCTGGGCGCATCTCGGCCTCAGCGCGGTCGGCGAGGCGACGTTCGAGAGCGAGGCGCAGCGTAACGAGCCGCTGCTGACGCGCTTCGCCGGCAGCACCGACTGGCACTGGTTCCGCTTTCCGTTCCTGGACGAGGCCTATGCCGATCCCGCCAAGCGTGCCGCCGCGCGCGCGTGGCTGGCGGCGCACGGCTACCGCATTGCCGCGGTCACCATGAGCTTCGGCGACTATGCCTTCAACGAACCCTATGCGCGCTGCAGGGCGCGCGGCGACACGGCCGCGGTGGCGCAGCTCGAACAGGACTATCTCGCCGCGGCGCGCGACGGCATCCGCCTCTCGGCGGAGGTCGCCAGGGCGCAGTTCGGCCGCACCCCGCCCGACATCCTGCTGATGCACATCGGCGCGTTCGACGCCCGCATGCTGCCGCGTCTGCTCGCGCTCTACCGCGCCAGCGGCTTCCGCTTCGTGCCCCTGCCGCAGGCCGCGCGCGATCCCGCCAATATCGGCCTCGTCGATCCCGCCCGTCCGCCGCTGCCCGGTCGCGTGCTGGGCGATGCTGCCGATGCGGAAAGGCTCAAGCGGGTCGACGCGCTCTGCCGGTAGGCCGGTCTTTGCCGGGGCGGCAATCGCTGCTAGCCGCGACCGACACGTAAGGGAGAGGGCATGGTGGCCGACGCGCCGCAGCGAAAGACGATGAGCTTCGGCGACGCACTGAACCTGCTGGTCAGCCTGCGGGACCAGACCGCCGGCAAGGCCGACGAGGTGCAGGCGTTCGTCAACTTCTGCCTCAACAATATCGGCTGGAGCCGCGCCCAGCATCTGCAGGATCTGTGGGTCGCCTACGAACTCAAGTCGCGCCGCAACGGCTACTTCGTCGAATTCGGTGCGATGGACGGGGTGATCTTCTCCAACACCTACGGGCTGGAGACGCACCTCGACTGGAACGGCGTCGTCGCCGAACCTGCACGGATCTGGCATCCGGCGATCAACGATAACCGCCGTTGCGCGGTCGATCGCCGCTGCGTCTGGATCAGATCGGGTGAGACGCTGCGCTTCAACCAGACCGAGATTACCGGCCTGTCGACGATCGACGCCTATTCGGACAAGGACGGCCATGCCGAGTATCGGACGTCGGGCCAGCGCTACGATGTCGAGACGGTCTCGCTCAACGACCTGCTCGGCTTCTGGCATGCGCCGCGCCGGATCGACTACCTCTCGATCGACACGGAAGGATCGGAACTCGACATCCTCGAATCGTTCGACTGGCGCCGCCACGAAATCCACCTGATCTCGATCGAGCACAACCATACCGACCAGCGGCCGCGCATCTTCGACTTCCTTTCGGCCAAGGGCTACCGTCGCAAGTTCGAGCAATTGTCCTTCGCCGACGACTGGTACGTGCTGACCTATTAATCGGCGTGACAGGACCGGTTCAGGGCTAGGCTCCCGATCTTGCCAGGGGCAGCACTTTGGCGTAGGGACGCAGCCGATCGTTCCGATACGAACGTGGATGGAGCAGCGGGTTCCGGGATGGAGACCGCCAGTCGGCCGACGAGGTTTCGTCCGCCGGCTCGCTTCGCGTTGGGTCGGACCGTATAGGGATTTGAGCTTATGTTCGACAGTCTGAGCGACCGGCTTGGCGCCGCCTTCGACCGCCTGCGCGGTCGTGGCGCGCTGACCGAGGCCGACGTGCGCGGCGCGATGCGCGAGGTGCGGATCGCGCTGCTCGAGGCCGATGTCGCATTGCCGGTCGTCCGCCAGTTCGTCGACGCCGCGACCGAGAAGGCGGTCGGCCAGGACGTGCTGCGCTCGGTCACGCCGGGGCAGCAGGTCGTCAAGATCGTCCATGACGAACTCGTCGCCATGCTCGGCGCGGACTCGTCCGATCTCGATATCGCGGTCACCCCGCCGGCCGTGATCATGATGGTCGGCCTGCAGGGCTCGGGCAAGACCACCACCACCGCCAAGATCGCGCGCCGGCTGAAGGAGCGCCAGGCCAAGAAGGTGCTGATGGCGTCGCTCGACGTCAATCGCCCGGCCGCGCAGGAACAGTTGGCGGTGCTTGGGCAGCAGGCTGACGTCGCCACGCTCCCGATCGTGGCCGGTCAGCAGCCCGTGCAGATCGCCCAGCGCGCGCTGCAGGCGGCCAAGCTGCAGGGCTTCGACGTGGTGCTGCTCGACACGGCCGGCCGCCTCCACGTCGACCAGGCGCTGATGGACGAGATGAAGGCGGTCGCCGACATCGCCCGTCCGAACGAGATGCTGCTGGTGGTCGACGCGCTGACCGGTCAGGATGCGGTCAACGTCGCCACCAACTTCTCCGGGCAGGTCGACCTCACCGGCGTCGTGCTGACCCGCATGGACGGCGACGCGCGCGGCGGCGCGGCGCTGTCGATGCGCGCCGTCACCGGCAAGCCGATCAAGTTCGCCGGCACCGGTGAGAAGCTGGACGGGCTGGAGGCGTTCCATCCCGAGCGCGTCGCCGGCCGCATCCTCGGTATGGGCGACGTGGTCAGCCTGGTCGAGCGCGCCGCCGAGACGATCAAGGTCGAGGATGCCGAGAAGCTCGCCCAGCGCATGGCCGAGGGCAAGTTTGACCTGAACGACCTGCGCGCGCAGCTCAATCAGATGACGCGGATGGGCGGCCTGTCCGGCCTGGCGGCGATGCTGCCGGGCGTAAAGCAGGTCAAACAGGCGATGGCCAACGGCGCCGCCGACGACCGCATCCTCGTGCGGATGGACGCGATCATGTCGTCGATGACGGCCAAGGAGCGCACCCGGCCGGAAATCATTGCCGCCAAGCGCAAGATCCGCATCGCCAAGGGCTCCGGCACCACCGTGCAGGACGTCAACAAGCTCCTGAAGATGCATCAGGAGATGGCGACCATGATGAAGAAGATGAAGAAGATGGGCGGCCTGTCCAAGATCGCGGCCATGTTCGGCAAGGGCGGGGGAGATCTCGACGCGCTGATGGGCGGCGCCGGTCTGCCGCCGGGCGGCCTGCCCGGTCTGCCGGGTGCCGGTGGCGGTCCGCAGGGTCTGCCCCCCGGCTTCCAGAATTTCCTGAAGAAGAGGTAATTTCCAACCGTCACCCGGCGCAGGCCGGGATCCAGTCAACCTAACCACACGCGGCGCATCCCGGGGCTGGACCCCGGCCTTCGCCGGGTGACGAACAGAAGAAGGAAGAAGAAAATGGCAGTTTCCATCCGCCTGTCGCGCGGCGGCGCCAAGAAGCGCCCTTACTATCGGATCGTGGTGGCGGACTCGCGCTCTCCGCGTGACGGCTCGTTCATCGAGAAGATCGGCACCTACAACCCGCTGCTCGCCAAGGACGACGACAAGCGCGTCGTGCTTGATGCCGATCGCGCCAGGCATTGGCTGTCGGTCGGCGCGCAGCCGACCGATCGCGTCGCCCGCTTCTTCGACGCGGCCGGCCTGAAGGAGCGCGCCGCCCGCAGCAACCCGAACAAGGGTCAGCCGGGCGACAAGGCCAAGGAGCGCGCCGAGGAGCGTGCCGCCAAGCTGGCCGAGGCCAACGCCGCCGCCGAGGCGCCTGCGGCCGAGCCGGTCGAAGAGACCGCCGAGGCCTGATCGCGCGTTCGGCCTGCGGGCACCGGGCGGTCGCCCGCGCGTTCTTTCCGGGGTACACAATCCCGAGGAGAATGCACGTGACCGCCCCTGACCCGCAGCAGCCCTCAGCCGATCCCGAGAACGGAGCCGGTCAGAATGCCGACCAGCCCGCCAACACCGGCGTCTCCGCGCAGGATCCCGCCGAAGGTGCCGACGACGTCGACCCGCCCGCCGAAGGCAGCCCGCGCGGCTGACTCCGGCGACGGCCGGGAGGTCGTGCTCGCCGCGATCGCCGGCGCGCACGGCATCGCCGGCGAGGTGCGGCTGAAGCTCTTCACCGACGATCTGTCCGCCTACCGATCGTTCAACGGCGGCACGCTCACGCTTAGGAGCCTGCGCGGCACCATCGCCCGTTTCGCGGAGATTGCCGACCGCGATGCCGCCGAGCGGTTGCGCGGCATGACACTCGCCGTCCCACGCTCCGCGCTCCCGCCGCTGGAAGAAGGCGAATATTACCACGCTGACCTGCTCGGCCTCGCCTGCGTGTCCACCGCCGGCGAACCGCTTGGCCACGTCGTCGCGATCGACGATTTCGGTGCTGGCGACGTGATCGAGATCGAACGCCCCGACGGCAAACGCTTCATGGTGCCGATGCGGGTGGAAGCGGTACCGGAATGGAATGCCGAACGGCTGATCGTCGACGAGGCCTTCGTCACCTGAGGAGAGCAAGTCACATACATCCTCACCCAGCGAAGGCCTTGACCAACAACAAATACTCTCTCCCCTTCAGGGGAGAGAGTTGGGAGAGGGGCGCGAACGATAGCGAGCAGGATTTACCATCCAAGCCGAACAGCATCCGCTCCCCGACCTTCTCGCCCTGAAGGGGAGAGGGAGCTTGCCTTTGTCCAGAATGTGAATTTTTGGGTGAAAGCCGGGGGGTTCACCACGCCTCATATGCATCGCTCGTGATCAGGTGGATGCTGAAACAAGTTCAGCATGACGGAGAGGATCGGATAGTATATACATCCTGTATATACGGAGACTCACCATGGGCGAGGAATATCGCGCCAAGATCTTCAAGTCAGGCAATTCGCTGGCCCTGCGCCTGCCCAAGGCGCTCGGCCTCGAGGAAGGCGCCGAGATGCGCATCGTCCGCGAGGACCGCGCCGGCTTCACCGTCGAGCCGGTCGAACCCCCCAGGCGCACGATCGACCTGACCGGTATCTATGGCTCCTGTCCGGGCCTTAAGCCGCTCACGCTAGAAGAGCGCATTATGGAGCCGCGTGAACTGGATTGGGAGGGAAAGCTGCTCAAGCGTGACTGAAGCCGCTTTTCTGCTCGACACCAACATCTGCATCTATCTGCTGGAAGGTCTGTCTCTCCCGGCACGCGATCGTGTGCAGCGCTGCAGTCCGGGGCAGATCGTCACGTCTGCCATCGTCTTCGCGGAGGTGATGCGTGGCGTCGACCGCAGCAGCATCGAGGCCATTGCCGCCGTCGATGCCTTCTTCGATCTGTTTCCCGTGCGGCCCTTCGACGCGGCGGCCGGAGAGGCTTACAGGCGCGTGCCGTTCAAGCGCGGCCGTTTCGATCGCTTGATCGGCGCGCATGCCCTGTCGCTCGGACTCACCGTCGTGACTGCGAATGAGGCCGACTTCGCCGACATTCCCGGCCTGCGCGTCGAGAACTGGACGCTGCCATGACGCGCCTCGCCGTCCTGTCCGATATTCATGGCAACCTGCCCGCGCTGAAAGCAGTGGTCGCCGATGCCCGGGCGCAAGGCTGCACGCGGTTCGTCGATCTCGGCGATACGCTCTCCGGCCCGCTCTGGCCGGCCGAGACCGCCGACTATCTGATGGCGCGCGACTGGCCGACCATCGCCGGCAATCATGAGCGGCAGCTCCTTACCCTGTCGCCGGAGCGCATGGGCGCCAGCGACCGGTTCACGCGTGGCGTGCTCGACGACAGCCAGCTCGCCTGGCTCGCTGCCCAGCCGCCGACGCTGCAGCTGACGCCGGATATCTTCCTGTGCCATGGCACGCCGCACGACGACCTGGAGCACTTCCTCTTCACGGTCGATCCCTCCGGCCTCTCCGACGCAAGCGACGCCGAACTCGAGGCACGTGCCGGCGGCCATGTCGATCGGCTGACCCTGTGCGGACACTCGCACGTGCCCGGCGAGCGCCGGCTGCCGGACGGCCGGCGCGTCGCCAATCCCCGCAGCGTCGGCCAGCACGCCATCACCCATGATCATCCTTTCCCCTACACGGTCGAGATTGGCGATCCGCGTGCCCGCTACCTGATCGTGGACGGTGATGCGCTGCTGTTCCGCCAGGTCGCCTACGACCATGCCGCCGCGGCGGCCAAGGCGGCACGGGACGGTCGGCCCGACTGGGCACAGGGCCTTGCCACCGGCCGGATGGATGCAGCGCAATGATGATCCAGAACCTCTTCCTGCTGCTGGTCCCCACCTACCTCGTGTTGATCGCCTATGGTGTGGTCGGCGCGCGCAGGCGAGCGCTCCCGGTGCGCGCCCGACTGACATCGGCCGCCTTGCTCGTGCTCATTCCTCCGGCCGCCATCCTCGCCACGCTCTACAGCACCGGCGACGCTTTCCTGATCGCCGGCTGGGGCGTCGTCACCCTAGCCATGCTGGCGAGCGGCATCGTCGCGGCGGCACTCGCCTGGTACATTGCCGGCCGCGCCGCATGACCTTCGCGGCGACCGTCCTCACCCTCTACCCGGAGATGTTTCCCGGTCCGCTCGGGATCAGCCTCGCTGGCCGCGCGCTCGCCGAGGGCAGGTGGTCGCTCGACGCGGTCCAGATCCGCGACTTCGCCACCGACCGGCACCGCTCGGTCGACGACACGCCCGCCGGCGGCGGCGCCGGCATGGTGATGCGCGCCGACATACTCGCCGCCGCGATCGACGCCTCGGTGGCGGCGGACATGCCGCTGCTCGCCATGACACCGCGTGGGCGCCCGCTCACGCAGGAGCGCGTGCGCGCGCTCGCCGCCGGTCCCGGCGTCGCCATCCTCTGCGGCCGGTTCGAGGGCATGGACGAGCGCCTGTTCGAGGCGCGCGCGATCGAGCCGGTGTCGATCGGCGACTATGTGCTGTCGGGCGGCGAGGTCGGTGCGCTGGTGCTGCTCGACGCTTGCGTTCGGCTGCTTCCCGGAGTAATGGGCGCGGCTTCCAGCGGGGATGAGGAGAGCTTCGAGAGCGGCCTCCTCGAATATCCGCATTATACCCGACCGCAGATGTGGGAAGGGCGCACGATCCCCGAAGTGCTGCGATCGGGGGATCATGCGAAGATCGCGGCGTGGCGCAAGGCGCAGGCCGAGATGGTTACACGGTCACGGAGACCGGACCTGTGGGAGCGCCATGTCGGCGCTCGGGTCCAGCCTCCCTCTGGCGCGCGGCACGAGAAGGAAGAATGAGATGAACCTCATCCAGCAGCTCGAGGCCGAGCAGATCGCGCAACTGTCCGCCAAGCGCGCCATCCCCGAATTCCGTCCCGGCGACACGCTGAAGGTCGGCGTGAAGGTGGTCGAAGGCGAGCGTACCCGCGTTCAGGCCTATGAGGGCGTGTGCATCGCCCGTTCCAACAAGGGCATGGGCTCCAGCTTCACCGTCCGCAAGATCTCTTTCGGCGAGGGCGTCGAGCGCGTCTTCCCGCTCTACTCGCCGAACATCGACACGATCGAGGTGGTGCGCAAGGGCGTCGTCCGCCGCGCCAAGCTCTATTATCTGCGCGGCCGCACCGGCAAGGCCGCCCGTATCGCCGAGCGCCGCGACGTGCGCACGAACGGCACGACCGAAGCCTGATCTTCGTCAAGCCCCTCCCGCTTGCGGGAGGGGCTGTTACTGGCGATCTGAGGGAGCTGGTAGCAGCGCTATCCCAATGCCCGCCGGCACATCCGACCATTAGACCGGATCGTCATTGCTTCGCTGCGGTCGCAATGACAGGATCACGTCACCCGAGAGCAGCATGGCCTATAACATCGCGCCTAAAATCTGACCCGTTCGCCCCGAGCGTCGTCGAGGCTTCTCGGCTACGCTCGAAGATGTGTCTCGACTTCGCTCGACACGAACGGAGATTAGGTCGGTTCAAATTTCAAGCGCGCTGCCCTAGCGCTCAATCACCATCGGCAGTTCGGGTGCGGCATAGCCGGCAAGCTCCAGCGTCCACTGCGTGGCGCCGTCCGCCGCCGCACCCGTCTGGACGAAGCCCAGCCTGTCGAAATGCTGCGCGACCAGGCCGTTCTTGGCGGTCGGCAGGTAGTGGCCGATCAGCCGCTTTGCGCCGGCCTTCCGCGCTGCCGCCGCGACGATCGCCAGCACCGCTTCCTCCACCCGCCGGCCGAGCACGCGGCAGCTCATCAGCCACGTGTCGCACGTCCACGCCGTCTTGCCCTTGTCGAAGATCACGACCGAGATCATGCCGTTGTCGCCGAACCTGTCGGCCAGCCGCACCTGCAGCGTGAACTTGGCGAAATCGGCCTCGAACGCGGCGATCTGGTCCTCGCCGTAGCGGCGCGTGGTCAGGTTGAACTGGTTGGACTTGTTGGTGAGCTGGGCGATGCGGGTGCGCCCCCGCGCGTCGAACGGCAGCGCGGTCAGCACCATCTCCAGCGAGGCGAGATAGTCTTCCAGGTTGGTGACGATCGCGGCCGCGCTCTGCCGCGCGGCATCGGCGCGATAATAGTCGGCGCGCTGCCGGTCCTCGTCGCCGAACGCGACCGCCTCGAAATAGCCCGCACGCGCCAGCAGTCCGGGATAGAGCGCGGCGTCGTCGCCGATCTCCGGCACCGCCACCTCCGGCAGTTCGGCGCGGATGATCGCGCGCTCCGCCGGATTGTCGTCCAGGAACACCAATGCCTCGGTGCCGATGTTGAGCATGCGGGCGATCTCGCGCAGGTTGGTCGCCTTGTCGGTCCAGTTGGCGACGAAGGCGGCGATGTGCTCCTCGCGCAGCAGCATGTCCTCGTGCTCGCGGAACGGGAGCCGCGCATTGGCGTCCTCGTTCTTGGAGCAGACCGCCAGGATCACGCCGCGCTGGCGCAGCTGCAGCGCCAATGCCTGGATCGCCAGGTGCGCCTCGCCGGCGCTGTCGCCCTGGCCGATGCGGATACCTTCCAGCCCGTCGTCGCCGATGATCCCGCCCCAGACGGTATTGTCGAGATCGAGCACCAGGCACTTGCGCGCCTTGCCCCGGGCGGCGCCCAGCAGGCGGCAGACATGGTCGGCGTAGAGCGGCACGGCATCCAGCGCCATCGGCATCTTGGCGCCGTGCCAGCCGCGTGGATCGTGCCACCGGTCGAGCCCGTAGCCGGCGGCGGCGAAGGCGACGTCCACCAGCAGGTCGCCGCCCTGCACGATCTCCTCGGCCAGGCGGCGGTTGAAGACCTCGATCATCGCGCGCGGCGTGCCGGCGACGCGCGCGTCATAGCCGCCGAACAGCGGATCGGTCAGCGGCGGCAGCGTCTGCGCGACCACGGTGGCGCCCAGCGTCTCGCGGATGCCGCCGTACAGGGCCGCGCACTGCCGCACGGCCTGCTCCACCGCCGCCTCGGCCTCGCCCGGCGCCAGCTGCGCGGTGGCGAGCCCCAGCATCGCCGGGTCGAGCGACACCAGCACGGCGTCGGCCCCGGCACGTCCGATCGCCGACGACGGGTCGAGCACCGACTGCATCACCTGGCCGTAGTCCGCCCGGACGAGCTCGAGCAGCAGGCCGTGGCGCAGCCCGGTCGCGACCAGCGCCTGCGCGGCATAGTCCAGCGTATGCGATCCGACGAGGCCGAGCCTGAGCGGCGTGAAGCCGGCCTTCGCCGCGGCGTCGCGCACCGCCGGCACGATCTTGCCGAGCAGGCCTAGCTGGTCGACGGTCATCGCCGTCGCCGCGAGCCGGCGCAGTTCGGCCATGTCCGGCGCCCCGCTCGCGCCGAGCGCCTTCACCCGGCGCCGGAAATCCTCCGGCGGCGGCAGCAGCCACGGCAGCACGTCGGCGGCATGCGCCATCTCAGGCCGTCTTGGCCTGGATCGCCGTCACCAGGTCGCCGACCGTCTTGAAGGATTCGATCTCGCCGGTCGTGAAGCGCACGCCGAACGCGCGCTCGATCGCCACCATGAAGCGGATGTGGCTGAGCGAATCCCACTCGGCCACGTCGTCGGCGGTCAGCGCGTCGGAATAGACCAGGTCGTCCTCGTCGAAGACGTCCTCCATCAGGGGAACGAGGCGCGCGATCACGTCGTCACGGGTCACGGATTTGTCCTTCAAGCGGGGGCGCTACCTGCCGTCATCGATCCGGCGATGCAACTTGTATCGGGTCCGGGCGTGACATAGTCGGTCGCGAGATGGGGGTATGGGCGTGACCGCTGACGAAGCGCGGCCGGCGTGGCGCCGGATCGCCGCGATCCTGCTGGTGGCGGCGGCGACGCTGATCGTGCTGGCGGCGGTCGGCGAGGGGGCGGCGCGCCTGCTCTTCCGCCAATCCGCGACCTCGACGATGACGTGCCTGGTCGTGACCGATCGCAGCACCGGGGTGCGTGCGCTGCCCGGCAGTTCCTGCCAGCAGCAGATCTTCGAGAGTCCGCTGGTCGACTACCGTTTCAACGATTGCGGCTTCCGCACGCCGCAGCCGTGCCGGCCGGCGGCCGCCGGCACCTACCGCATCGTCCTGATCGGCTCGTCGGTGGGCTACGGCATGCACGTCGCGCAGCCGCTCGGCTTCGTCGCCCGGCTCGGGCCGATCCTCTCCAGCCGCACGGGTCGGCCGGTCGACGTGTTCAACGAATCGATGCAGTGGGGCATGCCCGCCGGCGTGGCGCTGCGCACCGACGCCATGCTGCGGCCGCGTCCTGCCATGATCCTGTGGGCGCTCACCCCGTTCGACATCGAGAATGTCCGCCTGATCCTGCCCTACGTGCCCGGCGTGCAGGACGAGCAGTCGCTGCCGGCGAAGTCCGGCAGTGCCGCGCCGGCCGCGGAGCCGGCCCGCAGCCTGTCCAGCATTCCCGGCCGCGCCTGGCGGCGCCTCACCACGGAACTGGCGGGCACCCGGACCGTGTTCATGCTGCAGCACTATCTCTACCGCAGCCAGAGCCAGTATCTCGGCCACACGCTCGCCCAGGGCGCGTCGGTCGACTACCTCCGCGTGCCGGCGCCTGCGCCGCTGCAGGACAATCTGGCCGTGTTCGCAGAGCTGTTCGGCCAGGTCGCGGCGAGGGCGAGGGCGGCCGACGTGCCGCTGGTGGTAACGCTGCTGCCGTCGCGGGCGCAGGCGATCATGCTGTCCAACCGCCGATGGGATGCTGGTTACGACCCCGATCAGCTCGGCCGCCTGCTGCGCCGGATCGTGGAGGCGAGGGGCGCGCGCTACGTCGACATGACGCCTGGTCTCGAAGCCATCCCCGACGCCGGTCAGCTCTACTTCTCGGTCGACGAGCATCTCCCGCCGGCGGGGCATCGCATGCTGGCCGAATTGCTGGCCGATGCCCTCATCCGCTCCAATGCGGTCGCGGCGAAGCGGGGCCAGGCACGATGAGCGGGCTCGACGGCGGATCGGCCACGTTCATCGCCTTCGGGCTCCTGATCGTCCTGCTGATCCAGCTGCACCGGTCGCCGGCCTGGCGGTTCGCGATCCTGCTGGCCGCCAGCCTGGCCTTCATCCTGCTGGTCGAAGCGCAGCCGCTCGCGCTGCTGCCGCTCGCCGGCTTCCTGGCCGCCGGCTATCTCGGCATCGTCGCGGTCAGGCGGGGCGTGCCGCGGGCGGCTACGGTCGGCGTCATCCTGCTGGTGGCGGCCTATGCCTGGCTCAAGCAGTACAGCTTCCTGCCGCGCCAGAGCTTCCTCGCCTTCCCCTATCTCACGCTCGGCCTGTCCTACATCTTCTTCCGGGTGCTGCACCTCGTGATCGAGGCGGCGCAGCCCGGCGTCGTCCGCGATATCGGCGTCGGACGCTATTTGGCCTATACGCTGAATTTCACGACCCTCGTGTCCGGCCCGATCCAACGCTACGAGGCGTTTGCACCGCAGCTCGCCCAGCCGGGCGAGCGTCCCGATCTCGCGACGATCGGCACGCAGGTCGCGCGCATCGTCGTCGGCTTCTTCAAGGTCAACGTGCTGGCGCTGCTGTTCAGCATGATCCAGGTCGACGCGCTCGCCGAGCTCGCCCGCCCCGGCGATCCGGCCGCCAAGGCGTGGGCGGCGCTGCGGCTGGTCGGCAGCTATCCCTTCTTCCTCTACTGCAACTTCTCGGGCTATATCGATATCGTCATCGCGCTGGCGCGGCTGATGGGTCTCCGGTTGCCCGAGAATTTCGACCGGCCCTTCGCCGCCGCCTCGTTCATCGACTTCTGGAACCGCTGGCACATCACGCTGTCGGCATGGCTCAAGACCTACGTCTACAATCCGCTGCTGATCGGATTGATGCGTCGCTTCCCCGCCGCCGCGCTGGAGCAGGCGTTCGGCATCCTCTGCTTCTTCGTCACCTTCTTCCTGATCGGCATCTGGCACGGCCGCACCTCGGAATATGTCTTCTTCGGCGTGCTCCAGGGCGGCGGCGTGGCGGCCAACAAGCTGTGGCAGGTGACGCTCACCCGCGCGCTCGGCCGCAAGCCGTATCGCGCGCTCGCCGTCCGCCCCCTCTACGTGATCGCCGCACGCAGCCTCACCTTCACCTGGTTCGCCTTCTCGCTGATCTGGTTCTGGGCGCGCTGGTCGCAGGTCCGTGCCGCCTACGACGGCGCCGGCCCGGCAGGCTGGGCGGCCGCGCTGCTCTGCCTGTGGCTGACGGCATCGATCCTGCTCGCGCTATGGGAAGGCGCCCGCGCCCGACTGCTGATGCCCGGCAGGCCGAGCGCCCGCATCCTGACGCACGCCTACACCCGCACCGCCTTCGTCACGGCCCTCGCCGCGATCGCCTTCCTGATGACCGCCATCCTGTCCCAACCCGCCCCCGGCATCATCTACCGAGCCTTCTAGGATCGGCCCGGATCACCGGTGCAAGGTCGAGCCACCCTGCTCGAAGCGGGTGTTCCGCCGCCGCCGAGCCGTGGCGCAGCGGCGGCGCCAGGTCAGAAGTTCGCGACGCGGACGACGAAGCGGACGTTGCGTCCCGGCATGACGACCTGGTCCTTGTTGAGCGCGGCGGCGTCGCGCTGCGTCGAGTTGGTCAGGTTCTGGCCGACGACCGCCAGCTCGATGCCGGGATGCGCCTTGAACGGTCGCCACGCCACCTGGGCGTTGAGCTGCCAATAGTGCGGCGTCGGCGTGTCGAATGCGCCGAACCTGTTCTGCCGCCCCACGTACAGCAGCAGCACGCCCGCATCGATCGGCGAGCCGCTCCAGTCGAGCCCGCCGCCGACCCGGTAGGGCGGGATGCGCGGCACGTTGCCGGCATGGTTCAGCGTGGCGCGCGTATAGTCGGCGAGCGTCTTCACCTCGAGCGTGTTCGCGCCCGACTTGATCAGCGCGTAGCTCGCCTCGCCTTCCAGCCCGCGGAAGTGCGCGCCGCGCTGACGGTAGTTGAGCTCACGCAGTTCCCCGCTGTCGTCGTCGACGCAATTGCCGTCGTCGTCGCAGGTGCGCCCGGTCAGGTCGCCGTAGATATAGTCGTGGAACCACGTGCTGTAGGCGCTGCCGGTGAAGCGGAACGGCCCCGAGCGGACGCGCAGCGTCGCCTCCAGCGAGTTGGCCCGCTCGATCTTCAGGTTCGGATCGCCGGTCTCGAACGTGCCCGGCCCGTCATGGCCGCCGCGCGCGAACAGTTCGGTGATCGCCGGCGCGCGGCCGGTGCTCGCGGCGGTGACGCCGATCTTCACGCCGTCGCTCACCGTCAGCAGCGCGCCGAGCGCGCCGCTCACCGGCGTGAAGTTGGCCTTGGTGAACAGGTCGGACGCCGGCGTGCCGGTGACGTGGACGTGCTCCACCCGGCCGCTCGCCTGCAGCAGGAGGTTGCGGCCGAGCGGCGTCTCGGTGAACAGGTAGGCCGCCTCGCTCTGGGTCAGCGTCGGGAACAGGTAGGAGCTGTCCTCGCCCACCGCCGAGAAGCGCCGCCGCTGCACCTCGACGCCCAGCGCGGAGTTCTGCACCGGTCCGATCGCGCCGAACAGCAGCTCGGCCCGCCCGTCATATTCCTTGTTCTTGAAGGTCGTGGCGATCTCGCCGTCGGGCTCGACCTCGCTATGCTGGTAATCGGCATAGCTGCCGTCCAGGTTCAGCGTCTTGACCGTGCCCCCGCCCAGGTCGAAGCTGTTCCGGGTCAGCACCTTGGTCTGCTTCATGACGATGTGCGTGTCGTCGCTGGGGATGCCGTAATTGGCATTGTACTGCGTCACCGCCGCGCCGACGTGGCTCTTGTCGTCGGCTCCGAAGAAGTAGGACGCGCCGCCGGACTCGCCGTGGCCGTGGAAGTAGCTGTTGACCTGCGTGCCGTGCGGAATGTCGTAATCGTCGGCGTGGCGGTAGAAGCCGTCGGCGTGGATCGCGAGGTTGCCGGCCTTCACGTCCGCCAGCAGCGAACCCTGGCCCACGTCGGCCGCCGTGCCGTAGCTGCCGGTCGCGTCGCCCGAGAAGGGCGGGGTCGGCAGCGTCAGCGGCACGCGGTTGTTGAGCACGTTGACCACGCCGCCGATCGCCTGGCTGCCGTAGCGCAGCGTCGCGGCACCCCGCACCACCTCGATGCTCTGCGCCGCCAAGGGATCGATCGGGATGCCGTGGTCTGGGCCGATGTCCGACACGTCGGAACTGCTGACACCGTCCTCCAGGATGCGGACGCGGGTCGCGTCCATGCCGCGGATGATCGGCCGGCTCGCGCCGGCGGCCAAGCCGGACGCCGACATGCCGGCCACGTAGGCCAGGCAGTCGGCCTTGCTGCCGCCGCCCGTGCTCACGAACGC
>CAXTUG010000012.1:0-12664 GCA_964247375.1 uncultured Sphingomonadaceae bacterium
CCACGGCCGTGGCGCTGCGTCACTGGACCGGGCTGGACCGGTGGCTGGCGCCGGCGGCCGCCCCGGCGGCAGCGACGCCGCAACCATTCCTGCCGCGTCCGGCGCCCACGTCGGTGGCACCGCCCACCGACGATCAGCTGGCGCATCGTATTGCGGCCGTCGAGAGCCGCGTCGCCCGGCTCGACGCGCGGGTCGCGACGGCCTCGGGCGATGCGGATCGTGCGGAGGGCCTGCTGGTCACCTTCGCCGCGCGGCGTGCGCTGGACCGCGGCCAGGCGCTCGGCTTCCTGGAGGGCATGTTGCGCGATCGCTTCGGCGGCAGCGACGCCGCGGCAGTCGCGCAGGTGATCGCAGCCGCGCAGCGCCCGGTCACGCTGGCGCAGCTGCAGGACGGGCTGGCGGCGCTGAAGCCGACCCTGGTGACGCGCAGCGCCGACGAGGGCGTCTGGCAGGGGGTCAGGCGCGAGCTTGCCACGCTGTTCGTGATCCGCCGCATCGACGAGCCGTCGACGATTCCGGCCGACCGCTTCGCGCGGGCGGAGCATGCGCTGCAGCAGGGCCAGGCCGATGCCGCAGCGGCAGAGGTAGCGCGCATGCCCGGCGCGGCGCGGGCGAACAACTGGTTGGGCCAGGCGCGCCGCTACGTGATGGCGCGCAACGCACTCGACCGGCTGGAGACCGCTGCGCTGCTCGCGCCGGATCCGACCACCGCTCCGTCCTCCCTCCCTTCGGCTGCCGCTGACGAGCTTCCCTGAATGGCGGCATTGGCGGCGCTGCAATATGTGGCGGAGGCGTTCGACCCCACGGTCGGCAAGCTCATGGGACGACAGGTTGCAGGACGCGAGTTCCTGAAGGCCTGGGTGCGCCATTCCGGCGCGGACCCGATCACCGGCTGGACGCACAGCGAGGAGGAGCGGCACGCCTTCGAGAGGCAGGTGCGGTCCTTCGCGCCGTCGAGCCCGATCACGTGCGGCAATGTCGGCAACCTCGATCCGCTGCGGGCAGCAGGCGCGCTGTGGCTGGCCGATCCGTCGGTCGCCCGCTTCGCGTGGAGCCGCCGCTGGCGCAGCCAGAATGAATGGAGCATCGTCGGCATAACGCATACGATGTGCACGCATGCGGCAATGGATCGCGTCGTCGAACTGCTGCGCGCGCCGATCCAGCCCTGGGATGCGCTGATCTGCACGTCGTCCGCGGTCAAGCAGATGGTCATGACGCTGCTGCGCGCGGAGGCCGAATATCTGAACGCCCGGATGGGCGCGCAGCGCTTCTTCCTGCCCGAGCTGCCGGTCATCCCGCTGGGCGTGGACTGTGACAGCGTGCGGCATGATCCCGCAGCGCGGGCGCGCTGGCGGGCGGAATTTGGCCTGACCGACGACGACGTCGCGGTCCTCCAGTTCGGCCGGCTGGCGGTCAACGGCAAGGCCCATCCGGCGCCGCTCTACCTCGCGCTTGCCGAAGCCGGGCGGCGCACCCGTCGGACGCTCCACCTGATTCTCGCGGGCAAGTTCATCAACGCGGCGCAGGAGCAGGACTTCCGCGCGCTGGCTGCCGCGGCGGAACCGCAGATCGTCACCCATTTTGTGGACGGCGGCCGCGACGATATCGGCGGCGTGCGCTCGGCCGCCGATATCGGCACCTTGCTCAGCGACAATGTCCAGGAGAGCTTCGGTCTCGCGCCGGTGGAACTGATGGGGGCGGGGCTGCCGGTCGTCGCCAGCGACTGGGACGGGCTGCGCGACACGATCGAAGCCGACGTGACCGGCTTTCGCGTCGCGTCCCTGATCCCGCCCGCCGGCGCCGGCGAACTGCTCGCACGGCGCTACGCCATCGGCGAGAGCTACGACTTCTACGTGGGCGGTATCGCCCAGACGACGGCGCTCGACATCGCGCAAGCCGCATCCGCCTTCGCGGCGCTGATCGTCGATCACGACCGGCGTCGCGCAATGGGGCGGGCCGGCGCGGAACGAGCGCGCGGGCTGTACGACTGGACCGTCGTGATCGCCGCCTATCGTGACCTGCTCGCCGAACTGGAGAAGGTACGGCGCACGGCGTCCGAACTGGTGCCGCGCCGCAATCTCGCACCCGCCGAACCCGGCCGCATGGACCCGTTCGCCGCCTTCGTAGGGCATGCTTCGGCGGTGATCGGCGAGGATATGCTGATCGCGGCCGCACCGGATTGTCCGTCCCGCGTGGCGGACGTGCTGGGCGGACAGCAGATGACGATGATCAATCCGGCGACGATCCCCAGCGCGGCGGCGCTGGACGCGATCATGGACGTGCTGCGGCGGGGTGACTGCACGCTCGGCAGTTTGCGTGCCCACTTCCCCGAGATGGACTTCGGACTGCTGATCGCCGGCGCATGCTGGCTGCTGAAGTTCGGCTTCGCGGTGCGGCCGCAGCCCGTTGCAGCCCCGGTCGCGTAACCTGGCATGCCGGCCCGCGCCGCCCTGCAATATGCCCGCGAGTCGTTCGATACGCGCGTCGGCGAGGTGATGGGCCGCCGCGTGGCGGGCGAGACCTTCCTGAAGGCGTGGATCGACCATGCCGACGCCGATCCGCTCACGGCCTGGGTGCAGAGCCGCGCCGAGGCGACCGCCTTTGAGCAGCAGGCGCGCGAGCTCGGGGCGACCGTTCCAATCGAGGTGGCGGGGATCAGCAAATTGGATCCGCTGCGCGCGGCAGGAACGCTGTGGCTGGCCGATCCAGCGGTGTCGCTGCGCGCCTGGGAGCGGCGCTGGTTCAACCAGGACGCCTGGAGCATCGTCGGCATCACCCACACCGTCTCGACCACGGGCGCGATGGACCTGATCGCCGATCTGCTGACGGCGCCGGTACAGCCGTGGGATGCGCTGATCTGCACCTCGCAGGCGGTGCGCCGGACGGTGCAGATCCTGCTGGAGCAGCAGGCCGCCTATCTGCGGGCGCGGACCGGGGCGACGGCCTGCACCGGCCCGGAACTGCCGGTCATCCCGCTGGGCGTGGACTGCGCCGCCCTGCGGCACGATCTGGCGGCACGGACGCGCTGGCGCACGGAACTGGGTATCGGCGACGATGACGTGGCGGTGCTGCAGTTCGGCCGCCTGTCGGTGCACCTCAAGGCGCACCCGCTGCCGCTCCTGCTGGCGCTGCGCGAAGCGGCGGCGAAGGGCGGCCCGCGCCTGCACCTGATCCTGGCCGGGCAGCCGACTAATCCGGGCCAGGGCGAGATGATCCGGACGATGGCCGCCCGTTTCGCCGGCCATTTCACCACGCACTTCGTCGACGGCGCGCGTCCGGATGCCGGCGGCCTCCGCTCGGCCGCCGACATCTTCACCCTGCTGTCCGACAACGTCCAGGAGAGCTTCGGGCTGGCGCCGGTCGAAGCGATGGCGGCAGGGCTGCCGGTGGTCGGCAGCGACTGGGACGGCCTGCGCGACACGATCGAGCATGGGGTCACCGGGCTGCTGGTCGACACGATCATGCCGCCTGCCGGGACCGGCGAGATGATCGCCCGGCGGCACGCGGTCGGGCTCGACGACTATCATCATTATCTCGGCAACGTGGCGCAGCTGACCGCGGTCGACGTGGGTCAGGCGGCGGACGCCTTCGCCGTCCTGGCCGGGGATGCCGGGCTCCGGCGGCGCATGGGCGCGGCCGGGCAGAAGCGCGCACAGGCGCTGTTCGACTGGCGCGTCGTCATCCGCGCCTATCTCGAGCTGATCGACCAGCTCGCCGCGATCCGCGCCGGAGGCGGCGAGCGCGCCGGTCGAGCCGGAGCAATGACGGCACAGCCCGCGCGGATGGACCCGTTCCAGCTGTTCGGCGCCTATCCTACCGCCCAGCTCGGCGCCACGACGCGGCTGGCGGCGACCGGCCGCGACCTGCCGGGCGGCTTCGACGCGGCCGCGATCGTGCGATATGGGATTCCCTCGGACGCGATCCTGCGGACATTGATCGAACGGGCGAGCGAACCCATCCTGCTCGGTGATCTGCTGGCAAGCCTGCCGCGGGAGGATCGCCGCAATCTGGTGAGCGGCGTTGCTTTCCTGATAAAGATGGGCCTGCTCGCCCGCTGCTGATGGATTGGCCGTGGAGGGGATCATGCGCGAGATGTCGAAACCCGCCGGATCGGCTGTCCCGACCCTCCTAACCGATCGCCTGCTGCTGCGGGCGCGATCGCCCGACGACGCCGACGCGCTGTTCCCAGCGCTGGCGGATGCGGAGCTGATGCGCTGGTGGTCGCGGCCGCCGTTCGCCGACGCGGCCGCGGTGTGCGCCGACTTTGCCGCCGAGACGGGCGGCGCGTGGCGGAACTGGGCCATCACGCTCGCCGGCGACGATCGTGCGATCGGCTTCGTCGCGGCCGGCGAGAAGCGGCAGGGCGGCGTGTCGGAGATCGGCTACCTGCGGGCGCGGGAGGCGCACGGCCGCGGCTTCGCGCGCGAAGCCGTGAGCGCCGTCATCCGCCAGCTGTTCGCCGAGGGGCAGCGGCGCATCTTCGCGGACACCGACCCTGACAACCGCGCCTCGATCGGCCTCCTCGAACGCCTCGGCTTCCGTCTCGAGGGGCGGCTGCGCGCCGAGTGGCACACGCATATCGGCGTGCGCGCCGCGCTGATCTACGGCCTGCTGGCCGACGAGTGGCGCGGCTGACTTCAGCGGCAGCGGACGTGTCCGGCGTCGATTGCCGCGCCGGTCGGCGCATCCAGCAGCACGCGCAAGGTCTTCGCTTCTCCCGGCGCGATCAGCGCGTCGAGCGTGCCGCCGGCGACGCCGCCGACGATCAGACCCGTAGTGCCGTCGCGGCGGCAATAATAGCGGCCGTCGCTGCCGACGTAGATCGCTTCGTCGCGCCGCAGCGTGCGCGCGCGGTAGCGCGGGTCGTCGCGATAATGATGGTCGGCGTAGAAAGGCGCGTCCGGCGCCGGGCCGAAGCCGCTGGCGTAGCTGCTGCCATAAGCGTCGCCGTAGAGGGTGCACCCGCCCAGCGGCAAAGCCGATGCGGCCAGCATGAAGGTAATAATGGACCGCCGCATGTCGCCCCTCTGAATTGTGCCGGACGGGTGACGATTACCGCGCTTCATATTTCCGCACAGCTGGAATTGCATTCGGCCTTTGCTCTGCCGCGCCGATGCGCGTAGCATGCGCCATCCCCGGGGAGCCGCAGGTCCTGCACTAAGCGGCTGAGAGGCGGCTGACGGGCGCGTCCCGCATGCTGCGACCCGCGAACCTGATCCGGTTGATACCGGCGGAGGAAGGGAGCGGCTCCGCCACCCGCCTTCCGCGAACGGAGTTGAAGCGCATGGCCGACATCCCCGCCCGTACCGAGCTCGCCGTCACCACCGGCCCGATCCGCGGGTCGCGCAAGATCCATGTCGGCCCGTTCCGGGTGGCGATGCGCGAGATCGCGCTGGAGCCGAGCGCCAACGAGCCGCCGCTGCGCGTGTACGATACGTCCGGGCCCTATACCGACCCGGACGCGCGCATCGACATCATGGCGGGCCTTGGCGAGATCCGGCGCGATTGGATCCGCGGACGCGGCGATGTCGAGGAGGTCACGCAGCGCGAGGTCAGACCAGAGGATAACGGCCAGCTCGGTCCCGACCGCTCCGGCGGCGTCCAGCCTTTCCCCAACGTGCGCCGTCGTGTGCTGCGGGCCAAGCCGGGCATGAACGTCAGCCAGATGCACTATGCCCGGCGCGGCATCATCACGCCCGAGATGGAATATGTCGCGACACGCGAGAATCTCGGCCGCGCGGCGGTAATCGACCTGCAGCGCGACGGGCAGGACTGGGGCGCGTCGATCCCCGACTTCGTCACGCCGGAATTCGTGCGCGACGAGGTCGCCCGCGGCCGCGCGATCATCCCCAGCAACATCAACCACCCGGAGAGCGAGCCGATGGCGATCGGCCGCAACTTCCTGGTCAAGATCAACGCCAATATCGGCAACAGCGCGGTCGCCAGCAACGTCGCGGCCGAGGTCGACAAGATGGTCTGGTCGATCCGCTGGGGCGCGGACACGGTGATGGACCTGTCGACCGGCCGTAACATCCACGACACGCGCGAATGGATCGTCCGCAACTCCCCCGTGCCGATCGGCACCGTGCCGATCTACCAGGCGCTGGAGAAGGTCGGCGGCATCGCCGAAGACCTGACCTGGGAGATCTTCCGCGACACGCTGATCGAGCAGGCCGAGCAGGGCGTCGACTATTTCACGATCCACGCCGGCGTGCGCCTGCCCTACATCCCGATGACCGCCAAGCGCGTCACCGGCATCGTCAGCCGCGGCGGATCGATCATGGCGAAATGGTGCCTGGCGCACCACCGCGAGAGCTTCCTCTACGAGCGGTTCGACGAGATCACCGAGATCATGAAGGCGTACGACATCGCCTACTCGCTCGGTGACGGCCTCCGCCCCGGATCGATCGCGGACGCCAATGACGAGGCGCAGTTCGCCGAACTTTACACGCTGGGCGAGCTGACCAGGCGCGCCTGGGCACAGGACGTGCAGGTGATGATCGAGGGCCCCGGCCACGTGCCGATGCACAAGATCAAGCAGAATATGGACAAGCAGCTGGAGGCGTGCGGCGAGGCTCCGTTCTACACGCTCGGGCCGCTGACGACCGACATCGCGCCGGGGTACGACCACATCACCAGCGGCATCGGCGCGGCGATGATCGGCTGGTACGGCACGGCAATGCTCTGCTACGTGACGCCGAAGGAGCATCTCGGCCTGCCCGACCGTGACGACGTGAAGGTCGGCGTGGTCACCTACAAGCTCGCCGCCCACGCCGCCGACCTCGCCAAGGGGCATCCGGCGGCCAAGCTGCGCGACGACGCTTTGTCCCGCGCCCGCTTCGAATTCCGCTGGCGCGACCAGTTCAACCTGTCGCTCGATCCCGACACGGCCGAGCAGTATCACGATCAGACGCTGCCGGCAGAGGGCGCCAAGACGGCACACTTCTGCTCGATGTGCGGCCCCAAATTCTGCTCGATGAAGATCACCCAGGAGGTGCGGGATTTTGCGGCGAAGCAGAACGCGCCGGCGGACACGTTTATCGCAGCGGGTGAGGCCGAAGTCGGCATGGCAGAGATGAGCGGGCGGTTCCGTGACGCCGGCGGCGAAATTTACCTGCCGGCGGTGGAATGACGATCTTGAAATAGTCGGTAGGCGCCATGACCGCTCGCATGCCTGATCCCATGGAAGAATTGTTCGACCTGCTGGGGGTGGCGCTGGACCCGAGGCGTTGCGACCCCGCCCTTCGATGACGGCGGTCAGTAATGGTATCGGCACGAAAGTATTTCGACCGCCTGTGTCTCGCCGGAACCACGCACCCGATAGACCAGGCGCTGCTCGCCGGTGATGCGCCGCGACCACCAGCCGGCAAGACTTTGCCGCAGCGGTTCGGGCTTGCCTGTCCCACGGAACGGATCGCGCAGGCATTCCTCGACCAGAGCATTGATGCGTTCTAGCGTCTTGGCATCTTCCATCCGCCACTGAACGTAATCGCGCCAGGCATCCCGGCGAAACACGATCATCATGGCCGGATCAGGTCATGCTCCTCCCCCAACCCCGCATCCAGTTCGCGGATGCCGTCCATCAGATGCTTGGCATTTACCGGCGACGACATCAGGTGCAGCGTCTCTTCCAGGCCGGCCCATTCGCTGGCCGAGATCATCACGACGTTTTCGCCGCGCTGACGTGTCACCATCAACGGTGCGCGGTCGGCGACAACGCTGTCCATCGCCTGCTTGAGATTGGCGCGCGCATCGGAAAAGCTGAGAGTCCGCATGCAGCTTAGTACCAGAAGTTGTACAACATATCAATGCGCCCAGCCGATGCGCTTCGCATTTCCACCTAGCCGAAGCGGCACTTACGCCGGCAGCGAACGCCTACGTTGACAGCGCGCGAGCGCTTCGCCAAAGACGCGCCTCCCAATCGGGGCGCGCCTTGGACAGGTGGCCGAGTGGTTAAAGGCAGCAGACTGTAAATCTGCCCGCGTGAGCGTACGCTGGTTCGAATCCAGCCCTGTCCACCATCCGCTGCGGCGATCTCCTCTCCCGTTCGTCCTGAGCGCCGTCGAGGGACGCGGCCGCGTGCAGCGGAGCCTCTCGCTCCGCTCGAAGGTGCATCTCGACTTCGCTCGATGCGAACGGGTAGGTTTGATCCAGAGCAGGCAAGGAAGCTCGCATGCGCAGAGGCCATCGTCCGTCCCAGCCCCCGTCCAATCGCCCCCGCTTCTGGGGTCGTCACCCGGTCGCGGCGGCGCTCGCCAATCCGGAGCGGACGGTGAAGCGGGTGTGGGGCACGCGGGAGGCGCTGCAGGCGTTCGGCGGCTTCCCCTCCCACATCCCCGTCACCTATGCCGAAGTCACCGATCTCGGTCGGCTTGTGCCGCAGGACGCGCCGCACCAGGGCGTGGTGATCGAGGTGGATCCGCTGCCGGACATCTGGCTGGGCGATCTGCTGGAGGAGACCGCGCGTGCGGGCGCGAACCGGCCGCTGATCGTGCTGGATCAGGTGACCGACCCGCACAATGTCGGTGCGGTGCTGCGCTCGGCGGCGGCATTCGACGCGCTCGGCATCGTCACGCAGGACCGGCACGCGCCGCCGGAATCGGGCGCGCTGGCGCGCTCGGCCTCCGGTGCGCTGGAGACGGTGCCGTGGGTGCGGGTAGTCAACCTGGCACGCGCGCTGGACGAGATCGGCGAGGCGGGTTTCTGGCGGATCGGCCTGACCGGCCATGCCCAGCGCACGCTGGCCGATGCGGTCGGCGGCGGCCGGGTGGCGCTGGTGCTGGGTGCCGAGGGCGAAGGCATGCGCCAGAATACGGAGGCGCACTGCGACGAACTCGCCAAGCTGCCGATCAGTCCCAAGGTGGAGAGCCTGAACGTCTCCAACGCCGCGGCGATCGCGCTCTACGCGGTCGCGACGCGGTAGAGCCTATGCCCGCGACGGGGCGAGTCAATCTTCCTTGGCGATCGTCACCGTCATGCCGTCCAGGTCGGCGCTGAACGGGATCTGGCAGGACAGGCGCGACCTGTCGTCGCGATCGTCGGAGATGGCCAGCAGCTCATTCTCGTCCTCGCTCATCGGCGGCAGGCGGTCGGCATAAGCGGGATCGACGTGGACGTGGCAGGTGGCGCAGGAGCAGCAGCCGCCGCACAGCGCCAGCAATTCGTCGATGCCGGCATCGCGGATCACCTCCATCACCGTCAGGCCGGCGTCGCCCTCGATCTCGCGCGTGTCGCCTTCGCGGGTGACGACGGTGAGCTTGGGCATTATCGGGACCTTTCGACGAAGTGGACGTGATCGTGCCCTATGGAAGGTGCGACGGAAGCGCAATCCGGAGAGCGACGTGGGATTGAACGAAGAGCAGCTGCGACGGAGCATGGATGCGCTCTGCGCCATCGAACCGGGCTTTACGCGCGGGATCGAGCGGCATGGCTATCCCGCGCCCCGCATCCGCGATCGCGGCCACCAGACGCTGCTCCGCACGATCATCGGCCAGCAGGTAAGCGTCGCCTCGGCGAACGCCATCTGGCGACGCCTGGAGGAGGCGATCGGCACCGGCCTCGACCCGGCCGTGCTCGCGGCGGCGCCGGACGAACTGCTGCGCGGCTGCGGGCTGTCGCGGCAGAAGATCGCCTATGTGAAGAGCCTGGCGGAATTGATCGCGGGCGGCGTGCTCGACCTGTCCGACCTGCCGCCCGACGACGAGGAGGCGATCGCCGCGCTGACCCGGATCAAGGGCGTCGGCCGCTGGTCCGCCGAAATCTACCTGCTCTTCGCGGAAGGACGTGGCGACATCTGGCCGGCAGGCGATCTTGCGGTGCAGGAAGAAGTGGGTCAGTTGCTCGGTCTGCCAGAACGGCCGTCGGAGAAGGAGGTGCGCAGGTTGGCGGAGACCTGGCGCCCGCACCGCGGCGCGGCGGCGATCTTCACCTGGCACCACTACACGCTGCGACTGGCTGCCGGCCGCACGGACAAGGCCGACAAACAGCCGCTGTGACCGGTCAGGCTTGCCGTGCGCGAGCGTCGCGCATGCGCAGGATTTGCTCCGCCAGGGCATGGTCGCTCGGCTTGTCGACGTCGATGCCGGCTTCGGCGAAGGGCAGGTCGATCGGCTTCACCGCCGCACCGAGCTTGCGCCCCGCTCCCGCCAAGGCCGCTGCGAGCGTGATCGTACGCGTGGCCGCACGCAGCGCCAGCAGCGGCCCGAAGTGCCAGATCAGCCTCAGCGCCTTCTTGCGATCGCGCTCGACCTCGCTCCAGGCGAGCAGCGGCGCTCTCGCCCGCTCCGACCCGAGCGCGAACAGGTTGGCGCCCGTCCAGTGCCCGCCGGCGAACTTCAGCCAGGTGCGGCGATTGCCGGGATAGGCGGCCAGCAGGATATGGCTGGAGACGACCCCCACCCCGACGTCCGCGCCGTCGAGACCGGCGACGGCAGCCTCGATCATTGCCGGTGTCAGCAGGGGATGGTCGGCCGTCGTCACCAGCACCGGCCAGGGCGCCTGACGGGTTCCCGCCAGCGCGGCGACGCTCACGGCGATGCCGCTGGTGGAGACGGCGGTGCTCACCCGCGACTCGTCCGTCAGCCACGCCGCGTCCCCGACCAGCAGCGCTTCCGGCCGCTGCGCCACGACGACGACGCGGTCGATCGATGGACTGTCGAGCAGGGTGCGGGCGACGCGCGACAGCATCGACTCGCCGTCGACCTGGACCAGCGCCTTCCACTGCGTACCGAAATGCGCAGCCAGCGGATCGATGCCCGGCCGCTGCCCGGCCAGCAGGATCGCGGTCCATCCCGGTCCGCTCATGCGGGCTCCGCGCCCCAGGCCCGCATGAAGGTGTCGATGGCGGCGCCGATGTCCCGGTCGACGTCGTTCTCCAGCGGCCGCGACGGGCGCCAGAGCCGGTCGAGGTAGCAGCCGGACTGGCACAGGGAGATGAACTGCCGCGCCGCCACCAGGGGATCCCCACGCCGGAGCCGTCCCGCCGCCATCTCCTCGTCCATGTAGCGGCACAGGCGCGTCCGCACCCGATCGGGTCCGCGGATGGCGAACGCCTCGCTGATCTGCGGGAAGCGCTCCGCCTCGGCCACGACCAGCCGGTGCAGCGTCAGGGAATGAGGATCGCTGAGCCGGTCGAGGTAGACATGGCCGAACCGTGCCAGCGCCGCCGCAGGACCGCCGGCGGGGATCAGCGCCTGGTCCAGCTTCGTTTGAAAGGTCTCGATCTTGGCGTCGATCACCGCCTCGAACAGCGTCTCCTTGGATGGAAAATAGGTCCAGAGCGTCGTCTTGGAACCGCCGAGTTCGGCCGCGATCGTGGACATGGACGTATCCGCGAAACCGCGTGTGCGGAACGCGCGTTCCGCTACTTCCACGATCGCGCGACGGCGATCGGCCTTGCGCGCGGCGCGCCGGCCGGGAGAATGGTTCATGTCCATCACGATACTATACCGTACGTTTTTCTATTGACAAGAGGAGGGGTTAGGCGCATCTGCCGCTTCGCGTACGCAACGGTACAGCAATTCAACCAGAGACTGCTATGGCTTCCAGGCTTGCAAGGCTGCTCTTTCTGGGCGCGCTCGCGCCGCTGTCGGCATGCGTGCCGAACCTCGGCGACAAGCCGGTCCCGCGCAGCGCCGCCAGCCTGACAGCGACACGCAGCCTGCCCGATCAGGGTGGCCAGTGGCCGGGCGACGGCTGGTGGAAGGGCTATGGCGATCCCCAGCTCGACCAGCTGATCGCGGAAGGGCTGGCCGGATCGCCCGACATCACCACCGCAGCCGCGCGTCTGGCTCGTGCGCAAGGTCTGGTGCGCAGCGCCGGCGGAGCGGTGGGGCCGTCCCTGGGCGCGGAAGGCAGCGCGGGGCAGGTCAAGCAGAGCTACAATAACGGTTTCCCGCGGGAGTTCCTGCCGCAGGGATGGAACGACACGGGCAATCTCGACCTGCGCTTCGCGCTCGATCTCGACCTGTTCGGCCGCAATCACGCGCAGTTGCGCGCCGCGCTCGCGGATCAGGACGCCGCCCGGGTGGAGGCGCAGCAGGCGCGGCTGGCGCTCGCCGCCAGCATCGCCGGCGCCTATGCCGACCTGGCGCAGCTCTATGCAGAACGCGACGTAGCGGTCGAGGCGTTGCGCATCCAGCAGGATACGGCCGGGCTGGTGGCCGATCGCGTACGCAACGGCATCGATACCGAGGGTCAGCGTCGTCAGGCCGAGGCGGCCGTACCGGCGGCGCGCGTCGATCTGGCCCAGGTCGACGAGCGGATTTCCCTCACCCGCAACCGGCTGGCGGCGCTGGTCGGTGCCGGGCCGGACCGCGGCTTGGCGATCACCCGGCCGATCCTCTCGAGCCTCGGCGCGCGGACCCTGCCCGCTGCGGCCGGCATCGACCTGGTCGGACGTCGGCCCGACATCGTCGCCGCCCGCGTCCGGGTCGAGGCGGCGGCCGAGCGGATCAAGGCGGCGCGCGCCGCCTTCTATCCCGACATCAGTCTCAACGGCCTGGTCGGCCTTCAGGCGCTCGGCTTCGGCAACGTGCTGAAGTCGGGATCGACCTACGGCAATTACGGCCCGGCGTTCAGCCTGCCGATCTTCGACAGCGGTCGGCGCCCCGGGGGCGATAGTTTAGCCCCCGCCGCCGATTACGAGGCGGGGCGCCCCAATGAC
>CAXTUG010000012.1:12674-16001 GCA_964247375.1 uncultured Sphingomonadaceae bacterium
CCCCCGGGGGGGGGGGGGGGGCCCACTCCCGTGCCCCCCGCGCCGACTATGACGAGGCGGTCGCCGACTATGACCGTACGCTGATCAGCGCGCTGCAGGACGTCGCCGACGCGGTGACGAGCCGCACGGCGCTGGCGCCACAGGCTCAGGATGCGCGGGCGTCGCTCGCCGACAGCCAGAAGGCGTTCGAGGTGGCGCGGCTACGCTACCGTGCCGGCCTGTCGACCTATCTCGACGTGCTCACCGCCGAGCAGTTGCTGATCGGGGCGCGCCGCCGCGATGCCGACCTGTCCGCCCGTGCCTTCACCCTGGACGTCGCGCTGGTGCGCGCGCTGGGCGGCGGCTTCTCGCTCGCCGACACATCCACGTCCGGCGGCCGCAGCGGCGCTTGATCTCAGGAGCAATCGATGGCCGACCAACCCAACCCCGAGCTGGAAGCCGCCAGCCCCACGATCGAGGAAGTGCCGCAGCGCACGATGGCCGAGCGGCGGAAGCGCTGGCTGACCATCCTTGCCGCCGTGGTGGTGGGGATCGCGCTGCTGGTGACGCTCTATCATTTTCTGATTGGCGTGCGGCACGTCTCGACCGACAATGCCTATGTCGGGGCCGACACGGCGCAGGTCACCCCGCTGGTTGCCGGCGCGGTCGAGTCCGTGCGCGTCGCCAACACGCAGGTGGTGCACCAGGGCGATATCTTGGTGACGATCGACCCGGCCGATGCGCGCATCGCCGTTGATCGCGCCGCCGCGGATTATGCCCAGGCGCAGCGCGAGTTCCAGCAGAGCCAGGCCACCGGCGGCGCGCTGGAGGCGCAGGTCGGCGCGCGCGAGAGCGACATCACGCGGGCCGATGCCGAGATGGTGGCCGCCAAGTCGGCCTATGACAAGGCGCGGGTCGATCTGTCGCGGCGGCAGAGCCTCGCCAAGTCGGGCGCGGTCTCGGGCGACGAGCTGACGGTCGCGCAGAACGCCTTTGCCGGCGCCCAGGCGCAGCTGGCAGTCGCGCGGGCCGCGATCGCCCAGGCGCGAGCGAACCGCGTGGCCGCGAACGAGAGCTACAACGCCAACCAGGCACTGGTGCACGGATCGATGCAGGACAATCCCGACGTCGCGTCGGCCCGGTCGAAACTGGATGCAGCGCGGCTCGACCTGAAACGTACCGTCATCCGGGCGCCGTTCGACGGCGTGATCGCGCAACGCAACGTCCAGGTCGGCCAGCGGATCGCGGCCGGCACCCCGATCATGACGGTCGTGCCGGTCAATCACATGTACGTCGACGCGAACTACAAGGAAGGCCAGCTCACCAAGGTGCGGGTCGGCCAGCATGCGCGCCTGACGTCGGACCTGTACGGCGGCGGCGTGATCTACCACGGAACGGTCATAGGGCTGGCGGGCGGTACCGGGTCCGCCTTCGCGATCATCCCGGCGCAGAATGCGACCGGCAACTGGATCAAGGTCGTGCAGCGCCTGCCGGTTCGCATCATGCTGGATCCGGCCGAGCTGCAGCAGCACCCGCTCCGCGTCGGCCTGTCGATGGATGCCACCATCGACGTCGGGGGCTGATGCCGTGAACGAGGGGTGCGCGCTCACCGGCGGCCGGATGTGGGCCGCAGGCGCGGTGCTGGCGCTCAGCAACTTCATGGTGGTGCTCGACACGTCGATCGCCAACGTGTCGGTGCCGCACATCGCCGGCAGCCTCGCCATTTCGCCCGACCAGGGAACGTGGGTGATCACCTCCTACTCGGTGGCGGAGGCGATCTGTGTCCCGCTGACCGGCTTCCTCGCCGCCCGGTTCGGCACGGTGCGCACCTACCTCGTGGCAATGACCGGCTTCGCGGTCTTCTCGATCCTGTGCGGCATGGCGCCGACGCTGGCAGCCCTGGTGGGCGCGCGCATCGGCCAGGGGATTTGCGGCGGCCCGATCATGCCGCTGACCCAGACGCTGCTGCTGCGCGTCTTCCCGCCGTCCAAGCGCGGCCAGGCCATGGGCCTGTGGGCGATGACCACCGTCGTCGCTCCGATCGCCGGCCCGGTGCTGGGCGGCGTCATCAGCGACAATTGGTCTTGGCACTGGATCTTCTTCATCAACATCCCGATTGCCGCCACCTGCGTAGTGGGATCCTACCTGCTGGTCAGCAGCTGCGAGACCGAACGGGTGACCGCCCGGATCGATCGCTGGGGCATGGCGCTGCTCGTACTCTGGGTAGGCGCGCTGCAGATCATGCTCGATCTCGGCCGCGACCGCGACTGGTTCCACAGCAGCTTCATCGTCGCGCTGGGACTGGTGGCGATCGTCGGGTTCATCGCGTTCGTGATCTGGGAGTTGACGGAGGATCAGCCTGCGGTCGACCTGCGCGTGTTCCGCCACCGCGGTTTCTCCGCCAGCGTGGTCGCGCTGGCGCTGACCTACGCCACCTTCTTCTCCGCCGTGGTGGTGACGCCGCAGTGGCTGCAGGGGGCGATGGGCTACACCGCGGAATGGTCGGGCTACGTCACCGCCTGGCAGGGCGTGCTCGCGGTGATCTTTTCCCAGGTGGTCGGACGGCTGACCGGACGGATCGATCCCCGTGCGCTCGTGTCGTTCGGCATGACCTGGATGGCGGTGTGGATCTTCGTCCGGTCGGACTGGACGTCGAGCACCGATTACTGGACGCTGGCGCTGCCTCACTTCGCGATGGGCCTCGGCATGCCCTTCTTCTTCGTGCCGCTCACCATCCTGTCGCTCGGCTCCGTCGAGCCGAAGGAGACTGCATCGGCCGCCGGCCTCTCCAGTTTCATGCGCACGCTCTCGGGCGCGGTCGGCACCTCGGTTGCGACCACCTTGTGGGCCAACGGCGCCATCCGGGCCCATGCCGAGATCGTCGGACAGATCAATCCCCCGCCGGGCCTGATTGCGCAACTGGAGAGCAGCGGCTTCAGCCCGGCCCAGATCCGGCAGATGGTCGAGAACGCCTTGACGTCGGAGAGCCTGGTGGTGTCGCTCGACCATATGTTCGAGATCGCGACGGTGGCGCTGCTCGGCGCCGCCGTGCTGATCTGGCTGGTTCCCAAGCCGCAGCAGAAGGTCGACACGTCGCAGGCGCATTGATGCTGCCGCGTCCGCCCCGAAAGTGCCGCATTGCGGAGCCAAGAGCCGGCGATTACATTTGGCACTCATCCATCCTGAAGGGTTGAACGAGCGTGACGAGTATTTCGGTCAAGCCGGGTTTCTGGCGGCGCGAGCATCACCTCGACCGCATGAACCTGAAGCAGCTGGTGGTCGCCTACTTCCAGTATCCGGCGGTGATCGCCTATCTGACGCTGGCGGCGGCGTCGATCGGCGTGTAGG
>CAXTUG010000012.1:16041-25359 GCA_964247375.1 uncultured Sphingomonadaceae bacterium
GCCGGGGCGCTCGCGACCGCGGCGTCGGTCGCGGTGGCGGTCATGCTCTATCCGCTGGTCTGGTATTGCCTGCACCGCTGGGTGCTGCACAGCCGCTGGATGTTCAAGGTGCCGTTCCTGGCGGCGACGTGGAAGCGGATCCACTATGACCACCACCAGGATCCCAACCGGCTGGAGATCCTGTTCGGCGCGCTCCACACCACGCTGCCGACGATCGCGCTGGCGACTGCGCCGATCGGCTACGCCTTCGGCGGCATCGGCGGCGCGGCGGCGGGGCTGGCAGCGGGCCTGCTGACCACCGCCTTCTATGAGTTCTGCCACTGCATCCAGCACCTGGCCTACACGCCCAGGCACCCGCTGCTGGTGAAGATGAAGCAGCGCCACATGGCGCACCATTTCCACGATGAGACCGGCAATTTCGGCATCACCAACTTCTTCTGGGATCGGCTGTTCGGCACCAGCTACGAGAAGGTGAGCCAGCGCCGGAAGAGCGCCACCGTGTTCAACCTGGGCTATACGCCGGAGGTGGCGGAGCGCTACCCGTGGGTTTCCGACCTCTCCGGCGGCGTCGCCACCGGCCATCCTTCCACGCGCATCCGGAGTTAGTTCATCTATGCCGAACGGGATTACGATCCGCCCGGTTCTCACCAAGGCGGACCGAAAGGCGTTCGTCGATCTCCCGTTCCGGCTCTACAGGGACAATCCCAGCTGGGTGCCGCCGCTCAAGGATGAATCCTACGGCCTGATCACGCCGGGCAAGAACCCGTTCTTCGAGCATGCGGTCGCCCAGCTGTTCCTGGCCGAGCGCAACGGCCGGGTGGTCGGGCGCATCTCCGCGTCGATCGACCATATGTGGACGCCGATGCCGGCCGACAAAGGCGGGGGCGCCGACAGCGGCAATTGGGGCTATCTCGATGCCGAGGACAAGGGCGTCGCCGACCTGCTGATCGCCGCCGCCGAGGACTGGCTGCGCGCACAGGGCGTCAGGCGCGCGCTTGGCCCCGTCTCCATGTCGATCTGGGAAGAGCCCGGCCTGCTGATCAAGGGGCATGACCATGCGCCGACGGTGATGATGGGCTATGACGATCCCCGCTACGAGGCGTGGGTCGAGAGCTGGGGCTATCGGAAGGCGAAGGATCTCCACACCTGGGATCTCGACATCACCAAACCCTTTCCGCCGCTGATCGAGCGGATCGTCGCGGCCAGCGAGAAGAATCCGCGCATCCGCGTGCGCAAGGTCGACAAGAAGAAGTTCGACGAGGAAGCAGCGGTCATCCTGCGCATCCTGAACGATGCCTGGTCGGACAATTGGGGCTTCGTGCCCTTTACCGAGAGCGAGATCGCGTTCGCCGGCAAGAAGATGAAGCCGATTATCTTCAACGACCTCGTGATGATCGCCGAATATGACGGTGAGCCGGTCGCGTTCATGATGTCCTGGCCCGACCTCAACGAGATGCAGGCCGACCTGAACGGCGCGCTGTTCCCATTCGGCTTCATCAAGCTGCTGTGGCGCCTGAACGGCGGCCTGTCCGGTCGGCCGAAGGTGCGCACCATCCGCGTCCCGCTGATGGGCGTGGTCAAGCGGCTGCAGTCGAGCCGGATGGCCAGTCAGCTCGCCTTTCAGATGATCGAGTATATCCGACGCGAGGCGGTTGCCCGTTACGGCGGCGTGCGCGGCGAGATCGGCTGGATCCTGGAGGACAATCAGGGGATGAACGCGATCGCGGAGACGATCGAGTCCAGGATCAACAAGACCTACCGCATCTACGAAAAGGCGCTCTGACGCCGACAGCCGTGAGAGCGGTCAGGCGGCACGTCTCGTCGCGCTCCCGTGGATCGACCGGACGCGGTCGAGCGGCGGCGGCGGATCGGACAGCGGCGGCGCCGAGGCGCGCAGCAGCGCGTCGGCCGCGTCGGGCGGCAGCGCCGCGGCGAACAGGAAACCCTGTCCCAGCACGCATCCCAGGGCTCTGAGCTGCTCGCGCTGCCCGATCGTCTCGACCCCTTCCGCGACGACCGCGATCCCCAGCTTCTCCGCGATCCGCATCAGTCCGTTGATGACCGCCGCGCCGCCGCCGTCGCCATCCTCCACATCACCCAACGTATCGACGAAGCTCTTGTCGATCTTGAGCGTGTCGACCGGCGTGAACAGCAGATGCGTGAGCGAGGCGAAGCCGGTGCCGAAATCGTCCAGCGCCAGGCGCACGCCCAATCGACGCAGCGCCGTCAGCTGATCCTGCACCAGTATCTCGCGCCGGCCGAGATATACGGATTCCGTTATCTCCAGCGCGAGACGGTCGAGCGGCACGTGCGCGGCGTCGAAAATCTCCTGAACCTCCTCGACCAGGCGGCCATGCGCGAAGTCGGTCGGCGCGAGATTGATCGCGACCCGCCCCGTCGACACGCCGTCATCCTCCCATCGCCGCAGGTCGGCGGCGACGGTTCGCAGCATGAAGCGGGTGATCTCCACGGCATTGCGGGCGTCGACGAACGCCTCCTGGAAGTCGCACGCAGGAATGAGGCGCCCCTCCGCGTCGCGGATCCGTACCAATGCCTCGAAACTCCGCACGGCATTGGTGTCCAGCTGCACGATCGGCTGGTAGCGCGCCTCGATCCGATGCTCGACGATGGCGTGGCGCAGGCGATCGATCGCGCGCAGCCGGTAGTTCATCCGCGTCCGCAGCTCCGGTGCGTAGAGCACCAGCGAGCCGCGGCCGCGATCTTCCTTGCCGTGGTAGAGCGCAAGGTCGGCATTCTGCCGCATGACCGTGCCGGAACGGTCGTCGATCGACCGGATCGCCGCGCCGATCGTGGCGCTTGGCAGCAGGATGTGCCCGTCGCACTCGACCGTAACCCGCAGCTGATCGAGGACTCGCTCCGCGAGCGGGACCACCTCGCTCGTGTCCGTCAGGACCGCCAGTTCATCGCCGCCGATGCGAAAGGCGGCGTGCGGCGCGACGATGTCGTGGATCCGCCGCGCGACCTCCTGGATGAGACAGTCTCCGGTGTGATGACCGAACGTGTCGTTGACGAGCTTGAGATTGTCGATGTCGATAAGCAGCAGCGCCGAACTGCCGGGGGATGGCACGGCGATGGCCTTCTCGAAGCTGGCGCGGTTCTTCAGACTGGTCAGCGCGTCGGTATATAGCAGCCGCTCGTTGAGCTGCAGGCGGTGATCGCGCTCGAGCGCGATCTGACACAGATGCGCGAACCGGGCGACGATCTCGCGCTCGAAATCGGTCGGTCCGCGATGCTCGCGATAGTAGAAGGCGAAGGTGCCGACCACGCGATCCCCCGAGATGATCGGACTGGACCAGCAGGCTGACAATTCTGCCGGGAAGGGAAGCTCGCGCACATCGTCCCAGAGGGGATCGCGGGCGATATCGGTGACGACCACGTCGCGCCCGCGACGAGCGGCGATCCCGCATGGTCCTGCCTGTGGGCCGATCGGCCTCCCCTCCAGCGCGCGGCTGAACGGCTTGAGGATGTCCGCCGCAACCAGCGTGTGCAGTCGGTCTCTGGAATCGACCGATAGGATCGAGCATGCGACGTCGGGTGCGAGACGTTCGACTTCCCGGCAGATCCGATCGGCAATCGTGCCGAGATCAGTGCCTCTGGCAACCATCTCCAGAATAAGGTTTTGCAGGTCGATCAGCATGTTGACCGCCGCGCGCGCTCTCTCCCTTCCAAGCCGAGATCGGCGACGCGCCGACCGGTGGCTTACCCTGTCCGAAATGTCGCGCGGACGATCAGGTTGCGCGCAATCTGATCCAAGTCGGCGCGTGATCGGACGCTTTTTCCCGGCCGCGATAATCCTTGTCCACCCCGGCATCGATCAGCCGGTCGGCGGCGGCCGGACTGAGCATGAGATGATCGATGCGGAAGCCGGCGTCGCGCGCCCAGGCGTTCATCGTGTAATCCCAGAAGGTGTAGACCTGTCCACGGGGGTGGATGGAGCGGATCGCGTCCGTCCATCCGGCATGGTTCAGCCGGGCGAAGCAGGCGCGGCTCTCCGGCTGCATCAGCGCGTCCTCCGCCATGCGCCTGGCCGAGAAGACGTCGTCCGTGCTGTCGGTAGGTATGACGTTCCAGTCGCCCGCCAGCACGGTCGACCGCTCCTCTGCGAACAGGTCCGCCGCATGGGCCAGCAGCGCCTCGAACCAGGCGATCTTATAGTCGAACTTGGGCCCGGGCACGGGATTGCCGTTGGGCAGGTACAGGCCGCCCACGACCAGGCCGCCGACGTCGGCTTCGATGTAGCGGCTATGCCCCTCGTCGGGATCGTTGGGCAGCCCCTTGCGGCGCAGCTCTATGTCCAGCCTACGCGCCAGGATGGCGACGCCGTTCCAGCTCTTCTGGCCGTGCCACACGGCATTATAGCCGATCGCGCGGATCTCCGCCTCGGGGAAGCGCTCGTCGGGCGCCTTCAGCTCCTGCAGGCAGACGATGTCGGTCTGCGTCTCCTCCAGCCACTCGAGCAGCCGCGGCAGGCGGGCGCCGATACCGTTCACATTATAGGTCGCGATGCGCATGCCGGCTGCTTAGCGCAGTCCGGCGCAATGCCAAACCGATCGCTCAGATCGAGAAGCTGGTACCGCAGCCGCACCCTGACGCGGCGTTCGGGTTGGTGACGCGGAAGGACGCGCCGCCCATATTCTCGACATAGTCGACCGCACTGCCGCGCACGAGGTCCAGGCTGACCTGATCGACGACGAGCCGTACGCCGTCGCGCTCCGTCACCGCATCCTCGCCGTCCACGCCGTCGGCCAGGCCGAACCGATACTGGAACCCGGCACAGCCGCCGCCGTCCACCGACAGGCGCAGAATGGCGTCCCGACCCTGCTTGTTCGCGATCGCCGCCACGCGGGCGGCTGCCGATGCGGTAAGTTCAAGCGCGCTCATGGCCGACAGATAGGCTGCGCAGGCGGCCACGACAATGCCGCGGGAAGATCAATCCTGATCGTCGTTGGCGTCGTCGGGACCGCCCAGCGCTATGCCGGCGGCCGTCCGCGCCTCCATGGCCGTCACATAATCGGCGGATTGGAGGAATGGCACCGGATTGACGGCACGGCCGTCGATCCGGACTTCGTAGTGCAGATGGCTGCCGGTCGAACGGCCGGTGGAGCCCATCAGCGCGATCAGCTGACCGCGCGTGACATGCTCGCCGGGGCGCACCATCATGCGCGAGAGATGGCCGAAGCGGGTCTGCAGGCCTTTGCCATGGTCGATCTCGACCAGGTTGCCGTAGCCGCCCGACCATTCGGCCCGATCCACCACGCCGTCGGCGGTAGCGTAGATCGGCGTGCCGCTGGGCGCCGCGAGGTCGATGCCGGCATGCATTGCCGCCGAGCCGCGGAACGGGTCCGACCGGACGCCGAAACCCGACGTATAGGTGGCGAGGCCGACCGGCTTTGCCGACGGAACGGCGATCGCGCCCGGCGAAGCCACCGCGTCCGCCTTCTTCCATGACTGGAACAGCGCATGGAACCCGCCATCGGCTGCATTGGCCGCAGCCGGTGTCGCGACCGCGTCCGGCTGCATCTTGTCGCCACGCTGCGGCATCGGGAAACCGGCGGCGGCGATCGGCTGGGCTATCGTGAGGGCCACAATGGCAGCGATGGCGAAACCACGCAGAGCACGAGCAGCGGCGTTGGAAATCTGCATTATTTCTCCGGCGGTATTCTGCTCGCACGGAGCCCCGCCCGCACGGTTACTTGGAACCAGCCGCCTTTGGGTTCTTGCCCTCCCGCGACGACGGGAACTTTTCTGGAGTATGCGCGTGCATGGATGCAACCGGCGCGTAAAATTCCTTCGTCAGACCGGCTGCGATGCGCGCCGAGTCGTTGAAGGGCGGCTTCAGCACGCCGCGAAAGTAGGTCTGAACGAGCGCGCGCCAGCGATCTTCGGGCACGTCGCCCCGATTCGCACAGGCAGACCGGAACCAGCGTACGCCCGCCGCGACGTGCCGGATCTCGTCCTGGAGGATGCGTGCCAGGATGCGGGCGCTGGGCATGTCGCCGGCCGCCTCGAAGCGCGCGATGGTCTGCGGCGTGATGTCCAGGCCGCGTGCCTCCAGCACCATCGGTACGATCGCCAGCCGCGCGAGCGCATCCCGTGCCGTCTCTTCGGCCGCCTCCCACAATCCGTCATGTGCCGGCAGGGCGCCATAGTGGCTGCCGCACTGCCGCAGACGCCGGTCCAGCAGCGCGAAATGCATCGCCTCCTCTGCCCCGACCCGCATCCAATCGTCGACAAAGCCGCGAGGAAAGTGCGCTCCGAAGCGTCCGACCAGATCGAAGGCGAGGTCGATCGCCACGAATTCGATGTGGGCGAGCGCGTGGAGCAGGGCGATCCGGCCCGCTTGCGTGCCGCCCCTGCCGCGCTTCGGCATGCGATTGGGCGGCAGCAGCACCGGCATGGCGGGCCGCGCCGGCCGCGCCGGCATCGCGACGTCGAACCGGTGCTCGAGTCGACCCGAACGCCAATCGCGCGCGGCGCCGCGCGCGGCCCTGACCTTGGCCGCGGGATCGGCCGTGTTCAGGACGCCGGCGCAGGCCGAACCCAGGCTCAGGACGGCACCGCCGGATTCTGCTCGGTCAGCGCCAGTGCGCGCGCCGCCTCCAGCACCTCTTCGACATGGCCCGGCACGCTCACCTTGCGCCAGACCCGCGCGATGCGTCCGCCGCGCGCGATCAGGAAGGTCGCGCGATCGATCCCCATATATTTGCGGCCGTACATGCTCTTCTCGATCCATGTGCCGAACGCCTCGCACACGCTGCCGTCCGCGTCGGTGGCGAGCGGAACGGTGAGCTGGTGCTTGGCCGTGAACTTGGCATGATCCTTCGCGCTGTTCTTCGAGACGCCGACGACGCCGCAGCCCGCCATCTCAAATGCCGCGAGCGCGGCCGAGAAGTCGGTGGCCTCGCGCGTGCAGCCGCTCGTGTCGTCCTTGGGGTAGAAGTAGAGGACGAGGTTCCGTTGCAGCAATTGCTGCAGCCGGACGCCGCCGCCCTCGCCCATGTCCAGCGCGACGTCGGGCGCCATGTCACCGTCCTGTAGCATCATCATCTCCGATTGGTGGGTGCGTGAGGAGCTTTAGACGAGACCTGCCACCCGTTGCCACTCTGCTGCGATCAGCGCGCGCGCATCGGCATAGGCCGCCATCAGATCCTGCCAGTCCGGAAAACCGCAGCGCTCCGCCACGATCTGCCGGGTCGCGGCGGGCGGTTCGGACAGATCGGGCGCGACCAGCCTGAACATGATCAGCATGCGGGTGAGCAGCGCAACGGCGTCGCCGAACCCTGCCCGAACGGCGCTCGCCACCTCCAGGGCGGCTCCGGCCTGCTCCAGACGCGGATCGAAGCCGAGGCGATCGCGCAGCTGCAGCAGATGGATCGCGAATTCGGCGTCGACGAGCCCGCCTGGCACCAGCTTCACGTCGAGGGGACCGTTCGGCGGCTTATGGGCGGCGATGTCGCTGCGCATCTTGACCGCATCGGCGCAGAGCTCCGCCGCATCGCGCGGGAGGCGCAGCGTGCCGTCGATCACCGCCTGCACCTCCGCGCGGGCTGCAGCCGAGCCGAATACCGGCCGCGCGCGGGTGAGCGCCATATGCTCCCAGGTCCAGGCGCCCTCCTGCTGGTAGCGGGCGAAACTGTCGACCGACGCGGCGAGCAGCCCCTGGTTGCCCGAGGGGCGCAGCCTCGTGTCGATCTCGTAGAGCGGCCCGGCCGCGGTCGGCACCGACATCGCCGCGCTGACGCGCTGCGCTAGGCGCTGGAAATAGGTGGTGGCGCCCAGCGGACGCGGCCCGTCCGACTCTGCCAGGAAATCGCCGGTGAACAGGTAGATGAGGTCGAGGTCGGAGGCGTGGGTCATCACGCCTCCGCCGAAGCGGCCCAGCGCGAGGATCACCAGCTCGCCGCCCGGCACGCGGCCATGCGCCCGCGCGAACTCGCCGACCGCCGCGCCGCCGAGCAGGTCGAGCGCCGCTTCCGCCACGCGGCCGTAACCCTGGCCGACCGCGATCGGATCGGATGATCCCGTGACGAGCTGCACGCCCAGTTCGAAGCGCTGCTCGCCGACAGCGACACGGATGCGATCCAGCAGTTGCTGATAATCCTCGCCGCGCTCTCCGCCCCGCCAGGCCGCGACGAGGTCCGCCACGGGCAGGGCGGGATCATACGCGCTGGCGTCGATAAGCCCGTCGAGCAGACCGGCCCGGCGGGACAGATCGGCCGCGAGCGCGGGCGCGTGGCTCAGAATCGCGGCCAGTTGGTCGATCAAGGCCGGACGCGCCTCCAGCAGGCGGAAGAGGTTGACCGCGCTGGGCAGCTTCTCGACCAGCGCATCGAACCGCGCGAGCGCCGCGTCGGGCGACGGGGCGCGGCCGAAAGCGCGCACCAGGGTGGGCAATACCGCCTCCAGCGCGGCGCGGGCGGTCTCGCTGCGGGTAGTCCGCACACGTCCATCGCGCCAGCTGACGATGCTGGAACGGACCCGCTCCGGCTGCGCGAAGTCTGCCGCCGCCAGCAGCGCGTCGAGGTCCGGTACGTCGCTGCCGCCGGCGTCGAGCGCGTCGTAGAGCCGCCCTGCCGCCGCCGCCTTTGGCGCGAGCGCGTCGATCAATGCAGCGCCGTCGGCGAAGTCCGCCAATTGCGCGACATGGTCGAGTGCGTCCTGCTGCACGGGCAGACGGTGGGTCTGCTGATCGTCCACCATCTGCAGGCGATGCTCGACCGTGCGCAGGCTGCGATAGGCCCCTCCCAGGCTCTGCGCATCCGCGGCGGGCACGAGGCCGGCGGCCACGAGCGCGTCCAGCGCATCGAGGGTCGCGGGCGCGCGGAGCGCCGGCAACCGTCCGCCATGGATCAGCTGGTGGATCTGGGTATAGAATTCGATCTCGCGGATGCCGCCGCGGCCGCGCTTCACGTCATAGCCCGGCCCGAGCTGCTGCCCTTGCAGGTGATGATCCCGGATCCGGCGCGACAAGGCGCGCATGTCCTCGGTCGCGCCATAGTCCAGCGTTCTGCGCCACACGAACGGCCGGATATGATCGAGGAAGGACTGGCCCAGCGCCAGGTCGCCCGCGGCGGCCCGCGCCCGAATGAAGGCCGCGCGCTCCCACGGCAGCGCGCGTGACTCATAGTGCGCGATGGCGAGGTCGACCGGGACGGCGAGCGGGGTAGCCTCCGACGCCGGGCGCAGCCGCAGGTCGACGCGCAGCACGTAGCCGTCCTCCGTTCGCTCCTGCAGCAGGGCGACCACGCGCCGGGCGATCCGCACCGCGGCTTCGACCGGTTCCTCGCGCGCGCGATG
>CAXTUG010000013.1:0-23922 GCA_964247375.1 uncultured Sphingomonadaceae bacterium
TCGCCGGTGCCGAGCGCGTGCGCGACGAGACCCACCGCACATATTCAGAGAAGTTCGGCCTACGCATCCTCGAAGGCTATGGCGCAACCGAGGCGGCGCCCGTCATCGCGGTCAACACGCCGATGCATTTCCGGGCGGGCAGCGTCGGGCGGCTGCTGCCGGGCGTCGAGACTAAGGTGGAGCCAGTGCCGGGAATCGAGGAAGGCGGCCGCCTCTCGATTCGGGGACCGAACATCATGCTGGGCTATCTGAAGGCCGATGCGCCCGGGCTGCTGCAACCGCCGGAAGGCGGCTGGCACGATACGGGCGATATCGTCACGATCGACGGTCTTGGCTTCGTCACCATCAGTGGACGGGCCAAGCGCTTTGCCAAGATCGGTGGTGAGATGATCTCATTACTGGCCGTGGAGAGTTACGCGGCAAAGCTTTGGCCTAGCGCGGAGCATGCGGTGGTGACGCGTCCTGATGTCCGGAAGGGCGAGCAACTGGTGCTGTTCACGACGTATCCGGAGGCTTTTGCCCGAGACCTCCAGGCGTGGGGCCGTGTCAACGGCATTTCTGAACTTGCCATCCCGCGCGACATCCGCGTCGTCGAAGCGCTGCCGGTGCTGGGGACCGGCAAGCTCGATTATGTGACAATGGTCGCGCTCGCCGCCATGTGACGACGCTTCCAGACGGCTGTCGCTACGGAATTACCGGAACGCGCTGAAGCAGACTGTCTGCATTGAGGCTTCGTGTTCCCGGTTCCGAACGGCCGGTATTCGATCGTGTACTGCCGCAGCGTCCTCGACCAGATCAACGGCAGCTATCGCCTGAGTCCTTCCCGAAAACGGCCCGGGAGAAAACCACCCATCCCCGTCGGCAGATCCAATTCCTCACTACCTGCCATGAACAAGCTCCGACATGGCACGGGCAGCCGTCCGCAGGCCCGCCTCGCGCTCATGCTCGTCCGTATGGGCGCTTCCATTGCAATCAGTTCACCAGATGTGCCCCGGAAGCTTGGACCACCAGAGGTACCCGGCACCAGCCACGCATGCTCGTCCGCCGATGCCATCCAGAGGCGGTAGCCTGATACCAGACGAGAACGCCATGCCGGCGATGGCCAACTTCGTACCGGTCGAAAACCCAAGGCCGCTCCGGGGCGATCACCGGCAGCACCAGGTGGAGATCCTCCTCGCAGTAGCGCTCGAACAGATCAGCCTCAATATCCTGCCGGTCGATCACGCTTCCGAACAGGATCCGGCCGCGACAGCAGCGTGGCGGCTTGGTGATCGCAGCGGAAAGTGTGCTCGGCGTCAGCAGGATGCTGGCCGCCTCAGTAACGCGGGCGGCGCGATGGCCCTTCATCGCGTCGCGGCCGGGCCAGTCGGCTGGTATGATTGTCCTTCCTTCCATCCGGGGTGGAGCGGCTCCGCCGCGCCAAGCACCCGCTCATGCATTCCGCGCGAGTGTTCGATATTGCGGACAGGGATCGGAAGTTCAGTTTGAACCTCGACCGTGAACGAGACTGGAATAAACGCAATGTTTTCGGGATTCAAGTGTACTCTCCTTTCACGGAAAACCGCCAAAAATGGTGGGGAGCACTGTCTTCGGGAGGCAGGGGCCGGAGGTTCGAATCCTCTCTCCCCGACCATACTCACTTAAGTAATTGAAATCACGTCGCAAACCCGACGGATGGGAAGGATCGTCCCCACGATTGTACCCATCGCTGTCCAACGGACGCGATTTCCAATGCCACACCCGAATCTTCGCCTGCGCGGCGGCGCCTACAGCTGGCGCCGCAAGATCACCATCGGCCGCACCGCCATCCCGCTATGCCTGAGCCTTCGGACAGGAAATCTTCATCAGGCCCGCGCTATCGCTGCGCGCCTGGAAGTCACCCTTGAGGATTTGCGCATGGGCTTCAACGAAAAGCCGGTCGCCATCGGCCAGGCCACGCTCAAACAGATCTTCAGCCATGCCATGCGCCGCCAGCTCGAGCGCGTCCTGACGGACCAACGCCCTAGCGCCGTGCCGGCTGAGCATCACGCTCTGGCCAACAGGCTCTATGCGGCCCTCTGGCGGCTTCATTATTCCCAGGGCGCCGCCATCGTGCTGGACGAGCCGCAGGAACAGCGATTGCTGACCGACGGCTGGACTCCCGACGAGGTGAAGCTGCTACACACGCTCTGCCAGCGCGCGAATGCGGGCGAGACGATCATCCGTAAGGCGCAGATCGAAGACTATTTGGAGCGCTTCGCGATCGCGCCAACGAGCGGCAACATCGGCCGTATCAAACAGGTCATCTACAGCGCACGCGCCGCCGCCTGCGATGAGGCCACTAAGCGTCTCAAGGACCAGTCGGGAGAATTCACGGATTGGGTCGAGGCTGCGCTGGAGGATGATTCTCCGATCTACGACGTCGCTGCCACCGCTCCCGAGCCGGCTCAGTCACCTGCACCTACCCCGCAGCCTTCTCCGCCGCCCGCTGCGGAAACGGAGCGGACGAGAATCCCCTCCCCCACATCCGATCGCCCGTCACTGCTGCTGGTCGAGGCGGCGGAGCTATGCATCCAGGCATATATCGCTGCGGATGCCTGGGACGAAGATTCGGTCAAGCAGGTCCGGACCGCGATCCGGATGTTCGATTTCGCCGCAGGCCAGAACGCCACGGTTGAAACGCTTCATCAGGAGCATGTCGTCGAATTCGAGAAGCTCTGCGCGCGGCTGCCCAATCGCTGGGGCCGCACGCGGGAAGAACTGGCCGGCGGCATTGCCGCGAGCCTAAAGCGGGCCGAGAAGATGGACCCGACCATGGTCGGTATTAGTCGCCCGACGGTCCGCAAGCATGTGACTTGGATCACCAAGGTATTGGACTTCGCCGCCAGCGACCGCGGCGACAAGCATCGGACCGCCGAAGCCCTGTCCTTCAAGGAGGTGCGAAAAGGCCTCGGCAAGGGCGGCAAGAAGGAAAGAGCCCGGGACAAGCGCGCGGGGTGTACCCACGCCGAGCTCTCCAGGCTACTCGAGGCGCCGATCTGGTCCGGCAGCGCCAGCCTCGACGATCGCTTCAATGCCGGCAGATATGTGTGGCAAGATGCGTGGTATTGGCTGCCGCTCATGTTCATCCTCTATGGCGGCAGAAGCGCGGAGCTGGTCGCGCTACCCCTTGCCGACGTTCACGAAAAGGCAGCGATCCCCAACTTCCGCGTCGATTATTCCGATCTGCGTCGCATCAAGAATATCCAATCGGTGCGGTCCCTGCCAGTCCACCCGGAGCTGATCCGGCTCGGCTTTCTCGATTATGTTGAACGGATACGCGCGCTCGGGCACGAACTTCTTTTCCCGGAAATGCATTCACCCGATAGCCAAAGTTTCGCCAGCACCTTCTACAAGTCGATTTTCCAGCATTGGCGGAATTGGGCGTTTCCGAACGGAACGAGCTGGAAGCACCAGATCGGTGGAGTAATGAAGGACAAGGACGTCCATAGCTTTCGCGGAACGGCGACTAGCCTGCTTAAGGGCAAAGTCGAGGATAGCGTTCGGTTCGACATCCTCGGGCATGAAGGCGGAAATACGACGACCAGCGTCTATGATGAGGAAGCAGCGCTTGAGGACAAGCTCGTCGCGTTGAAATTGCTGTCACCACTGACGGCGTCGATAAAGGTCTTGCCTCTGCGCTTGCGTCCGCAAGAACGAATGAAATTTGGCAGCCGTCGCGGTCGACGTTAAGCTGGGAAACCGGAAGTCGTAGCCAAAACCAGCGCCAGCTAATTCGTGGAAATCACTGACGCACATAGAATGTCTGCACAGGACAGTGCTACCAGCCCGTTGGCACAGACCGCGACCGCGCGAACCGCGGTTGCGAGCCCAATTAGAACCCGTGCCGTTTTCGGTGATGGGTGAGATATCGACGATGCTCGTCGGTAAGCGAGAGGGGCGAAGCTTCGGCAGGTCGCAACGCAGCCAAGGTGGCTGCGCAAAGCTGCGGCTTTAGAAGGGGTGCTCCGTCATCCCGAAAAGTGAGCAGGCCGGTATCGAATGCCGCATCCCAATGCGCGGCTAAGAGCAAGCCGTTATGCACATCGAGGCGCTCGGCGTCTGCGCTACATGCGGCCCACGGTAGGATGTGGCTTGCACGCAGCATTTGCGGCTCAACGATACCCGTCAGGGGACAGCGCCCGTCCCAATATTGAATTAGCGCTCGACGAAAAATCTGCTGTCCCACCCGTTGCTTCGTCAATCGCTCCGTTTCGGTATCGCCCAACCCAGCAACTTCGGCCTGATATTCATACAGGGGGGCTGTCGGAAGGCTGCACGCAAGGCCGTAGGCACGGTGTAGCGCCGCGCGCATTTCGCCTTGTTGGTCAAAACCGAATGCTGCGCACATCCCGGGGGGAACGGGTGCCGATGCGAGACCCTCCAGTTCGGCCGCCACACCAACATGACTTACGGCCAAGAACCACATTTTCCCGCCGTCAGTAACGGCCAACCCGATCTCGCCCGGAACATCGACGTCCGATGCAAAATACAACCAGCCATCGGCTTCACCGGTGGAGCGACGATACCCATGATTGAACGCGGCTTCCTCCAACTCGGAGCGCAGGCTGGGCGGGATGATGCGGGCCCGGATCGACGTTGATGTCACGCCCTAGAGATCCCTTCGAAACAGGCGGGATTCGGTCGGCGCACTGCTAAGCTCGAGTATCTGCCAGGGTTTCACCCGCAGCTTGTCCGAAGGCGCGGTTGTGGTGGTGATAATGTATTGGAACTGAGGCACCTCCGTCTGCTCTTCGATCCATAGGGCAAGATCGAAAATGCGGTGGTAGATAACAAGCCCCAAGTCCGCCTCGCGCGGACTGTCATGCAGCCAAAAGCCTGGCAGCTCTGTCTTGCCCTCCATCGTCAGCAATAGAGCTGCCAGATCGAATGCGACCACCTTCAGCGAGTCGACCGCCGCCGTCGTCAAATCCCCGTGCAGTGTGATTGCCGGCTGGATCCCGTTTTCGTTCAGCTGCACGCTGCCTTCCGCTCCCTCGGGAACAAGGAAGCGTATCGTCATGCCAAAGAGCAAAGAAAGTCGCTCGACGATCCCTTGCGCAGCCCGCCGGGCGGTCGTGGCCGAATTCCGCTCGCTGGTTTCAGCAGCGGATTCGCGCTGAAACTCGGCTTCATGGCGCGCTATTTCAGCGGAATATTCGGGGTATCGCTTGGTCAGCGTCACATAGCCCGTTGCTGAAGCCAGCGCTTCTTCCGACTGCTTCGCAGCCTGCTGCAAGGTCGTATGCGCTGCCTTCGCTTGCTCGAACTGCTGACGTGCAAGCGCCGCATCGGGCTTCAACGCCTGTTGTTCGGTGAGAAGCGCCTTCCTTCGTTCAACCGCCTTGCCATGGTCTTCGCGAAGGCTGTTTAGAAACGCCACCTGTTGATCGATAAACGCCCGTGCTTCAGGCGGCACAGACTGGCCGCAAGTAGGACATCGCGGGTCGGCTGCATCCTGAACGCCTAAAGCCGCACGCGGCACTTTCTCATCGAGCGTCCGGATCGTAGCGTCGACCTCCGGCAAGGTTGCGTCAATCTCGATGAGGCGGGTCTCGACGGCTCGAAGGCCAAGCTCCTTCTCTTCGACCAGTTTCCACGCATCCTGCAACTTCTGGACGATCTGCGGGTCGGCGCGCAGTTGCTCAGCGCTGGCGGCAGCGGTCGCCTTTCCAGCCCAGAAGTCGGGCGTGGTATCTACGGGGTCGCCACCAAACATATCCCCCAGATTGCGAGCGACGTCATCGCGCACCCATTCAATCCGCTGCTTCCGCCGCGTGGCCTCTTCCGCCCTGCGCTTGTGTTCCTGTGCTCGCCGTAAAGCGTCAATCTCCTCCTGCTGGAGTGCCTTTAGGAGCAACCGGATCACCCGAACGCGATCGGCCTTGGACATATTTCTGGACGGCGAGCGAGATTGTGTCTCCGGTGCGCGCCAGTCGAGGATGTCGATCAGACGACATTCCTGGTCGCGCGTCAGCCAGGCGAGCGCCAACTCCCAAGCGTCATCAAGGCTGCTGCCGACCGGCATGTGCGGCGCCGCGGATGGCATTACCGCGCTCGCGATTGCCTTCCGTAGGGGGCTGATGGTCGAGTTGGGAATTTCTCCCTGGACCAGGGCGTCTAACGATCCGCCTTTCTGCGCATAATGTCTGCCCGTTCCAGCCCCCGCGCCGATTGGACGGATTACATTCCACAGTTCGCCGTCGAGCATTACCTCGGCACCCACGTGGGCGTGAGGCATGGCGTTGGCGATCCGCTGACGCTGTGCGTCGGTGCCGTAGCTGTCTTCGCCCAAACAATAGCGGACCAAGCGGCAAAAGCTCGTCTTGCCGCCGCCATGCCCCATGTGGCTGCCTTCCCCATCGGCATCGGGGGACCAAACTATATTGAGGCCGGGCCGCAGCGGAACGTCCTGAACCGGCAAGTCATCCAGGCTGCTCCAAATCACCAGCCGCCTGATCCACAGGCGTGGACCATTGCCGCTGATCGGCTGAAAGCCGTCCAGCGACGCGGCGAACAGGTCAGGCAGCGGCGGCTTGGGCAACAAAGTCTTGCTCCCCTTGGCTCAATGTGGCGGTGGCTGCATTGAGGTCGATCGAACGGAGCGCGTGCCAGACGAAATCGGCGCGGCCTTCCGCCCATTGCGGCAACGGAATGTCATAGATTGCCGCCCCGCGATCGACGGTCGAGGTTTCGACATCGAAGCGCCATGCTCGCCGTGCCGCGAGTTGCGCCTGGGCGGGGGCGAAATGCACAAGGCGCGAAGCGGAGAAAGATGGCACGCTTGCCGAAACAGGCAGTGCCGCAGCATCGCCGACGAGCCGCTGCCACTCCGCTGCCGCAGCTGCTGTCAGGTGCGGCATCAGCAGATGGGGCTGCGCCGCGTAGAGGAAGGCGAAGATCACCTCGCGCAGCGGACGGGGCTGCTGCATCCGCTTGACGATCGCAGCGAGGAGCAGACGCACGTCCAGCTCGTCGTTGATCGCGCCCTGCAACTGGCCATCGGCGAGCGACGCCGTATCGGGCGCAGCAGCGACTTGCGCGTCATAGGCGGCTAGGACGAGCCGTTGCGTGCGATACTCGCCGTATTTGGCGGTCTCGTTCTTCTGCAGGACGCGGAAGGTTTCGGACGGGTAATCGGCGCCCATCACATCCTTGGGATCGAGCACATAACGCAGCTCGTCGCGGGTCAGGCCATAGGCGAGCGCATACCAGGCATCGAGCTCGGCGCGCAGCTGCGCGCGGCGATCCTCGTCCCAAGTAAAGGGCGTGCCGTCATAGCCCAAATCGCTCGCGAAGGGAGCCATAGCGTGGCTGGTATAGGTCAGCTCCAGCACGCGCGGGACGATGAAGGCGAGGTCGGCTTCGGTGTAGGCGGTGGGGGGGAGGATGGGAAGTTGTTTTATAACGAAATACTTAAAGCTTGTGCCTCCTAGTTTTTGCCTAGCAAGATAATCGCAGACTAAACCATTCAAGGACGCATGTAAAGAAACGGACAACCGAGCCCCTGCGTTCGGCAAGCAGAGCAAAAACTTGTCATTGAATGCATAACTTGGAGCAATCGCCGATATTAGCGTTCGCTCGTCGATGCTGCTGGTAATATCCCTCCAGCCAAACACCCACGATCTTGTCCACGAGCTTTTAGTCAGACGCGCGGATGAGGTATTACTATCAATCCAGTATCTAGGAGTAGTTTCATAGTCCCATCCCTCTACCGCCAAATTAGCCTGCAGTATTTGACGGACCTCTTTACCTGGAACGATTTTTGCAAGTGCATAATCCCCGTGGCGATGATTGTATTGATGAAGCATTTTTGCCTCATATAGGGGAACAAATCTTCGACACTGTTCCGCGTCCGGATCAGCAGATACCCAGTTAGCCCCCTCACGTATCGAGCCATCTGCACTCAGTTGATCGGCTGTCCGGAATAATCCGCTGTCGTTGGCCATATGCAACATGGCCAGGAATTTGATGTCCCACGGGTTGCCTGATGCTGCCTTTGAATCTTCGATGAAGACCGGCACGCGCTCATAAATCGCTCCGGTTAGTCGAGCATCTTCTCGTGAGTGAAACAGCGGAGCATTCTTCGTATTAGGATTGATGCGTGCAATTGCACTCGCGGTTAGCGAAAATCTGCGGCGGGTATCATCGAGTTCCGGGACGGCTTCAAGCCTGAAGCAAAATTCCGCAGCAGTGGAAAAGATGCCGTGTCCGAGCGTCAATAGTGAGAAGCGCACGCCTTGAGCTTGGGCGACACTTTCGAAAAAGCCCTTGTTGCGGAAATCAAATAATGTGCGAATTAAATCCTCGTTGATCAAATGCTCAAAAAACGGCGCGGTCGTCGCGTCGGTGGCGATACCGGTCGGCACGATCACCCCCGCACGCCCCCCCTCACGCGTCAGATTCAGAAAATGCTCGGCGAACAGCGCATAGGTATTGACGTCGCCGGTGCCGGTATAGGCGTAACGCCCGCCCTCATCGCCCGGCACGCGGGCGAAGGCGCTGGTCGCCTCCGCCACCCGTTTGGCGATCTGGAACGCGTCGAACAGCGCGCGGTCGGGCGTGCCCGGCTCGGCGCGGCCCAAATCGACGATCAACTTCGTCCGCGCCGCCGCATGGGGCGCATCCGCTACCGCCGTGCCGGCGAAGAATTCCTGCTCCTGCAGCTTGATCCGCTCCCACGGGGGGTTTGTATAGCGCCAACCGCGCCGCAAATCGTTCCATAGCCGGTGCGCGAGCACCTGATTCAGCGCCCGCTTGGCATCGTCAAGCGCCTGGAAGCCACGCGGATCGGGATCGAGCATCCACTCTATACGACGGCTACGATTGTCCGGATCAAAGCCAAGGGCGCGCCGCAGCGCATCACCAAACTGCTCGTGGCTTAAACCCTCATCGGCTGCACGGCGCACCGCGCGCAGCATCGCTCCGCGCAACAGGGTGACGAAAATGAAGTCGTTGAAATGTCCGGCCTGAAGAGCGGCATCCTGTCGGTTATCGGTGAACAGAGGGCGAGAACCGCCGGTTTGGATGCTGATCGCCGGCTGGCCGACGCCGGGAAAGCCGAAGCGGAAGCAACCGACATCATGGCGGCCGCCACGCAAGCGCGAGCGGATGCGAATATGGCGTCACGCCAGCTGGCGCTGGTCAGCAGGGCGATCGAAGATGAAAAGCTCGCGCTGGTTGTTGACGACGGCGCGCGCGGCGTCAGCATGAATGAGAATGCCATGGACCAAGGCGAGCGCGATGCCTACCGCGCGCGCTGGTCTGACCTTATCCGCTCCATTGCGAGAGCAGCCGCATTGGCGCTGGCGAAAGCACGCGAGATGGTCGCCTCTGCGGCCAAGGAAGCTTGCGAGAGGCTTGAAGAAGCCGCCGCCAAAATCCGGAGCGATCAATCTCGGGTTAAAGCGGACGTGGCCGATCTTAACCGTCGCGAGGTCCAGCTTGAAGTGAAGGCACGATCACTGCGCTCACATCTGGCGGCGGCGGAAGATTTCTCGAAAGCCTGGGAGGCAATTCCGCCAGAACAGCGAACGCCGGCCGTTAACGCGACAATTCAGCGTGCGGGCCGTTTGGCGGCGGTGGCAGCGACCTTGCAACCGGCGCAGGTAGTCAGGTCGAAGGGCGTGCCGGATCATTCCGACCCATATCCGCCTGATCCACACGGTCGCGACGACAGCGGTCGATCGACCTGACATTCGCGGATATATCCAGCCTACTCGGCGGATGATCCATCCTTACGGAATATCGACGCGGGATTATGCAAATCGATGTTGTACCGGTGGCAGATCCTGCCCAGAGCAATCGTGCACGCGGCGGCGCCGGTTCAGGCGGCTATCACTTGTTCTTCCGCGCTCGATTGCGCCGCCAGCACGCGCATTGTTGGCCCTTCGCGCGACCAACTCTCGACGACCATAGTCACCATCCTTTCGCCACTGCGCACTGGCCGGAGTTTTCGCTGCAGTAGGCCGACAAGCCGTTCCTCGTGAGTCGAGACGATGATCTGCCGATGCGCCCGGAAGCGCCGCAGGACATCGACCAGCCCGAGGAGATTGATCGAATCCAGACTCTGCAGGGGATCATCGAGCACGGTTACTCCGAGCCGAAGGTTCGGCAGCGCCAGGTTCATGGCGAGGAAGAGGGACACCGCGAAAGAGTTGAGCTGTGAACTGCTCAACAGCGGCCCCGCATCACGCGCCCGGGTGGCGGCATCGGGATCGGAAATCCCCACATCGAGCTGGCCGCGCCCACGCTCCAGTCCGGCGACGATCTGCGTGACACGGAACGTGGGATGCGGGTCGATGCGGCTGTAGATTCGCTGGAACAGCGGACCTATCTCGGCGATCTGCTTGTGAGTCACCGCGAGCGATGCTCCCCGCAGTCCATCGATCATCCGGCCCGCCAGGGCATGCGTCCCTTCCTCGGCGATGACGCGCTGGGTCGCGTCCTCCGCGCGCTGTTGAAGCTGCACCCTCTCAACCGCCAAGTCCTCGCGCTGCTGCTGCTCGCCGAGCCGGAGAACCTGAAGCGACAGGCGCTCGCCGTCGGCGATGAGACCGCTCAGGCCCGACAGAGTGAACCTCGCGGCCTCTTCGCGCTCGCGCAGCCGTTCGCCCGCGTCATCGTTGGCTTCGATCGCCAAGTCAGCGAGGCGGGCGGCTACCACTGCTCGGCGCGCTTCGGCCTCGCGCCTTTCGTTCTCGCTCTTCCTGATGTCCGCTCGTATCTTCTCGATCACCCGCTGCAGGTCAGACCGTTGAGCGAGCAGCTGTCCGAGCTTGTCCGTCGGCATCGCCGGCGAACCCTCCGACGCCGCCTGTATGAGCTCTTCGAGATGCGCGATCGTGTGGTTCACGTCGTGCGTTTGCTCACAAACGGGACAGTGATCGCCCAGGCCCTGCAGCGCGAGACGCGCCAATGTCGCCAGGCGCTGCGCGCGATCAGATGCCGCTACCTGGGCCTCCCGTTCGGTCGCAAGACGCTGGTTCTCCACGCGCATTGCCTCGTCGTTCTCTGCGATCTCGCGTGCAAGATTGGCTTCGGCTTCCCGCAGCTGCTCTTCCTTCGCGTCGACGGCGGGCGCCGCCGCGAGTTCCGGCATCTGTTCACGCAGTGTCTGGGCGACCACCAGCTCCCGCTCCAGCCGGCCGCGCTCAGAATCGAGCGTCTTGAGAAACCGGTCCAGCCTCGCAGGCGTCGTCGGGACCGCCTCGCCATTCAACCTGCTTTGTCCGAGCAGCGAGACGGCGTTCTGGAAGATCTGCTCGGACGCCGCCCGCGCGTCCGCGCTTTCGATGGATGCGCCATCGGCCAAGCGGGCCAGATGCTCGTCGATCTGCGCGAGGCGGAGCACCGCCGGGTCGAGCTCCTCTTTCCGGAACGTGCTCGTGCTCGTCGCCCACGACCGACGGCTCTTTTCAAGGGCGGCCTGCAGGTCGAGCACCGCCCCGGCGCCGATGACTTCGCTCACAAGTGCAAACCGTTCCGCGGCAGAATCATCTTCAATGAACTGCCGCACAAGATCCTGTTGGAGATATACTCCTCGGGTCAACACGCGGTTCAGAGCTTCGCTTGCACCGGACCGGTCCTTTAGGTGCGGAAGGAGGAGGTTGCAGAGTTCCTGCTCGGCCGCCGCCTGTTCAAACTCTTGCCCGCCCGCACGAAGACGCAGGAAGGGCTTGCTCCCGTCCGTTGCGCGCAGAACGACGACATCTCCGCCCTCGCCCGCCATAGTCAGCTCGACCCGCGCCGCTCCCTCGCGCGCATACACCGACACGGGCGAGCCCCGGCCCTCGAACCGATCGATCGTGCCGGCCAGCGCCCAAAGGATGGCGTCGAGCAGCGAGGTCTTCCCAACGCCGTTCGGCCCCTGAATGAGAATAACGTCGGCATCCAGGTCGATCGTCGCCTGTCGGCCGAAGGCCCGAAACCCCTCGATTGTTATGGACTTCAGCCTCATTTGTTGGGCCCGCTCGCGTGCAGCCGTGCCAAGGGCGGCTCGGCGTCTCTGAACGCATCGACCACGATCTTCATCTTAGCGGGATCAACGACTTCCTTCATGAGCTGGGGCAGACCGTCCAGCACGTCGTCGAGAGCGGCAAGATCCGGCGGAAGCTCCAGTGGTAGCAGCAAGTCGAGCACCCGGGCGACGTCGGCGCTGGCCCTCAGCACGCCGCCCGTCGCCACGATCTTCCGCACGCGCGAGGTATCCCGCTCAATCTTCGTGACCTCACGGCGGTCCAAAGGCTCGGCGGCGCAGAGCAGGACCAGATATCCATCCCAAGCCTTGGGCGCGGATCGCGTCAGACGCCGTGCGAGCAAATCCACGAGCTCGGCCTGCGCGACGAACCATTCAGTTTCAAGCTGCTGCCAAGTTTCGAACGCGACGACGGATACCACACTGTAAGCGTCCTCGGCTAGGAGCGCCTGTTCGCCGATCGAAATCATGTCGGTGAGATCTCGCGCCACACGGTAGCCGTTGGCCGATAGCACTTCGCTCGCCAACGCGATCATCGACGACGTCGTGAGAGAGGCGCCATCAGGCGACATTCAACAACCTTCCAATGACGTCGATATATTCGGCGTCGTTCGCGGAGATCAGCATGGGCCGGGTCAGACCGCCGATAATGTCGGCTGGATCTTCGTCGGCAATCAGATCGATGTGCCCGAGCGCTGGAGCATCTGCAAGAACGCCGCCAACGAGAAAGAAGTCCAAGGGCGCCAACGAGTTTTCCTCGATGCAGTCGCATACGCCCTTCGCGCGCGGCTCGATCGCCGCCATGCCTCGTGCCCCACGTCCCGTGGCGAGCACCAGCTGTGCCACCTGCTGATCTCCCCGCTTGAGCACCCAGGTCCCAGCCGGCGTCGGATGGGCGTCGAAGCCGAGACCCTCAGCTAGACGCGCCAGCTTGACCATGGGTTCGACGATCTGCTCGTCGTCACCCTGCGAATGGGGCCGATATAGCTTTCGCACGTCAAGCTCGGCGAAGGCGCGGAGTCTCCCCAGCGTCAGAAGCGACAATCGCTCGTGCTTGCTGACGAGCGCGGCAAAGCGGTCGCGATCGGCCTGCTCGAAGGCGTTCTCGCCGAGTAGCGCCCCGCCATTCGCAGATAGCGCCGCGACCTGATCTGCGGCGATCCGATCCCCAAGCTTCTTGAGTACGTCGTTCCAGCTTCCCAGAATGTAGCGGTCTTCCGGAATGTTCAGCTGGGCGGCGAAGCCGTTCGCGTCGAAAGGGCTGGGATCTGCTTGATAGAGGATTTTGTTCCCGTCCAGTGCGCCTTGAATCATATCGATCGTTGCGGTCAGCACCGGCGCCGCCGATCCCAGGCCCGCAAAGAGGACGACCGGCGCGCCAAGAATCTGCTGGGCGACGACTTGCTGCCACCCATCCTTCCAGCCGATGGTCATCTTCTCAATGCGCAACACCATTTCGTCCGGGGCGCTGTCCGCGTTGCCATGCAGATGAACGAGCGTCGGCCGCACCGGAACCTGAGCGCCCGGCGCCGTCACCACCTCTATCTCGACGCCCAGCGCTGACGCGGCGTGCTGCACCGCGAGGTCGAAGTTCAGAGAAAGGACGTGGCTGATTGCTCCTTCCGCCATCAGAGCGATTAGCAGCTTGTAGCCAGCGTTAGGCCGGGCGAGACGCATCCGGTCGAGCGGAAATGTGCGGACGAGTTCGGCCTGCCCGCCTGACAGTTCGTGGATCAGGCTGGCCAAGGCCCCGAGATCTCTAGGATCAGGACACTGGCCGTCTTGAAGTCGACCGTTCAGGATCAGCTGACGCACTGCCTCCTCGGCGAGATCCCCGGCGAGCGGAATCCCAGTCGGCTCCGCAATCGAGCAGCCGGCTCCTATCACCAGCGCGACCTGTCCGCCGCCGGGGGCGGCAAGACGTTGCAGCAATTCTGCCGGGACTACGACCAAGACGGATCCGTTTCTGCTCTTAGCCGCAATCGTAGCCACGATGAGTTCGGTGCGCACCCGAAATCAGATCCAAATATCCATCGTGCACTAAGATCGATGCATCCAGCCGGGAGAACCGCCATCTAACCTTCCCCGCTTATCTCCTGCCAGAGCTGGTCCCCCGTCTAGTAATAGATGACAGCTTCCAGGTGCGGACGAGAAGCAGCTGAACGGCGACTGTTAAGGCGCAGAGCGGTCGTGACGCCATTGCGTTTCCGGAGGGAGGCAAAAGCGCGACCGCTTGCCAACGAGTCCCCATTTTTGTACCCATGCACGACCAACCGGGACTTCCCGGACGGATTCAATGACGTGTTTTCAAATGCTTAGTCGATGAGCCAAAATGGTCGGGAATCCTCTCTCCCCGACCATTTTTTTGATCGGCCAGATGCGGCGAGCATCGGGTCTTAAGATCGGTCGCTAGCACTGCAATTTGCCTGGAACAGCGTGCAATTAAGCACGCATCTGGCCGCTAATCATCTGCGTCAGAAACATGCGCCTAGATCGGCCCGCACGTCCGCAGCTCAACCAAGGACGGCGAAAACTTTCAAAGAAGCCGCCCCTATACGAGTGCGAAGGCCGCTGGCGAACCTTCGCTACCGGCTAAACAGCCCCATCCCTCTTCACTTACGGGCAAGCACCAACGGTGGGCCGCCAGCTTATACAGCGGTTCGGCCGTAACGTGACATCGCTTCTATCGCCAGCGGGATACGCGACGCCGAAACATGGATGAAAGCGACCGTGTCCCAGCACCCGCACTGCACACACTTGCAGATCGCATCAGTCGCTGATCAAACACGTAAAATATCTATTGAAACGCATTCGCATAAAGAGGAGTGAGTGTGCGGCTTGCGAAAGAACCGACCCATGCTCCCTCGTTACTCCGCTCTAGCTCTCCTGCTCGCCGGCACAGCGCTTATGCCCGCCGCTGCTCAGACGCAGCCGGTTGCGCCGGTCGCCGCTTCTCCGGCGGCAAGCGACGACACACCGTCGCTGGAGACGATCCGCACGGGTGAAGAGGTCATCGTCACCGCCCTCTGTTTCGTGCCGTCGGGCGCGATTACCGCCAGCAAGACCACTGCGCCGCTGATCGAAACGCCACAATCGGTATCGGTTATCTCGCGCGACCAGATCGATCTGCTTAACTTCGTCGATGTCCAGCAGGCGGTCCGCTACACCGCTGGCATCGTCGGCGAGAATTATGGGCCGGACCTGCGTTTCGACTTCCTCACGCTGCGCGGCTTCATCCCGGTCGAATATATCGATGGGCTGCAGGCGCCGGTCAGCGCCACCATCGCCAATGTCGGCGTCGATCTCTACGGCTTCGACGCAGTCGACATCCTCAAGGGTCCGGCGAGCGTGCTCTACGGCTCCAGCCCGCCCGGCGGCATCTACAATCTCACCAGCCGCCACCCCTCCGCCGTTCCTGGCGGCGAGCTGCAGGTGAAATATGGCACGAACGACTTCAAGCAGGCGGCGGGCACCGTCACCGGCGAACTCACCCACGGCATCAGTGCGCGCCTGACCGGCCTCTATCGCGATCGCGACGGCCAGACCGACTTCGTCAACGATCGCCAGGCCTATGGCGCCCCCGCGGTGACCTTCCAGCTAGGCGCCGACACCCGGATTACCGCGCTCGGCCGCTATCAGTGGGATCGGGTCGAAGGCGACACCAACGGCTTCCTGCCATTCAACGGCGTCGCCACCGACAATCCCGCCGGCCATGTGTCGCGCTCGGTCAATCTGGGCGAGCCGGATTACAATTTCTATCTCCGTCGCCAGTGGGGCGCCGGCTATGAGGCGACGCACCGCTTCTCCGACGCGCTGCGCTTCACCCAGAATGCGCGCTGGGATGAATATCGCGAGTATCAGCAGATCGTCTATGCCGGCGCGCTGGCGGCGGACAATCGCACGGTCACCCGCAACATCTTCCCGTTTAAGGACGATGTCTCGCAGTTCGCTATCGACAGCCGCCTCGATGCCACGATCGGAACGGGGCCGATCGAGCATCGCCTGCTCGCCGGCTTCGATTACCGCAACTATCGCGAGGCGTCACGGTTCGGCTTCGGCTTTCTCACGGGCGGCACGATCGACCTGTTCGATCCGGTCTATGGCACGACCGCGATCGTCACCCCGCCATTGTCATTCGTGTCGACCGATCAGCGGCTGAAGCAGTCCGGCCTCTACCTGCAGGATCAGGCGCATGTCGGCGACTTCATCCTGACGCTGTCCGGCCGGCAGGACTGGACCAAGACGAACAATTATACCGGGTTCGGCACGCCCGAACGCAAGCAGGACAAATTCACATACCGGATCGGCGCGACTTACGTCACCACTGCCGGCATTGCCCCCTATGTGAGCTACGCCACGTCCTTCCAGCCGGTGATTGGGCAGACGATCGGCAACGCCCCGTTCGTGCCGTCGATCGGCAAGCAGTGGGAAGGCGGCGTAAAATATGATGCGCGAACGCTGGGCGACACCCTCAAGCTCTTCGCCACCGCCGCTGTGTTCCACATCAAGCAGTCGAACGTGCTGACGACCGACCCCACCAACGCCAACTTCCAGGTGCAGACCGGCGCGGTCGTGTCGAAGGGTATCGAGCTCGAAACGGTCGCCCGCTTCCGCCAGCAGCTGAGCGTCAACGCATCCTACAGCTACACCGATGCCAAGGTCACCGAGAGCAACATCCCGGCCCAGCTCGGCGCGCGCCGCGCCGCCCCGCCGCGCCACCAGGCGTCGCTGTTCGTCGCCTATATCAAGTCGACCGGCCCCCTCGCCGGCATCGGCGGCGGGGGTGGCGTGCGCTACCTCAGCCGCAACCCCGGCGCGCTGCCTTCCGCCTTCGATCCGCTGACCTATACCACGCAGGCGGTCACTCTGTTCGACGCGCAGCTTCACTATGATCTGCCCGGCTGGCGCTTTACGGTGAACGGCAGCAACATCTTCGACAAGAGCTACGCGGCGCGCTGCAACGGCCCGGTCGGCTGCTTCTTCGGCCAGAGCCGCCAGGTGATCGGCACCGTCACCAAGAAGTTTTAGGAGCTACCGACGGCAGAGGGATCCGCACAGATCCGGGCGAGGATGAGCACGGCAGCGAACAATAGCGGCTGCATACCGTCGTGTGCTGTCTCCAAGGGACTATTCCGCTGGTTGTAAAATCGAACCTGAAGGTCGCGGAGGTTCATTCCGACCCAGGACCAAGCGAACACGAACAGCATCTGCCAGCGTTGTACGCTGTGGGCGCTGGAGGAACGCTAAGCATAAGAGCCGGTGCAATCGTGGCGTGTGGGAGCGGGTATTAGAGTCGAAAGCGACCAAGTTGGATCGGGGACTCCCGTGGAGGTGATTTTCTGATTCAAGATGCTGGCTGGGATGGAAGCCGGCATGGATGAGCAAGCCTTACTCGACGGATTTACGCGCGCGGGTGGTCGCGGCGATGGCGGCGGGTCGGACGTGCCGCGACGTGGGATTGGCATTTGCGGTTGTGAGCATGCTTCGACGCTGCTCTTTACCTGATTTCGCTATTGCGGCAGCTCGCCTAGCGGTTGAGGATGGCGCCCGAGCGGCTTGCACCAATTAACTGGGGATTAGCCGCTGCTTCCGAAGTACCATCTGCATACACGCCTCTGCATGAGGCTTGCAGGGGGCGGTGAGCCTCTGAAATATGGTTCGCTCTGTCACTGACTTGTAAGAGCTAACGCGGGGCACCTGAGGAGAGTTGACGTTTCAAACAACGCGGGCAGTGTGCGCGAGCGGGCGTTTGCCTGTATGGGAGACTTGCTTGCTACCCGCTGCGCTGCCCGTGCCGTCCAACATTACCGCCGTCAGAATACGTGTGGCTTGGGCGGCCATGATGATGCTTGTGGTCGCGGTTCAGCTCGCAGGCTTTGCGTATGTTCTCTTCGACACATATCGTATCAAGCCTGCAACGCAAGCGTTGGGGTTCGTAATAGATTTCGAGGACGATAGCGCTGTCGTGACCCCGCAGCGCTCCGATCTCGCGGCTGCTGGAGTTAGGCCCGGCGCGCAGATCGTAACGATCGCCAACCGCAGTTTCAGGCCAAGCTCGTCAGAGTTCACGCTCGCACGCGCGGTAATGGCGACCGCTGGCGACGTAGTGCCGTTAACTTTCCGAAATCCAGACGGAAAAGTGGTTGCTGCGCGGATTAGTCGCTCGTCACACGCGGCTCTTCTTGCTCCCGCGCCACCCCTCTCCGTGAACGTGCGCATGGCAGTGCGCTTGAGCTTCACCCTCCTCTGCTCGTTGGCGCTACTGGGATCCAGTTTGCTGCTGCTACGGCACCGCCCCAATGATCCGGAAGCCATATTGTTGGGACTTGGATTCCTGGGGATCGCGGCCAGCGTAGATCCGCCATTGCTGCTTTGGCTCGCAATTGGGGCGGGCTGGATGATCGACGTGGTAACCAGCCTGTGGTGGACGCTGGTGGTGGTCGCCCTCGCGGCATTCCCGGACGGACGTTTTACGCCATTGGGACTGCGTTGGACCCTGATCGGGGCGCCGCTGATCGGCATCTTCTTGGCAAGTGACTGGCTGGGCGACATCTTGTCGTTGCTGGTCGGGATCGGCGTTCCGCTTGCCCTCTTGGCGGCGCAGGTGGTGCGCTTCCGCCGGCTCGATGCGGGTTTGAAGCGCCAGCAGATCAAGTGGGCCGCTCTCGGGTTCACAGCGGGGTTCATTCTCGCTGGTCTGGCGCTCGGCATGTCCCTTTCGCCCTACGATAATTGGTCGGCACAGATACGCGCGGCGTGGGTGCTCGCGACCGTCTGCCTGTTCAATCTCGGGTTCGCAGTCTTGCCGCTCGGTTTGATGGTTTCACTTGTTCGATTCCGGCTGTGGGATGTCGATCGCGTCATTACACGCTCGGCGGCTCTCACCCTGCTGACTGGCGCGATTGCACTGCTTTGGGCGTTGCTGTCCGATATCGCCAAGCAGATTATTGCCGTCTTAATGGGGCAGGAGCACGGCACTGCCGCCGTCGCGATCGGCGCGGTTATCGCCGTCGGGGTGTTCGCACCCACGCAGCGCCTGGTCATGACTTGGTCGAAGCAACGTTTTAATCGGCCGCGGCTCGACCTCGAGGCGCTACCGAAGCGGATCGAGACTTGGAGAGAGCAATTTCCCGCATCGGAAGTCGCAGCTCGCGTGTTGGATGTGGCGGTGCGTGCGCTTCACGCGCCTGCTGGTGCGGTGCTGGTGCGAACACCGACAGATCGCAAGCTGCTTGCGAGCCGCTGGACTGACGAGCAGGAAGGCAGCATACCGTTTTACTCTCCAGCCGAGGCGCGGAAAGGCCAAATCTTCCATCTTGAGGACGAAGATGGACTGGCAGGCTGGCTGATCCTGTCGCCCAGATTGGATGGGTCGCATTACGCGAGTTCGGACCTCGCTATGCTCGCGGAGGCCGCTGGTCCGCTGACAAAGGCGCTTCGCCCCGCCCCGCCCGGTGACCGTCCGTCAGAAGTTCTGGGTGTGCTCGACGAGGTACAGCGTCGGCTTGCCGAGCTTGAACAACGCACTCGCGCACGGCCTAAGTCGATCTGAAGAAAGGGTCGCGGAATTTAGCTCCGGATAGAGATATCGAGCTGTTGACTCCCGCCGGGTTCTCCACAGAAAGGCGCTTGTACGTACCCCAGGTCTCGTCGTGCGCTTATCCGGCACGGCCGATGTTGATGCCGATGCCTCATACGGTCGTGAATATGACGCGCGCGCCGTCCCCCTCGTCCCAAGCCACGGCGACGTCGGCCAACGGCACGGTACGATAATCAAGCGTGAGTCCGGCCGACCTTGCGGCGGCGAACATGTCTCCGACCGCGGACATCATCTGACCGAGCGAGAGGCTACCTATCCCGCTTCCCAGGAGCTCGATTCCTGACGAGCGCAAGATGCCTGCGGGAAGCGCGATCTCCTCGCCGGCTATCGACCCGATCTGCACGAAGCGCACCGGCACGCCCCTGCGGCCAGCCGCCGCGGCAAGCATCAGCGCCTTCGCACTCGGCCCCCACAGATAATCGAGCACCACGTCCACCCCGGCGCCGAAATACTCGGAGACGGCCACTCGAAGCGCATTCTCATCCCCGTCCAGTCGCACAACCGCGTCGGCGCCGAGCGTGTCGAGGACGGCCTGGTTGCGGCCCGTCGCGATCACCCGGCTCGCGCCGAGATGCCGGGCGATGCGGACGGCGAGCTGCCCAGATGCACCGGTCGCGCCGTTCACCAGCACCGTCTCGCCGGCGCGAAGTCGCGCCCGATCGGTCAGGGCCGCCCAGGACGACGTGCCGGCATTGGCGATCGCCGCGGCGGTATGATCGTCGAGATCGTCCGGCAATGGAATCCATTGTCCGTTCGGCACCGTCACCCGCTCCGCCATCGCGCCTTGGGGCGCACGGGGCAGCACGAAGAAGACGCGTGTCCCGTCATCCAACCGGCCGACACCGTCCACGCCCGCGACAAACGGGTAGGAGCTGCCCGCGCTATAATGGGTGCCGGCCGCGCGCGCACGAGCCAGCGGGCTCAATGCCGCCGCGGCCACGTTGATGCGCACCTCGTCCGACGCGAGCTCCGGTTCGGGGAAGTCGCCATAGCGGGGCTTCTGTCCTGCCTGTTCGACGATCGCTGCCTTCATCTTCTGTCTCCAACTGGTGAGCTTGATCATGCTGACGGGTCGGACGGCCATGGATGGCGCAACGCGATGTGCGACAATGCCGTTCGCATCAGCCGGCCTTGGCCGAAGCGCGGGCGGGCGCAGGGGCGCCTTCGCGCGTCGCCTTGGGACTTGGTCCTGTATCAGACGGCATGGAGTGCGGGAAGGAACACGAGCGTCAGGACCTGACGGTGCCGGTCGGGACGATGTGGTTTGCTGGCAAAACTGACTCTTCCGTCAGATCCATGATCGCTGGGCGCGCCGGCGGCGGCTCTCATGCCGATCGGCGCCTACGAGCCGCGCTGGTTCATGGCCGGTCAGCATGTGAACCCGGTCGGGCCGCGCGCCTTTTCAAGGACGTCGGCGCCGTCGAGGCGTTTGGCATTCACTGTGGCACATTCAAGCTGACGGACGAAGCATGGAATGCCCCGGCATCCGCGTTGGCAGCAGCCGTGTCAGCTGCCGGGCTCCTCATCCGTAAGCTCCCGTCGACGGCTGCGCTAAAGCAGCTTGTCCAGCGTGATCGGCAGATCGCGGACGCGCCTTCCCGTCGCGTTGTAAACAGCATTCGCCATCGCCGCCGCGACGCCGGTGATGCCGATCTCGCCAACGCCATGGGCGCCCATCGGCGTGTGCGGATCGGCGATGTCGGTCCAGATGACGTCGATCTCCGGTACGTCGAGGTGCACCGGCACGTGATACTCGGCAAGGCTGGGATTCATGATCCGGCCGTGACGCTCGTCGAACTGAGTTTCCTCCATCAGCGCCATGCCCAGACCCATAATGATGCCGCCGATGAACTGGCTCCGGGCGGTCTGCGGGTTGATGATGCGACCGCAATCGAACGCGCCCAGGAAGCGGCTGACCCGCACCTCGCCGGTAACCGCGTTGACCCGAACCTCGCAGAACAGCGCGCTCCAGGAGCGCATGGACCAGTGCATCATCTCGATGCGGCTGCGATCCCGCCTCGGTCACGGTAACGCTTTCACGCCGCGCCCGCGACAGGATCGAGGCATAACTCTCGCGTCGGGATGGATCGGTGCGGCTGACGAGGTCCCCAGCCTCGGCGCCGAAGTCGTCGGGCGACAGGCCGGCGCGCGGCGAAGCGTTGCCCGCGAGCTTGAGCAGCTCGGCGACCAAGGCGTTGTATGCCGCGATCACCGCCGCGCCCATCCCGGCGGTCTGCTGCGCGCCGGCCGCCATGATCGCGCCGGGAATGCCTGAGTCGCCGTAGCCGACCTCGACCTGCTCGATCGCCAGGCCGAGCCGTGCCGCCGTGACCATCGCGGTGGTGGTCGACGTGCCCATGCCCATCTCCGACGCAGCGACCTCGACCTTCGCGGCGACCGTCTCGCCATGCCGCGTCAGCGTAATCCGCGCCTCCGCGCCCGGCATCCGGACGTAGGGATAGGTACCCGTCGCGCAGCCCAGGCCGATCAGCCACTCGCCCTCGCGTCGCGAACGCGTAGCGGGGCGATCGGCCCAGCCGAAGCGCTCGGCGCCCTTTCGCCACGCGTCGACGATGTGTCGCGACGAGAACGGGAGGCCCGAAGTCGGATCCCGGTCCGGTTCGTTGCGGATGCGCAGCTCTACCGGGTCGATCCTCATCGCCACCGCGAGTTCATCGATCGCGGATTCGAGGGCGAAGGTTCCCGCGGCTTCGCCGGGACCACGCATAAAGGTGTTGGCAACCATGTTCATCCGCGCAACTTCGACCTTGAGCGCGAGGTTGGGCGCGGCATAGGCCGAGCGCGTTCCCACAATGAACGGCTCGGGCATGCTGTTGTGGGGTGTCATCACCGAAACGCCTGAATGGATCAAAGCCTCAAGCCTGCCTCCGGCGTTCGCACCGATCGCGACGCGCTGCTCAGTTAGCGTGCGGCCACCGACGACACGATAGACGCCCTCGCGCGACAGGGCGATCCGGACGGGGCGGCCCGCAAGCTTCGCGGCGGCTGCGCCGATGATCTGGTGATCCCACAGCCCCTTGCTGCCGAAGCCGCCTCCGACATAAGGTGAGGTGAGCCGGACCTGATCCGGTCGAAGGCCGAACACGTCGGCGATCGTCTGCGCCTGCTGAGCGACCATCTGACTGGCGTCGTGGATCACCAGCTCGTCGCCGATCCACGCCATCGTCGCCGCGTGCGGCTCGATGGGATTGTGATTGTACCGCGGCGTCCGGTAGACGTGATCCACCCGATATGCCGCCGCCGCTAGGGCCGCCTCGGCATCCCCGATCTCGTCGAGCAGCGGCTGACCATTGTAGGAAGCGGGCTCGAGGCCGTTCGCCTTGGCGCTGGCTGTCGTTGTCGTCGACGCCTCCTCGTTATAGGAGAAACGCAGCAGCGACGCCGCATGCTCGGCTTGCTCCTGCGTCTCAGCAAGGACGCACGCGATCGGTTGCCCGTTCCAGTGGACCCGATCGTCCTGGAGGATCGGCAGATCCGAGAAGGCGACGGCGCTGAGCGACGAGCCGAATACGCCCGGGGCTCTCATGCGTGGCGCGTTGCGATGGGTCATTATCAGCGCAACGCCCGGGGCCGTCTCCGCCGCGGCCGTCTCGATCGCGCTGATGCGGCCGCCTGGAATCGTGGCATAAGCGAGTGCCGCATAGACTATGTCGTCGAAGCGGAACTCGGCCGCGAAGCGCGCCGCCCCCGTGACCTTGAGCGGTCCGTCGAGCCGTGCCACCGGCTGTCCGATCAGCCCATGCTTGTGCGCGATGAGGGGATCGGGCCTTCCGCCGGGAATCCAGCTGTCGGGGGCGAGCGGAACCAGCTTCCCCAGGGCCCCCTGCACGAGCCCCTGCGCGGCGTGCTTTGTCTTGTCGCCCAGGCTCATGCTGCTTCTCCCGTGCGGAATGGCCCGGGATATTGGCCGGCGTGCGCGCCATGATCGCCGACCGTCGGCTTATCCACCCCTGCACCGTCTCGCGGGTCGGCATGACGTCGCCGGCCATTGCGCGACGTCCATCGTCGGCCAGCTTCCTTCGCCGGCGGTCGAGGAGCAAAGCGCATCGATCGAACGTCGGCATCGCTGCCATAGCAGTAATCATGAGCGACGACCATGAGCGCGCGTGAGAGCATGGATCGTCCGCAGGAGTGCTGACAGTTGAAGGCACGCGCCCTTCTTGACGCAAGTATGACGAAGCTTCTCGTCACATGATGCTCGGCGAGCCTCTCGTTTACGAAGCGATCGTCTTCGACATGGCGCCGTGATGTGCTAGGCTCAGGACTCATTGATTGAGCCAGAAGATGACGGTTGCGGCGAGCGCTA
>CAXTUG010000014.1:0-22525 GCA_964247375.1 uncultured Sphingomonadaceae bacterium
CCGTCAGCACGCGGCTGCGCAGTGCGAACAATCCGGCGACATGCACCGGCACCCGCGGCACGGGTGCGATCTGGTCCACCTCCACCACCGATCCGATCTCGGTCGCCGGCAACGCCACGATCTCGTCGGAAATGCGTGCGATCAGATAGAGCGCCATCCTACTTTCCTCCGGCGACATGTTGGCGGAGCGCGCGCAGCAGCCCGTCGCGATCGTAGCGATAGATGCTCTCGTCGCCGACATTGTCCGGCGTGATCCGCAGCCGGACGACCGGCGCGTCGACGCCGTTCGGCGGCGTTCCGGCGGTCAGCACGACCGATATGCGTTCCTCCTGGACCTCGCCGGCGAAGCCGACCCGGTAGCCGGCAGCCCCCAGCAGCGGCGCCAGGACCTCGCGCGCCCAGGGATCTTCCGCGTCGGCGACGAGGCAGAGCGGCGCGCCTTCGGTCACGGGCGCGGCGGACGCGTCGGTGAACAGCCAGTATGGATCCAGCATTTCGACCGGCAGACCATCGTGCAGCACCACGCCGGCGATCGGACCGGGGGTGCGCGCGGTCGCCAGCTCGCCCTGGAGCTCGACCACGTCGGCGACCTGATCGATGGCGTAGGCCAGCACCACGCCGCCATCGCTCAGGCGCAGGACGCGCAGGCGCTCGGTCGTGGGCAATGCGGCCGCAGCGTGCAATTTGGTCAGACGTCCCTGCAACGGCAGCATCTTCACGCCACCGGTCACGATCACGTCGGCCGTGGCCACATCCTCGATCCGCTCGACCAGGGAGAGGCGGACCCCGCGCGCCACGCCGTCCAGATCGCGGAACATGAGCGTCGGAACGGCCGAACTGGTACGCCGCGTCTCGGCCGGCCGCTCCTCGGCGACCACCTGCGACTGCCCGACCGCGACGGCGGCGGCAATGCCCGCGACGTCCAGCAGCAGCATGGGGCGGCTATTGTCCGGCAGCGTCGTGCCGGCATAGACGCCGGTCGCCATCAGCGCCGGCGCGGCAGGCTTCACCACCAGCTCCTCGTGATCGTGCACCGCCTCGACGCCGCGCGCGTAGCGCTCGCCGCCGCCCGCGCGCAGCACCACCAGCAGCGACGGCTGCGCGTCTTCGGTCAGGCCCATGAAGCGGCCGAGATCGACCACCGGCAGCCGCGAGCCGCGAATGAAGGCGACCAGCTCGCCGCCGATCCGCTCGATGCGGACCTGATCGCCCTTGGGGCGGACGAGCTCGTCGATTGCCGAGCGCGGAATGGCGAAATGCACCCCGCGCGCGCTTACCGTCAGCGCCGGGATGATAGTCAGAGTCAGCGGCACCCGCAGCGACAGGCGCATGCCCTGCCCCGGCGTGCTCTCGATGTCGACCGCGCCGCCGATCCGCTCGATATTGGCGCGGACCACGTCCATGCCGACACCGCGACCGGAAATGCCGGTCACCTCGTTGGCGGTGGAAAGGCCGGGTTCGAAGATCAGGTCCAGCTTGCGTGCCCAGGTCATGGCCGCGGCCTGCTCGCTGGTAACGAGGCCGGCACCGACCGCCTTGCGCACGACCTTGTCGGCATCGATGCCGCGGCCGTCGTCGATGATCTCGATCAGGATCTGGTTGGCGGACTGGCGCGCGCCGATCCGCAGCCGGCCCATTTCGGGCTTCCCCACGGTGCGCCGTTCTTCCGGCAACTCGATGCCATGGTCGAGCGCGTTGCGGACGATGTGCGTCATCGGATCGCGGATCATCTCGATCATCTCGCGGTCCAGCTCGACATCGCCGCCGTCAATCTCCAGCTTGACGGTCTTGCCGAGCTCGCCGGCGAGGTCGCGCACCATCCGTGGGAGAGCGGAGAACAGGGCATCGATGCGGCACATGCGCGTTCGCGTGATCGCTTCCCGCATCTCGCCGACGCACAGCGACAGGCGTTCGAACGCGACATCGGTGACGCTGTTGGCGCCCTCCGCCCGCAGCAGCCGGGCCAGCTCGTTGCGCGCCAGCACCATGTCGGAAACGCCGGCCATCATGCGGTCCAGCAGCTCGACCGGCAGCCGGATGCTGCGCGACACGGCACGCGAGGCGCCGGTCGTCGGAATGACGCTGATCTTCGCGGTCTCGCCGCCACCGGTGGACCCCGCCTGCGCGCTGCTCCGGGTCAGTGCGGAGATGAGAAAGTCGTCCTGACCCTCGGGAAGGCTCTCATTCGCTTCCAGGGCGTCGGTGAGCTCGCCGATGCGGTCGATGACGGCCAGCACGGCGCTGACCAGCGCCGCATCGGGCTGGCGAACGCCGGCACGGACATGGTCCAGCACGTCCTCGGCGGCGTGGCTCAGCCGCTCCAGGCGCGGCAGGTCGAGGAAGCCGCAGCTGCCCTTGACCGTGTGGACGAAGCGGAAGATCGCATCCAGCCGGGCGCGGTCGGAAGGATCGGCTTCCCAGGCGACGATCTCGCCGGCGAGCGCCTCGAGCGTCTCGCGCGTTTCGCCGATAAAGTCGCTGAGAAGATCGTCCACGTGGCTCTCGTCCGTCAGTTTCCGGACGGCTGTGGCACGGCCGTAGTAAAGAAGGGTTTAACCAGCGGAGTAGTTCTTATCCTTCCTTGAGAGCTTCGGATTTTCCTACAACCCCAATGCGCCGTCCAGCCCCGCTAGCGATCATCCGACGCAAGCGCAGATCACTTGGATCTTTTTTGTATATACGACATTGATGTTTCTACATTTCTTGTATATGCATTAATTCGAGTGATCGAGCATGCCTGATCCAGAGGAGGCCGTTATGTTACAAAGTCCAAATATTCGACAGACCTACACGCCCAGGTCAGCAATCAGTGATCATATCTTATGACGAGCCCAAGCGAGCAGCCGTCCTAGCAGCTCGTGGGCTGGACCTGAAAAATGCGGAAGAGGCTTTCTCCGGTTTCCATCTAACGCGTCGAGATAACGCACATAGCGATAATGAAGAACGATTTCAGACGCTAGGAGCGATCAACGGAGAGGTCGTATTGATCGTTTGGACACCGCGAGAGAATGGCCGCCGCATTATTACGATGTGGAAAGCAAATGAAAGAGAACGAACTAATTTCGAGCGCTCTCGCCGAGACTCAGGCCGAGGAAAGGCCTGAGCTGGACGACAACTGGTTTGCCGAGGCCGATGCGTTCGTTGGCGACAAGCTGGTGCGCCGTGGACGTCCGCCTATGGAAAAGCCAAAGGTGGCCGTCAGCATCCGACTTGATCCTGACGTTCTTGCTTGGTTCAAACAGGCCGGTCCTGGTTGGCAGAGCAGGATGAACCAGCAGTTGAGACGCGCGGCCGGCCTTTGAGCTACAGCGGCAAGCTCGACTGAACACCGGCTTGACGTGGTACATCATGCCGGCAAGTTCGCCGCGATCAGCAGCACGCCGGGATCGCCGTCAGCCAGTGCGAGGCTGCCGCCCGCATCCTCGGCCAGCCGGCGGATCAGCCAGGCCGCCGAGGTCCGCGACGTCATCGCGGCCGACCCGCCGGCCAGCACCTCCCGGATCTCCGCATCGAGCACGAGGCGAGGCCCTTCCGCCCGCAGCACCACCTCGCCGCCTTCCACGCCCACGTCGAGCCGGCCGCCGCGGACCAGCGCATCGAAGCCGATCATGGTGAGATTGAGCAGGATCTTGGCGGCGGTTTTCGTGACGGTCGGCGTCTCCACCAGCCAGCCGAAATTTATGCGGGCATTGGCGCGGACCAGCCCTTCCGCCGCGGCCCTGACCTCCGCGGCGTCGATCGTCTCGCCGAACCCGCCGGCCGCACCGAAGGCCAGGCGGAAGAATTTCAGCCGGTCCGTCGATGCACGCGCGCTGTCCGCCAGCAGTTCCATCACCCGCTCCCGCATCGCCGGGTCGCGCTCGTCCGCCAGCAGCTCCAGGCCGTTGCTCATCGCACCGACCGGGCTCAGCAGATCGTGACAGAGGCGCGAGCACAGCAGGCTGGCAAAATCGAGCGCGCCGTCGGACATGGGAGGCATCCTTTCGAGGGAGCGGCGCTTGTGACGGCGGATCGGACCAAGCGCAATCCCGGTCACGCGATCGCGACGAGTTGCACCTCTTCGAAGCCGCCCGGCACAGCCAACCACAGCCGCGCCGCGCCGTTTGCCACGATCAGCCAAACCTTGCCGGGCTCGGATGCGGCCAGATCGGTTGCCGACGGCTCCGCGCACCCGGACGGATGCGAGTGGTAATGCCCGATCAGGCGGGGCCCGCCGGCACGCTGGGCCTTGTGCGCGGCGAACAGCGCGGCCGGATCGACCTCGAAAGTGCGGCGATCGTCGGGAGCGACGTTGAGTGTGCGGACCGCGTCCTCGATTGCTTCGGCACTGCCGAACAGCAGGCCGCAAATCTCTCGATCCGGCGCAGCTGCTGCCTCGGCAAGGATGGCGGCAAGCAGCGGGGCAGGAATGGTGATAGGCACCGGCCGTCGATAGAAGCTGCGACGGTGCAGGGAAATCCGGCGCTCTTGTAAGGCGGCGTATATTTCCCATATCGCGTCCTAGTGGACGCGGGGGTACAGGTAAAATACGCAGCGATGCCGGCGGAGATGGCCGGCTGGCGCCTGGATCGGGCACTCGCGGCCGTGATCCCGACCTTGTCGCGCGAGCGGCTCAAGACGCTGATTGCCGCCGGCAACGTCATGGTTGGGGAGCGCACGGTGCGCGATCCCGCGACGAAGGTGACCGGCGCGGTCGAGATCGCGGTGGCCGTGCCCAGCCCCGCACCAGCGCACAATCAGGCACAGGAGATACCGCTCGCGACCGCATTCGAGGACGAGCATCTGATCGTGGTCGACAAGCCCGCCGGGCTGGTGGTCCATCCCGCCTGCGGCAATCTGGACGGCACGCTCGTCAACGCGCTGCTGCATCACTGCCGGGGTTCCTTGTCGGGAATCGGTGGGGTGGAGCGGCCCGGTATCGTGCACCGGATCGACAAGGATACGTCCGGCCTGATGGTGGCGGCCAAGACCGATCGCGCCCATGCCGGCCTGGCGGCGCAATTCGCCCGGCATTCGATCGATCGACGCTACCATGCGATCGTGAACGGGCGGCCACGGCCGGCAGGGGGGCGAATCGAAGGCAATCTTGGCCGGAGCGCCACGAATCGCAAGAAGATGGCGATCGTTCCGGCCGGCCAGGGCAAGCACGCGGTCACACATTACGCCACGCTGGCGCCGCTCGACGGCGCCGCGATGGTGGAATGCCGGCTGGAGACCGGGCGGACGCACCAGGTGCGGGTTCATATGGCGTCGATCGGGCATGCTTTGCTCGGCGATCCGGTCTATGGCGGCAAGGCCGCGCGCGGGCAGCGGGACCTGCTCGAACGGCTCGGCTTCAAGCGGCAGGCGCTGCACGCGGCGCGGCTCGGCTTCACCCACCCGGTGACAAGCGAGACTTTATCGTTCGAAAGCACCATGCCGGCAGACATGCAGGAACTGTTCAGTCATCTTTCGGTATAAGCAGCAAGACGATCCGCCGCTTCGATGGGAGCGGCCGATTGGGACCGGAAGGTCCGGGGAGACGTAATCATCATGGCCAGCGGCAACACAGCGGTGGCGACCATTCCGGCACTGGGCGGCGAGCAGAGCCTCAACCGCTATCTGTCGGAGATCCGCAAATTTCCGATCCTCGCGCCGGAGGAGGAGTATATGCTCGCCAAGCGCTTCCAGGAGCATGGCGATCCGGAGGCGGCGGCGAAGCTCGTGACCTCGCACCTGCGCCTCGTGGCCAAGATCGCGATGGGCTATCGCGGCTACGGCCTGCCCGCGTCCGAGCTGATCAGCGAGGGCAATATCGGGCTGATGCAGGGCGTGAAGAAGTTCGAGCCCGATCGCGGATTCCGCCTAGCGACCTACGCCATGTGGTGGATTCGCGCCTCGATCCAGGAATATATCCTGCGCTCGTGGAGCCTCGTTAAGATGGGCACCACCGCGGCCCAGAAGAAGCTGTTCTTCAACCTGCGCCGGATGAAGAGCCAGATCGACGCGTTCGAGGACGGCGACCTCTCGCCCGAGCATGTCGCCAAGATCGCGACCGACCTTGGCGTGACCGAGGACGAGGTCACGTCGATGAACCGCCGCATGGCGATGGGCGGCGACACGTCGCTCAACGTGATGGTCGGCGAGGACGGTAACGCGCAGTGGCAGGACTGGCTGGTCGACAGCGATCCGCTGCAGGACGAGCGCCTGGCCGAGTCGCAAGAGAAGGATGTCCGCCACGACATGCTGACCCAGGCGATGGACAGCCTGAACGATCGCGAGAAGCACATCCTGGCCGAGCGCCGGCTGGCCGACGATCCCAAGACGCTGGAGGAACTGAGCCAGGTCTACGGCGTCAGCCGCGAGCGCGTCCGCCAGATCGAGGTCCGCGCCTTCGACAAGCTGCAGAAGGCGATGATGCGGATTGCGGGCGAGAAGCGCCTCTTGCCGGCGAACGCCTGAGCGTTACGCCGGCTGCGGCTGGACCGCTGCTAGAACTTCTCGGTCACGCCGAGATAAAGTTCGACGTCGGGTGCAGAGCGGTTCAGGCCGCTCTGCGCGCCGGCGTCGAACTGCAGCCGGTCCTTGGGCTGCCACGTCAGGTAAATGCCGGCCAGCGCTTGCGTGACATGGTCGGCAGGATCGCGGTCCCGAATCAGTTGCCCTTCGACCGATATGCTGAACTTGTCGCTGAGCTTGACTGCGATCCCGCCCGCACTGCCGTAGGCGGCGTGGCGGCCGTTGCCGTCCTGATCGACCGCGGCGTCGATCTCGGGGGTAAGTTCGAGCGTCAGCCGGTCGGACAGGTCATAGTCCAGCGGGATGAGCAGGCCCGCAGCCCAGTCCCCTGCCCCCACGCCCGATCTGCCGGTCGGCAACGACGCGTAGGGCAGCAGGGCAAGGGAGAAGCCGCGTCCGTCCGGGTGCAGCAGGTTCTGCTTGATGCCGACCGTAACGTCGCCGATCCCGGACGTCCGGTCGATGGTTCCGGTGGTGCGGTCGCGCTCGCGCACATGGCCGTAAGGGGTCCAGCCGAGGCGCAGCTCCGTGCTGTTCCCCATCCCATAGCGCAGCAAGGCGTCGCCGATCAGCAGCGTGTCGGTGCGGCTGTCCGCCTGCCGGTCGAGCGTCCAGTCGGCGAAGCCGATCTCGGCCTGCAGATGGCCGCGATCGACCGTGCAGGCAAGCGTGTCCAAACCAGGCCGGTCGCTGCAGAGTTCCCGCAGCTTTTCCTCGGCGTGGAGCGGAACAGCCAGCGCCGCCGCGGCCAGAAGCGCAATCATCCTCATCGATTTTCCTTCCCTGTGCGGCTGCAACCGCCGATCGCGTACGCCGTTCCCGATCGTCCCGTCCCGCGCTAGACGCACGTCATGCCGACCTCCGCGCGTTCGCGCCCGTCCCGCTCCGCCCGTCGTTCCTGGCCGCGCCGCATCCTCGGCTGGCTGATCCGCGCCCTGATCGGGTTCGTGCTACTGTCGCTGGCGATGGTGGCGATCTATCGCTTCGTGCCGCCGCCGATAACGCTGACCCAGCTCAACGAAATACTGCACGGCCACTCGGTCGACAGGAACTGGATGCCCTTATCGCGCATGGACCCGGACATGGCGCGCGCCGCGATCGCCGCCGAGGATGGCAATTTCTGCTCGCACCACGGCTTCGACTTTCACGCGATGCAGCAAGCGTTTCAGAGCAACGAGGCGGGGAGGAAGCTGCGCGGCGGCTCCACCATCAGCCAGCAGACCGCCAAGAACGTCTTCCTATGGCAGGGCCGATCCTATTTGCGGAAAGGCCTGGAGGCCTGGTTCACGCTGCTGATCGAGCAGCTGTGGGGCAAGCGCCGGATCATGGAGATGTACCTGAACGTCGCCGAGACGGGCATCCACACCTACGGCGCCAATGCCGGGGCGCAGCGCTATTTCGGTCATGACGCCGGGCGGTTAAGCCCGGTCGAGGCTGCGCGCATCGCCGCGGTGCTGCCGCTGCCGACCGGGCGCGAAGCGATCGACCCGCACGGGCGGGTGCGCCGCTACGGCAACCGCATCCTGCGCCGGATCGGCATCGTGCAGCGCGGCGGATATGATCGCTGCCTGCGATAGTGCTCGGCAGCATATCTCCAGATCCTCCCACGATTTCGTGGGGAGAGCGCCTGTCGGTCAGGCCCGGCTTGGGCTCTCGTCGGAAGACCGGTCGGACTTTACGGCAGTTGCGCCGTAGTCGCCATGCGTTGCCCGCCACCGGGCCTCGCCGTCGGCGTCGGCCCGTCGCATGGCGCCGTGGCGACCGCGCATGAGGAAAGACCATTGGTATCCGCGCAGATGCTCGCGGAACCCGGGATCGGCGATGCGGGGCTGACGGGTCAGGCCAGCCCTGGCCCAGCCGTAGAGCGTCGCCAGCGCGCCGACGACGAACGGCCGGTGGCGAGCCCGGTGCGCCGCGCTGGCCAGCACGAAGGCGGGCGACGATCCCATCATCCACTGGCCGGTGCCGAGCCGGACCCGGCCGGTGATGATGCCCTTGTCGCTCGATCCCATCGGCCGCAGATGCAGGAAGCGCAGGCCGGGCTCGTCGATCGAGCAGGCCTTCCAGCCCAGCATGCGCGGCTTGTAGCAGTCGATTCCGTCCCACAGCACCTGCGGCACCAGCCCGCCAATCTCGTCGAAGCAGGTGCGCCGCCAGAACTTGGTCATGCCGAGCGAGACGTCGTCGCCGATATGCTCGCTGATCAGCTCGCCGTCGAAGCTCTCGGCGGTGTTGGACGGACCGGGGTAATAGGCTTTGCCCGACACCGTGCCGAGCCGCGGATCGGCCGCCATCAATCCCAGCAGCCGCTCGAAATAGCCGAGCGGCAGCTCCAGATCCATGTCGAGCTTGGTCAGGAATTCGTGGCGGTACGGCTCGGCCACGGCCCACCCTTCGTAGAAAGCCTCGACCACCCCGCCGCCGACGCGGCGCATGCCGCGATTTCGGCGCTGGATGACGCGGATGAACGGATAGCGCGCGGCATAGTCGGCCAGGATCTGCGGCGTCGCGTCGGTCGATCCGTCGTCGACGATCACCCACATATCGGGCGGCACGGTCTGGTTGACCACCGAGTCCAGCGTACGACGCATGTAGCGTTCCTCGTCGCGCACCGGGCTCACGATGCAGTAGGTCTGGCGCGTGCCGCTCATGCCTTCTTCCCTGCGGCATCGATCGCCGCCTCCAGCCGATCCCAGTTGATCGCATCGGCGAACTCTTCCGCGACGCGGGCCCGCCCGGCAAGACCCATCTCCCGGCCTGCCGCTGGGTCGTCGAGGAGCCGCCGCAGCGCTGCAGCGAGCGCATCGACGTCGTCCGGCGGCACGAGCAGGCCGCTGCGGCCATCTTCGACCAGCTCGGCGATCGTCTCCAGCCGGCCGGCTATGAGCGGCTTGCCTGCCGCCATCGCCTCCATGAGCACCACCGGTATACCGTCGCGGTCGCCGGTCGACGAGGTGCGGCATGGAAGGGAGAAGATCGCCGCACTTCTGATCAGCGCCAGGGCTTGCCCATGCGGCTTGGCCCCGACCAGGTCGACGCGGTCGGCCACTCCTTCGCGCTCCGACAAGGCGGCGAGGTGCGCGCGCTCCGGCCCGTCACCGGCGATGATCAGGCGGACGCCGGGACGATCCAGTTGGGCGAACGCCCGGATCAGCAGGTCGAAACCCTTCTTGGGCACCAGTCGCCCGACCGCGACGATGTTCGCGCCCTCTTCCGCCGGCTCGGGCAGCGCCACCGAGCATCGTACGACCGGCCGAACGCCGCCAGGCGCAATCTCCTCATAGAAGAGCTGGTGCCAGCGGCTGATCGAGGCCACGAAATCGGCCTGCTCCAACTTGAACTTGAGCGCCTCGCGCCGGGCGAAGAGATCGTTGGCGTGGCCGGTGAAGCTGAACGTCGCCCCGAGCCCGCGGGCGAGATAGAGCGCGACCGTCGCCGGCGTGTTGGCGAGGTGGGCGTGCACGTGGCCGATACCTCGCCCCCGCAGCCGCCACGCCGCAGCCAGACCCATCCATGCCTGGTAGAGGTATTTCGCGCGTGCGCTGCCGCCTGCCAGATCCACGTTCGCTGCATCGAGGATCGCCCGCACGAAGGCGGCGGGATTGCGCACGAACATGACGGGCATCGCCGCGAAGGTCGCACCCGCATAGACCTGCACCGCTTCGCCGGCGAGATCGTCGAGTTGAGAATCGCCGAACGGTCCTTCCGGTCGCCTGACGCTCACGGGCACGATCGTCCGTCCACGCGATCGCAAGCCCAGCAGTTCGCGATAGACGAACGTCTCCGACAAGGTCGGCAGGCGCGCCGCGACGTAGGCGACTGCCTTACTGTCCGACCTTGCCGCTCCCATGTTTCGTTCTGTGATCAAAACACATTCCTCGACAACCTTTTTTTGACGGCAACCGTGCTTCCCGCACATCGTGGCGAGCGATCCACTTCCACACCCGCCCGCTCGATCCTACAGAAAGCCCGTGACACCCTCCTCCCCCTCCGCCGTCCGCGTCGGCGTGGTCGTGATCGGCCGCAACGAGGGCGAACGGCTGCAGGCGTGCCTGCGTTCGATCCCACCCGGCAGCGATGTCGTCTACGTCGATTCAGGATCGACCGACGACAGCGTCGCGTTCGCCGAGAGCATGGGCTTCGACGTCGTGCCGCTCGATACCTCCCAAGGCTTCACCGCTGCGCGCGCGCGCAATGCCGGCTTGGCGCACCTGCGGGAAAGGCGGCTCGATTTCGTGCAGATGGTGGACGGCGACTGCACGCTGGACGCGGGCTGGATCGATGCCGCACTCGCCGCCTTTACGCACGAGCCCGATCTCGCCGTGATATTCGGACGGCGGCGCGAACGCTTTCCCGAACGCAGCCTCTACAATCGACTGTGCGACGAGGAGTGGGACGTACCGGTCGGCGAGGCGCGCGCCTGCGGCGGCGACGCCCTGTTCCGCCTGACGCCGCTGATCGCGGTGCACGGCTATAATGGCGATATCATCGCCGGGGAGGAGCCCGACCTGTGCCTGCGTTTGCGCCAACGGGGCTGGCGGATCCGCCGCATAGATGCCGAGATGACGCGGCACGACGCGGCCATGACCCGCTTCTCGCAATGGTGGCGCCGCGCCAAGCGGAGCGGCCACGCCTTCGCCGAACTGCTGCATCGCCACGGCGCTGCGGCCGAGCCGCGCTGGCGCGCGCAGGTGCGCAGCATCATGCTGTGGGGCGGCGTCCTGCCTGGGCTGATCCTGCTGCTCGCGGCCTCCTCATTCCTGCACGCAGGTCTCGGCTGGGCCGCGCTGCTCCTGCTCGCCGCCTATCCAGTACAGGTGGCGCGGATTGGCTGGCGCAAATGGCGCGCCGGCACCTCGCCCGGCTTCGCATGCGCCAGCGCCTTCTTCCTGATCCTCGGTAAGCTGCCGCAACTGTCGGGTGTGATCCGCTACCATCGCCTGCGTGCGTCAGCCAAAACGCCGCGGATCATCGAGTACAAGGGCGCAGGTCAGAGCTGAAGCCGGAATGGCTCGACACGCCCAATTTCGCCGACGGTGCTCCAGCAGCCGCTGCAGAAGATGATAGTTTGAGCTTGCACCGGTGAGTCACTGCAAGCGCAGCGAAGCAATCTGCTGGCGGCTTATTTGGATCGCTTCGCTGCGCTCGCAATGACACGCTGGCTAACTTCATCACGCTTAATCAGCCGAGCGCGTGCTGCAGCTCCGCCTTGCTCATCTTGGAGCGGCCGGGAAGGTTCCGCTTCCGTGCCGCTCCATCAGCTCGGCCTTGGTCGGCTCGCCATCGCCGCCGCGATATTTGGCAGTCTTGCGGGCGACATCTTTGGGCTGCGCTGAGTGCTGCCTGCCCTTGGCCGTGTCGGCCCGCTTCTTGGCGGTGGTGCGCTTATACTCCTCCTTGGACAGCGCCTCGCGCGCCTTCTTCGGCAGGTAGCGTTCGTGAGTCTCGCCGCTCGGCTTGCCGGACTTGGTGCCCCAATCCTCCTCGGTCCACTCTGCAAGGTGGTTGTGCGGGTCCTTCCTGCCCTCGTAACCGCCGCCGGCCTTCTTGTACTCGGACACGGCGAGCTGCGCCTTGCGAGCGGACCACTCGCCTTTGTCGCCGCCTTTGTCGCCGGCCTGCACCTTCTCCTTGATCTTCTCCCACAGTTTGGGATCGGTCTTCTTTGCGGTCTCGGCCACGGGGCGCTCTCCTGTTCGAGGCAGAAGTAACGCCCGATCCGGCGTCGGGGCTCAAACAAAAATACCGCCGTGAAAACGGCTCAGAAGGGCAGCTTGAACCCGGGCGGCAGCGGCAGGCCTGCGGTCATCTTGCTCATCTCGGCACTGCCGGCGGCGTCCGCCTTGGCGCGCGCATCGTTGATCGCCGCGGCGACCAGATCCTCCAGCATCTGCTTCTCGGACGGCTGCATCAGGCTGTCGTCGATCTGCACGCCGAGGATGCGTCCCTTGGCAGTCGCATGGATTCTGACCAGACCACCGCCGGCGGCGCCTTCGACCTCGATCTTGTCGAGGCCCGCCTGGGCGTCCGCCATCTGCGACTGGATGTTCTGGGCGGCTTCCTGCGCCGCCTTAAGCAGTTCGTTCATGTCCTTCATGGCACACTCCGTATCTCGTCGATCAGTTCGGCGTCGGGAAAGGTCGCGCGCACCGCTGCGACCAGCGGCGCGCCAAGGATGTCGTCGCGTGCCGCCTGCGCCGCCGCCTGCTCCTGCTGCAGCAGGCTGGGCTCGGAAGGCGCATCGCGCAGCTCGATGTCCCACGCCTGCTCGGTCACGCGCTTTAGCGTCGCGGCGAGATCGCGCGCGAAGTCGCCCGGCAGCGGCTTGACCGGCTTCAGCGCTAGCCGTGGCGGCGCATAGGCGATCAGGCCGACATAATCGTGCAGCTGCTGCGCCAGATGCGACTTGCCGCCCTTGTCGACCAGCGTGACCAGTGCCGGGAAGTCACGCGGCAGGCTCACCTGCGGCGCTGCCGGCGGCGGGCTGGTGGCAGGCAGCTGCGCCGCGGGAGCCTCGGCGTTGATTGTTCCGCCCGCCTGCAGCCGCCGCGCCAATTCGCCGGGATCCGGCAGCTGGCTGGCATGCACCACGCGCAGCAACGCCATCTCCGCCGCCTCGCGCGGGTGCGGTGCGGACAGCACCTCGCCATGTCCCTTGAGCAGCAGCTGCCACAGCCGGTGCAGCGTGGCGAAGCCCATGCGGCTCGCCCAGTCGGCATAGGCGTCGCGCTCTTCCTGCGCGAGCGCCGGATCTTCGCCGCCCCCCGCCTTGGCACGCGTCACGCCATGCACCACTTCCAGCAATCCCCGCAGCAGCGCGGCCGGCTCGACGCCGAGTGCGTCCTGCTGCTCGACCGCGGCCAGTACCGCCGGCACGTCGGCAACCAGCAGCGCGGCGAACAGGCGGCGGATCGCGCCGCGGTCGGACAGGCCGAGCATGTCGCGCACCTGCCCCGCCTTGACGCCGCCGCCCTCCAGGTCGGCATGCGCGATCGCTTGGTCGAGGATGGAGAGGCCGTCGCGGACCGAGCCCTCGGCAGCGCGCGCGACCAGCGCGAGCGCCTCCGGCTCCGCCTCCACCCGCTCGGCTCCGGCCACGCGCGCGAAATGCTGCGCGAGCAGGTCGGCGGGGATGCGTTTGAGATCGAAGCGCTGGCATCGCGACAGCACGGTCACCGGAACCTTGTTCACCTCGGTCGTGGCGAACAGGAACTTCACGTGCGGCGGCGGCTCTTCGAGCGTCTTCAGCAAGCCGTTGAACGCCGCCTTCGACAGCATGTGCACTTCGTCGATGATGTAGACCTTGTAGCGGGCCGAAACCGCCGCATAGCGCACCGCCTCGATGATCTCGCGGATATCGTCGATACCGGTGTGGCTGGCGGCGTCCATCTCGACCACGTCGATGTGACGTCCTTCGGCGATGGCAATGCAGGGTTCGCAGACGCCGCATGGATCGATCGTGGGTCCGCCGGTTCCGTCAGGGCCGATGCAGTTCAGCGCCTTGGCGATCAGCCGCGCGGTCGAGGTCTTGCCGACCCCGCGCACGCCGGTGAGCAGGAAGGCGTGCGCCAGCCGGTCGCGGCGGATGGCGTTGCCCAGCGTCTGCACCATCGCGTCCTGGCCGATCAGTTCGGAAAAACGCTGCGGCCGGTATTTGCGGGCGAGCACGCGATAGGCGCTGCCGCCGGATTTCGGCTGCGACGGTTCGCCAAGGTCGAGAGAGTCGGACATTGCCGCCTTCCTAGACGGTCAGGCGCCTGGAGCAAAAGGCGTCAGTGAAAGCGATGATCGGCGAAGCGGTTCGAGCAACCGCAGACGGTGGGAGCCGGAACGACCCGGCGCGAAATCGTTGTGGCTGCTTCCTTCCGGATCTGACCAGGTTGGCGACGACGCCGTCCGCCCGACTCCCGCGCGCCATATGGGAGAAGCGGCGCGCGGTGGCAAGTCAGGGAAGGTGGCTGCTCGGCTCCTGGCTCATGTGCAGCACGCGGATAACGCGTATCTGGTCATCGATTACACGATAATAGGCGACGTGACGGACATAGGCCCAGCGTCGCGTGCCTTGCCGACCATGGATGACCGGACTTCCAAGGTGCGGATGGGTGCAAAGCTTGTTGAGATGGTCTGTGAAGCCGGCGAGATAGCGCCAAGCTTGATCTCGCCCCCATCGGCCACGCGTGTAGCGCACGATCGCGCGCAGATCACGCTCAGCACTCGCCGTGAGTACCAGCCTCACGAACGATCAAGCGCGGCGAATTCACTATCAATGATCTCGTCCAGCGAAAGCATAGAGAGGCCGCTTGCCTCTCCTTCCTCAAGCAGATCATGCAGCAGGCGCTCACGCCGGGCTTCTCCGCGGATGAGAGCGGCCAGATAGTCGCTGGCGGATGCATAGCCGTTCGCTTCCGCCTGCCCAGCGGCAATGCGCGATACGTCGTCTGCCAGCGATATCTGAACCGTCACCGGATCACCTCACTTCGGCGCCAGCACCATCAGCATCTGGCGGCCTTCCATGCGCGGATGCTGCTCCACCTTGGCGAGTTCGGCCGTGTCGGCCTGGACGCGCTGGAGGACCTGCATGCCGAGCTGGCCGTGCGCCATCTCGCGACCGCGGAAGCGCAGCGTGACCTTCACCTTGTCGCCCTCCTCGATGAACTCATGCACCTTCTTCATCTTGGTGTCATAGTCATGATCATCGATGTTCGGACGCATCTTGATCTCCTTGATCTCCTGCGTCTTCTGGCTCTTGCGGGCGAGATTGGCCTTCTTCTGCGCTTCGTACTTATACTTGCCGACATCGAGGAACTTGGCGACCGGCGGATCGGCGTTGGGCGAAACCTCGACCAGGTCGAGCCCCAACTCGGCAGCCTGCGCCATCGCCTCGCGCGTATACATTACGCCCAGATTCTCGCCATTCTCATCGATCACCCGTACCTTCTGGCTCTGGATGAACTCGTTGAAACGGGGGCCATTCAGCGGCAGTGGCGGCGCGCCCAGCGGGCGGCGCGGCATCATGGGCGGTGGTATAACGCATTCTCCTCTGGCGGCGGAATGCCGACCTCCATCCCATATAGGGCTTAAGCAGTGTTTTTGAAAGACGCTGCCGACATGCCGGCCGCACGATTGCAGGCAGGCGGCAGGGCCGAAACGCTACTCCTCCGTACGGATCAGCACCGCTTCCCCGATCAGCAGGAACAGCAGGAACGGCGCCCAGGCGGCGAGCAGCGGCGGATAAGCCCCAATATTGCCCATCGCGAGCGCGAAATTGTCTGCCACGAAGTAGGTGAAGCCAAGGGCCATGCCGATCACCGCGCGCACGAACAATACGCCCGACCGCGCGAGCCCGAATCCGGCCACCGCCGCCAGCAGCGGCATCAGCACCACCGACAACGCACCCGAAATCTTGTGCCACAGCACCGCGTCGAGCGACACGGTCGGGCGACCGGCGGCGCGCAAGTCGTCGATCGTGCGGTTGAGCGCCTTGAACGACATGCCGTCGGGATTGACGTCCGCCAGCGTGAACCGGTCCGGCCCGACACCGCGGCCGAAGTCCAGCTGCGGTCGCGTGATCACCGTCCCTCCCGCCACGTCGAAGATGCGTGCGTTGCTCAGCCGCCAGCCATTGCCGGCCGGCACGGCGCGCGCGCCGGTCACCACCGCCGTCAGCCGGTCGCCGGTGCGGTCGTAATAGTCGACCTGGTGCAGCACCGTCGCCGGACCGCGTCCGGTCACCTGCGCCGCGTGGATCAGGTCCTCGCCCGCACGCACCCAAACGTTCCCGATGACGCCGTGCGTCGGCGGGATCGGCCCGTAATCCACGTCCTGCCAGGCCGTCAGCACGCTGGTGGCACGCGCGACGACATGGTCGTTGAACCAGAAGGACAGCCCGGCAATGCCCAGGCTGGCGATGATCAGCGGCGCCAGGATCTGGTGCGCGGATATTCCGGCCGCCTTCATCGAGATGATCTCGCTGTTCTGGTTCATCGCCGCCAGCGTGATCAGCGTGCCGAGCAGCACCGAGAAGGGCAGGAAGCGGCTGATGATCTGCGGCAGGCGCAGCGACACGTAATACCAGAGCTGCGCGTCGCCATTGCCTTGGTAGGCCAGGATGTCGCCCGATTCGCCGAGCAGGTCCAGCGCCATCAGGATGATGGCGAGCCCCGCCAGCACCGCGAAGGAGCGGACCACGAACAGGCGCGCCATGTACCAGGTGATGGTGCGCGACGCGAAGAAGGACATGTTGATCTTCACGGATGCACCGCCGGCGCACGCGCGCGCGCGGACCAGCGCCGCACCAGCGCGCCCAGCTTGGCGAACTGCCGTTCCAGCGCCCCGATCGGCTGGCCGCCGGGTACGCGCGCCAGGGTGCGGTACATCCACCAGATCAGCGCCGCGAACAGGCAGAAGGGTGTCCAGAGCGCGATCACGGGGCTGATATGACCGCGGCCGCCCAGCGCCTCGGCATATTCGTTCACCTTGTAATAGGTCACGATCATCACGATCGAGAGGAAGACGCCGAGTGCCGAGGTCGAACGCTTGGGCGGCACCGCCAGCGCAACCGCCAGCAGCGGCAGCAGGAACATGGTCGCGACCTCGGTCACGCGGAAGTGGAACTCGGCCTGGCTCTTGGCGCGATCGCGCTTCTCGCCCACGCTGCTGCTCGACTTGACCAGTTCGGGAATGGTCAGTTCCTCGCGGCCGCCGCGTTGGCGGAACGCCTCTTCCTTGGGAAGGTCGATCGGCAGGTCGTGGCTGACGAAGCGCAGCACGCGCGGCAACTTGAACGTGGGCGCATCGTGCACCAGCGTGCCGTTGGCGAGGCGGAAGATGATCGTGTTCGGGTCGTCGGTCGCCATGAATCGTCCGTGCTCGGCGGTGACGGCGAGCTCCTTGCCGTCCTGCCCCTGCGCCATCACGAAGATGCCGGAGAGTTGGCGCCCGCCGTCCTGGCTGCGCTCGATTCTCACCGTCATGTTCTTACCGAGCTTGGTGAACTCGCCGACCTTGATCGAGGCGCCGAGCGCACCGGTACGCAGTTCGTAGCGCAATCCTTCATAGGCGTAGCGCGAGTAAGGCTGCAGAAAGCCGACTATTGCCAGGTTCACCAGCGCGGCGACGATCGCGTACACGTAGGGGATGCGCAGCAACCGGCGATAGGAGAAACCGCAGGCGAGCAGCACGTCGAGTTCCGACGAGGTCGCCAGGCGGCGAAAGGCGAGCAGAATGCCGAGCATCAGCCCGATCGGGATGCCGAGGGAGAGATATTCCGGGATGAGGTTGGCGAGCATGCGCCAGACCACGCTGACGGGTCCGCCCTCCTGCGCCACGAAGTCGAACAGGCGCAGCATCTTCTCGAGCAGCAGCAGCATCGCCGCGATCACCAGACTGGCGACCAGCGGAACGGCGATCAGGCGCGCGAGGTAGCGATCAACAAGCGCTGCCGATTTCAAAATGCCGTCGCTCCGTCACCATGTTCTGGCCGCATTCGCGACCGATCTGCCAAGCCATGGAGGCGGAGAGTGCCCGGGCAGCGGCAAGGTTCGGGCCTATAGCTTCCAGGAGTATCGAGGTCATGCCTAATTTCACGCCCTTGCTGGCAAGCCTGATCCTGCTCGCGGCGCCGGCCGGTGCGGCGGTGCTGGGGCCGCATGCCGATGCGTGCAGCGGCGGCAGGCCGGCGATGCTGGTGCATGTGCGCGGGCTGAAGTCGCACACCGGCATCGTACGCGTGCAATCCTATGGCGGCGATCCGGCACATTATTTCGACAAGGGCAGCTACCTCGAGCGGGTCGAAGTGCGGGTGCCGGCCGCCGGACCGGTCGACGTCTGCATGCCGGTGCCGCGATCGGGCACCTACGCCGTGTCCGTGCGGCACGATGCCAACGGCAACGGCTCGACCGACATCGGCAGCGACGGCGGCGGCTTTTCCGGCAATCCCGACGTCTCGCTGTTCGATGCGATGTTCAAGCGCAAGCCGTCGCCCGTCCAGGTCGAGGTGAAGGTCAGCGGCTTGACCAACGTACCGGTCGTGCTGAACTACATTCACGGCACCAGCGTTGGGCCGATCGGCGGAGGCCAGTAAGTCGATCGATGATCCGGGTAGCACTCCTCTCCAACCCACGCTCGACCGGCAACAGGGCGATGCTACCGCGTATTCGCAGCTTCTGCGCGCAGCATCCCGAAATCTTTCACTATGAGGTGGAACGCGTCGATCAGATCGATGCGGCGTTGCGCACGATCGCGCGGGTCCAGCCGCGCGTGCTGGTGATCAACGGCGGCGACGGCACCGTCCAGTCCACGCTGACCGAACTCTACCATGGCGACCAGTTCCAGGGCGCGCCGCCGCCGGTGGCGGTGCTGCCCAACGGCAAGACCAACCTGATCGCGCTCGATCTCGGCGCTACCGGCGATCCGATCGTGGCGCTCGACCGGGTGCTGGAGATCGCGCGCGGCGACCTGACCGACCATATCGTCACGCGTGAGCTGATTGCGCTGACGCACGAGGTGAACGGTGTCGGCGACGGGTTGAAGCCGGTGCTCGGCATGTTCCTGGGCGGCGCGGGCCTGACCGAGGTCATGCTCTACTGCCGACACAAGATTTACCCGCTCGGCCTGCCCAACTGGCTGAGCCACGTCCTGACCATGCTCGCTTTGCTGGCATCGGTGATGCTGGGCATGCGCGCGGCCTTCCTGCCGCAGCGCCCGTCGCCGGTGAAGGTATCGCTGATCCGTCAGGGCGCGATCCAGGGCAGCTTCTCGCTGCTGATGGTGACCACCCTCAAGAAACTGCTGATCGGATCGCGCGTCGCCGCCAACCAGCCGGCAGGTGCGCTGCAGCTGATGGCGATCGACCATAATCTGATCGCCCTGATCCGGGCACTGGTGGCGGGCTTGCTCGGCAAGCTCGGCAGCGGGATCATGCATGGCGTTCATATCCGCCGGGGCGACGAGATCCGGATCGAGGGCGACCGGTCGAGCGTGATTCTGGACGGCGAGATCTTCCAGGCGGGTGCCGGCCGCTCGATCGTGCTGCGTCCGACCGATCCCCTGCCCTTCCTGCGCCTGGCGGTGTGAGACGTCCGTCGTTCGACCGCCAGCAAGCATAGGTCCCGTAGCGAGCGTGCCGCTACAGGCGCTGGTCGCGGAGGAGCTGGCCCGCCCGGTCCCCGCCGAAGTCACTGCGATGGCAGCTGCAATCGCCGGCAAGTATCAGGGTGCGCGGGCCGTGCTCTACTATGGATCGACCCTCCGCGACGCACGGCTGGAAGGGCTGATGCTCGATTTCTACCTGATCGTTGCCGATTATGCGGAAGCGTTCGGCAAGGGATGGCTGGCGTCCGCCAACAAGTTGCTGCCGCCCAACGTCTTTCCGTTCGAGCATAATGGCTTGATCGCCAAATATGCCATCCTGTCGGAAGCGGATTTCGCGAGGCTGGCATCGCCGCGTACGCGCAACGTCTCGGTATGGGCCCGCTTCGCCCAGCCGTCGCGGCTGGTCTGGGCGGCCGACGATACTGCCGCCGCGACAGCCATCGCCTGCGTCGCCACCGCCGCCCCGACGCTGCTGGCGGCGGCCCGGTCCTGCATGCCGGATCGGCTGGATGCGCTGGACCTGTGGCGGCAGGCATTTGCCCTGACCTACGCCGCCGAGCTTCGCGCGGAGCGGAGCGGTCGCGCCGGATCGGTGGTCGATGCCGATCCCGAGCGCTACCGCGCCTTCACCCTGCCCGCGCTCGCCGCTGCGGGGCTGCCCGCCGGCGTGGCCGACGGACAGGTGCGGTTCGACCGGCCGCTGTCGTCGGCAGAACGGGCGCAAGGAGAACGCGCCTGGGCTCGCCGCCGCCGCGAGGGCAAGGCGCTGACGTTGCTGCGCCTCGCCAAGGCGAGCGCCACGTATGCGGGCGGCCTCGACTATCTGGCTTGGAAGATCAGTCGGCATTCGGGCCACCCGGTCGCGATCAAGCCCTGGCAGCGCCGGTGGCCGATCGTCGGCGCGATGACGCTGCTGCCCAGACTGCTGCTGAGAGGCGCAGTGCGCTAGCGTTCGCCAAAGCAGGCAAGCTTCCGCATCGATCGCTTGTATGAATACGGCATTGCCGTATAAATCTGCCGTGCATACGGTCGTGGAAACAAGCGCTTACATCGCGGCTGCTAAGGAGGCTGGCATGAGCGGCGATGAGGCAGCGGCCGTGGTCACGATCCTTGCCAATGACCCGGAAGCCGGTGTGATCATGCCAGGTTGTGGTGGCGCCCGAAAGTTGCGCATCGCAAAACCAGGCAGAGGCAAGTCGGGCGGTTATCGGATCATCACCTACTTCGGTGGATCGGATAGTCCGGTCTTTCTTCTGACCGTGTTCGGCAAGGGCGAGAAGGACAACCTGACCAAAGCCGAACGAAATACGCTGGCGAGCCTGACCAAGACGCTGATCCAACGTCCGATACCTCGGAGACAGTCATGAAAAGTGCGTTCGATAAGATTGCAGCGGGATTGAACGATGCCGTTGCGTACGTCGCTGGAGATACGACGCGCGGCCAGGCGCATGTGCCGATCGACGTCAAGGCCGTTCGCGGCGCAACGCGCAAGACGCAGGCGGATTTTGCCAGGACCTACCGTTTACCCGTCGCTACCGTGCGCGACTGGGAGCAGAATCGCCGTCAGCCCGACGCCCCCGCGCGCGCTTACCTGTCGATGATCCAGGCCGATCCAACTGCAGTCGAGAAGCTACTGGCAAAGGCTGGAGGCTAAGTTGCATTAAGGTTCGCGAAGGCGATGCGCTGCGGACGCTGAACGCCGATCTGCCGGAAACGATCAACCTGCTCCTGCTGGACGGCGCCAAGGCCTTGTATCCCGATATCCTCGATCTCGTGGAAAGCCGGCTGCGGCCGGGCGCCCTGATCGTTGCGGACAATGCCGACTACAGCCCGGCCTACCTGGAGCGGGTCCGCGCGGCCGGCCAAGGCTATATGTCCGTCCCGTTCGCCGAGGATGTCGAGCTCTCGATGCGGCTCGGCTGACGAGCGGGACGATGCAGCCGGCGCGGAAAGCGGCTAGGCGGTGCGCATGAACGACAATCTCACCGCCAACCGCCCGACCTTCGTCAGCCATCTCGAATGCTCGATGACGGGCGAGCGCTACGAGGCCGACCAGTTGCACAATCTTTCGCGGGTCGGCCGTCCCCTGCTCGTCCGCTACGATCTCGACGCGCTCGGGCAGAAGGTCTCGCGCGACACGATCACCGGCCGGGCGACCGACCTGTGGCGGTGGCGCGAGCTGCTGCCGGTGCGACGTACCGACAGCATCGTGTCGCTGGGCGAGATCGAGACGCCGCTGGTGCCGATCCCGCGATCGGGCGGTACCGGCGCGATCGTGAAGGACGAGGGCCGGCTGCCGACCGGATCGTTCAAGGCGCGCGGCCTCGTCATGGCGGTGACGATGGCGCGCGAACTGGGTGTCACCCGTATCGCCATGCCGACCAACGGCAATGCCGGCGCGGCGCTCGCGGCCTATGCCTCGCGCTGCGGGATCGAGACGGTGGTGCTGTGCCCGGAGGAGACGCCGGAGGTGAACGTCCGCGAGATTGCGGCGCAAGGCGCGCGGGTGTGGCGCGTCAACGGCCAGATCGACGATTGCGGCGCGATCGTCGCAGGCGGCGCGGCGGAGGGGCGCTGGTTCGACTTCTCGACGCTCAAGGAGCCGTACCGGATCGAGGGCAAGAAGACGATGGGGCTGGAGCTTGCCGCGCAGCTCGGGTGGGAGCTGCCGGATGCGATCTTCTACCCTACCGGCGGCGGCACCGGCCTGATCGGCATGTGGAAGGCGTTCGACGAGTTGGAGCGGCTCGGCTGGATCGGATCCAAGCGACCGCGCATGTATGCGGTCCAAGCGTCCGGCTGCGCACCGATCGTGCGCGCGTTCGAGCGGGGCGAGGAGCATGCCGAACGCTGGGAGAATGCCGCTACGGTGGCCGCCGGCATCCGCGTACCGCGCGCCGTCGGCGACTTCCTGATCCTGCGCGCGGTGCGCGAG
>CAXTUG010000014.1:22535-22985 GCA_964247375.1 uncultured Sphingomonadaceae bacterium
GGCAGCCCGGCCCGGCGCGCTGCACCCGTACGCCCCCCCGGGCGCGGGGGGCGCGAGTCCGGCGGCCGTGCGCTCGCAGTGGGCGATCCCGCCATCCTGCACGCGGTTGACGAGGCGGCGCGCAAGGACGGCCTGTTGCTCTGCCCGGAGGGTGGCGCCACGCTCGCCGCCTACACCCAGGCGGTTCGCAACGGGCTGGTCGATCCGGAGGAGCGCACGATCCTGTTCAACTGCGCCACCGGGCTGAAATACCCGCTGCCGGAAGCATCCAATTGGCTCGACCGCAACGCACCGATCGAGCTGGAGCGGCTATAAGGCCATCCGATTGTCGGATCGGATAGTCGTTGCTTCGCTGCGCCCGCAACGGCGAATAACTTCCTCTGGAAGCGGAATTCGCTAGGCTCAGGACTCATTGATTGAGCCAGAAGATGACGGTTGCGGCGAGCGCTA
>CAXTUG010000015.1:0-22193 GCA_964247375.1 uncultured Sphingomonadaceae bacterium
ATCGGGATTCGGGATGCAGACCTACCTTGATCGCTTCGTCGGCTTGCGGGTCGCCGTGATCGGCGACCTGATGCTCGATTCCTATCTGTCGGGATCGGTCAACCGGATCTCGCCCGAGGCGCCGGTGCCGGTGATGCGCGTGACCGAGGAGCGGGCGGTTCCGGGCGGCGCCGCCAACGTCGCCGCCAACCTCGCCAGCCTGGGTTTGGGCGTGTCGCTGGTCGCGCTCGCCGGACGCGACGGCGCGCGCGACGAACTGGTCGCGCTGCTGGAGAAGATGGGCGATATCGACTGCAGCGGCATCGCGGCGCTGCCGGACCGGCGCACCACCCGCAAGCTGCGCGTGATCGGTGCGCAGCAGCAGATCGTCCGCGTCGATCACGAGGACTTGATCCCTTGCTCGGAGGCGAGCGAGGCGGACTTCCTGCGATCGATGCAGGCGGCGATCGACCGCGCCGACATCGTCATCCTGTCCGATTACGGCAAGGGCGTCTGCTCGGACCGGGCGATCCGTGCGGTGATGGCGTGCGCCGCCGGCGCGGGCAAGAAGGTGCTGGTCGATCCCAAGCGCGACGACCTCTCCATCTATCGCGGCGCCTATGCGATCACGCCCAACCGCAAGGAGCTGACCGACGCGACCGGCCTGCCGTGCGAGAGCGACGAGGAGGCGGCCCGCGCCGCCGCCCGCGCGCACGAGGTGTGCGGCGCCAGCATCCTGCTCACCCGATCGGAGAAGGGCATGTCCTTCTTTCCAGTCGACGGCAGCCCGATCCACCTGGCGACGGTGGCGCAGGACGTGTTCGACGTCTCTGGCGCGGGCGACACGGTGGTGGCGGTGATGGCGGCCGCGCTGGCGGCGGACATGCCGGTGCGCGACGCCATGCGGATGGCGAACCACGCCGCCGGGATCGTCGTGTCGAAGCTCGGCACGGCGAGCGTGACGCGCGACGAACTGGCGGCGGCACTGCAGTCCGAGAATACCACGTCCGACGTCCATGACGGGCGGCTGCTCGACCGCGACGCTGCGGTTGCGCTGCGCTGGGCCTGGGCGCGGGAGAAATTGTCGGTCGGCTTCGCCAACGGCTGTTTCGACCTGATCCACCCCGGCCACGTCTCGCTGATCGGGCAGGCGGCGGCGAGCTGCGACCGGCTGATCATGGCGCTCAACTCGGACGCATCGGTCAAGCGGCTGAAGGGCCCCGCCCGCCCGATCCAGGACGAGACGGCCCGCGCCGCCGTGATGGGCGCGATCAAGGGCGTGGCCGCCGTCGTCATCTTCGACGAGGACACGCCGGGCGACCTGATCGAGGCGCTGCAGCCCGACGTGCTGGTCAAGGGCGCGGACTATACGATCGACACGGTCGTGGGCGCGGACGTGGTGCAGAAGCGCGGCGGCAGGGTGGTGCTGGCGGATCTGTCGCCGGGGCAGTCCACCAGCCGGCTGGTGGCGGCGAGTACTAATAAAACATCCTCAAGAACGGATTGCGACGTATGATACAAAAGCCCTTCATGGTTGGACCCAATTTTCAGGAACTTAATCGCCTCAGGGCTGACACTGACGCCGAGTTACAGGATAAAATCCGCGCGACCATGCGGTTGCTTAAACCGTATCGCGTAAAAGGTCATAAGAAAGCGAGGTTTGGATCTCCGTATGATGGAGGCTATGTTCATCTGGACGATTTCGAAGGTGTCGACACAGCTTTATCCTTTGGCATCGAGCAGAACATCGACTGGGATCGGCAAATAGCCAGCCGTGGACTCAAGGTTTATCAGTTCGATCATACCGTTGAAGCTCCTGCTCCTGATAATCCAAGTTTTGTATTTTCAAAGACGATGATAGCTCCAATGTCAGGGGAGGGATCTGAATCGTTGAAGTCAATCGTTGATCGTTTGGACAAAAAAAGTGATCGTCCTAATCTTCTGCTGAAAATGGACATCGAATGCGGAGAATGGCCGGTGCTGGAAGCAACCGACTTTGATACTATCTCGCGCTTCACGCAAATAACATGTGAATTTCACCACTTTATGATGTTTGGTGATTTGGCTTGGCGGCAGACCATATTTCGAGGCTTGAGGAAGCTTCTTAAATTTTATGCCCCGATTCATGTTCATGCTAATAACTTTGCCGGATGGGTAACAATCGCAGGCGTGCCGGTTCCAGCCGTTCTTGAGGTGTCATTTGCCAACAGAGCAATTTATCAATTTGAAGAAACGGACGAGACCTTTCCTGGAGTTCTCGATGCACCTTGCGATAATCTGAGAGCCGATATGTATCTTGGCAAATTTGAATATTAATTTTACGGAATTAACAAACCTTTGGTTTTTATGGTAAAATTAGGGAAAAAAACTGGTGAATACAGGCGTATATTAGATTAAATCTTGCCGGTTGTTCTCGCATTATCGATAGAAAGCATCAGAATGTTTAAACGCCGTACTGATCGTCAGTCACATACTAACAACGTCACCACTACTGACGATGGTGTAACGGCAGAAGATATTGTTTCGAGTATCGAGATGATACTGGGCCGAACGCCTGACCAAGCCTTAGTAGACTATCATCTAGGTTTGCAGTTCAAAAATCGGTTTGAGCTTGGACAATATATGATGGAAACGGCGGAGTTTCGACAGCGCATGCATGTGCGTCAGCGGCAGCCGATTTTTCTAGGTGATCGCGTCCTTGCGCATACGCATCGTGGTGAGCCGATCTATGTCGTTCCCGATGATCTCGATCTTACGCCATCCATGCTTTTCACTGGCGTGTTCGAACCTTACGTCGAACGGATAATTAAGAAAACGGTACCCGCCGGAGGTATCGCGATTGATGCTGGTACGAACGTCGGTTACCATACGCTTACGATTGCGGCGGCGCTGGGTCCCCATGGTAAGGTTCACGCTTTCGAAGCCAATCCGCGCGTGATGGCGCTGTTCAAAGCGACTATGGTCCTCAATGGCTATACGTCGTTTCGAGGCCACGGACGAGTTGAACTTCATGGCGTGGCAGTCGCTGACCGAAATGGCTTACTGGTACTTGAACAAGCTCCTGGACATTTTGGGAGCGGTCACCTTGTGACCGAAGCGCCTGCCTCTGATTTTGGGCCCGAATACTCTAATCGGGTTGAAGTGCCTACCGTCGCAGTTGACGATTATCTTGGTCCGCACATCGCCCAGTTAGATTTCCTCCATATGGACATCGAGGGAGCTGAGCCGCTGGCAATGGCGGGTATGCGCCAGTTAATTGCACGCTCTCCAAATCTTAGGATTGTGCGTGAATGGTCCGTACACATGATGAGCACCATGACCGACGTGAATGCGCATATTTCCTATCTCGTTGAGGAGGGCTTCATGTTCTGGCGCATCAATCATGACGGACATTTGCAACCGATCGCCGGATCAGATCTCGTCAATCTTGATCATTGTGATCTCTTTATTTCACGACAAGAACCGCCCACTTTCAACTGAACGCGCTTAGTCCTGAGCAAAGCCTGACGGGAGCGGCTCCTTGGAAAAGTAGATTACATCGTGACATTCGTTTCCAGCAAACATCGCGCGCAGCTTTTCTGCAATTTTTTCCTGTCCCTCAAAAGCTCCAACGTGAGGGACGTACAAGCAGTTAAAGTTCGGTAGTACCAGCGGAATGAACTCCTCGACCGTAGCTCCAGCCACGTCAATGATATGGTGTGTACGAAATTCCACTGCCAGAACCGCAGAGCCGCTAAGCAGGCGAGGCATTCCGCGTAGCGCGTGTATCTCTGATCCTTCGATGTCCATAACAATGGCATCAAACATTTCATCTGAAACAAGATCATCTAATCTGCGTGTCGGTAAAGATATGATCTCTGGATTATCATACCTGTATTGATCTTCTGAGGAAGCAGGCCGGCGCTTTGATCCTCCGCTATTGTCCCGATTCAACAGAAATTCAATCCTGCCGAATTCGATGTCACCTACAGCCACGTTGTGCAATTCTACGTTGCGTACGTCCGCCATTCGCACGTTCGCCTGTAACAGCTCAAACGTTCTTGGATTGGCCTCAATCGCGACGAGTTTTGAGCAAATGCGCGATAGGGGCACCACGAGTGCTCCGATATGGGCTCCCACTACCAGAACTTTGCTCTCCTTGCGCAGAACAGTACTCACTGCCCTTATTTCTTCCGCGCCGTATTCTCCGTGGTGAAGAAGGGTAGATCCGACACCGCTATCCTCGGGATCGACCACAAACAGGCCGTTGCAGGTTGTAACAAGAATACCTCGCGCACGCGGCCCGAAAGATCGCAGCCGCTCAAGACGTTCTGTGGCTGTGTCTGCCCGATCTTGCCAATAGTCCGCCATGATTCACTTTAACTCCAAATTCCGAAGATTCTTAAAAAATCAACTTATCTTCTAGCAGTAAAAAATAAATAAACTATTTTTACAATAGAATCATTTCTATTTGCTCTATTCTTGTGGTTATTCAGCAGCGTGCCATGAATTAGACGATCCTGCTTGCTTAAACGCACGGAGACGCGCCTGCCGAAGATTGCGACGCCCCCCCCCTGACTTGTCCACATACGAACCTGCCACGCCTGATGCTATTAATCGAAGCAGATCTTGCGCATGGCGATCATGCGGATCGGCCTTCAGCGCATATTGCAGTGCTGCTTCCGCTGCCGGCACATCACCTTCGTGAGCGCGCATTTCACTAAGCAATCGCCACTCGAGTCCATGCCCTCGTCGCCAATGTGCTATAAGCTGCTGGGCATCGGCAGCCAGAGCAAACGCGTCAATATCGAGGCTTGCATCGCGTATGCTATACACAACGTCGAGTGGTTGACGTTCGCTACCTGCCCGAGCAACCTTGATTAGGATGCGGCGCAGCCCTTCGACCATGCCGCGGTCGCCGAGTTCTGTGGCGAGGCTGGCGAGATTGTGGGGGGGCAGATAGGAAGCGAGCAGCACACTCCAGCATTCGGCGGCAGCTCTTCCCGCCCTGCCTCCCGCTGCAGCATCGATCAACCCGAAGATGTCGCGGGCATGCCGCAGTAACATGTGTACATTCGAGAAAAAGGGACCGAGCGCGCCTGGAGCAAGCATCGCCGCTTCGTCGAACAGGGCCGCTGTAGCGGCGGCGCGCAGGTCCGCATTCGCGAGAAGGAACTGCCTGACGCCCTCTAGCGCAAACAGCGTAGCGAGCGTGTGCACATCTGCCTCGGCATGGTCCTGCAGGTAAATAGGTGAAAGCGCCGATACCTGTTCGGCCAAGCCCCTCAGCTTGCTCGAGAGGCTCCAATTAGTCCCACCACACGGCACGGTGCGCAACAACTCGCCGACCGATCGCCCCAGATTGTAAATCTCAGCAGGGAAAACCTCTGGGTTTGGATCTTCGAAACCGAGATTGTGGAACGAAAAAAGCTCTAGGTGGTACGATGACGATTGAAGCTCCGGCACAAAGCGCATCAATCGCTTGAGTTCATCGAGTGCGAGGTCGACGGAGAAGCTTTGAGGAGATTCTATTCCGATGGGCAGCAGATCGCCCCAAAGTTGCGCTTTGACGTCGATCGCATGGAGACAGCGCATCGGGGCAGCAGAAAAGCCCAGCTGGAGCGAGACTAATCCGTACAGCATCGCCGCCATTTCACGCCAACCGAGACTGAGCGCTAACTCAGCACAATCGATACGATCCTGCAGGATCGCTCCGTCACGCGATGCACGCAGCAGGGCACGGCGCAAGCGATACTCCGGCTCGTCAGAGAGCATGATTGAACCGGCGTTCATGCTTGCTCCGCCAGCAGCCTCTGGGCAGCAGAAAAAATTTCTTCCGGCTTGATTGCCGTGATGCAGACGAAGTCGCGGCCGCATTCGTCGGACTCAGGGTAATTCTGGATCATACAGCCTGCGCAGGGCACTTTGCGCGTCACTATGTAGCCCCCCATATCCTGGCCCCACTCGCTCCAGTTGTTACGCGCATTCTGGATACCGATCACCTTCGCACCTCGCATGCCCGCGAGGTGCTTCACGCCCGAATCATCGCCGATGAACAAGGCGCAGTAGGATAGAAGCGTGTCCAGCTCGTCGAAGGCAAGGCGGCGCTGGACCACTTGGAACCGATCGCTTTCCTCCAGTTCAGGCGGCAGCCCCGCGATGTCTGCGGGATCGCTCGTCATGAACACGATCCGAAGATCCGTCTCCGCGACCAGCATCTGCGCCAGACGAATGTAATGCGGCCAGCGCGAAAACTGCCAGCGCCCTCCCGCATGAAGCACGATGTATTGCGCATCCGCCGCCAAACCGAAAGCGCCGAGCATATCTGGCTGCAGATCGTCGCGCCGCATCAGGTTGCGCTCGCTGCGCATCATCACGCCGAGCCACTCAACCAAGGCCATCGCCATGTTCGTGTGCGGTACGTTCTCGATGCCATTCCACGGATCGCGCGCCGATCCGGTAACATCCACCGTGAGTTGAGGATATTGGTCTGCCCGAAAGCCAACGGTGACCGACGCTTCAGCCAACGGCAGCAACATGCGTGAGTCGGGGGATGTCCCGAGATCTATCGCCATGTCGAAGGCATACGCATCTAGTTCGGCCGCGAGCTTCTTCTGCGCCTCCATCGTCACCACCCGGCGCCGCTCCCACGGGCTGAACAGCAGTTCGGTGATCAAAATCTCGTCGAAAAGATTCAGTGTCCGCGCCAGATCGACGTTTGCCGGCGAGAACAATCCGACGAGGCGAGCTTCAGGGAACATCTCACGCAATCGCTTGAGCGCTGGAACCGCGACGACCAGATCACCCAGCACATCAGGACGAAGCACCAAGATCGTGCTGGGTGTTTTTTTCAGCATTGCCCGTCGACCCGGACGGATCATACTTGGCCGTGTATTGATCTGCATATCCATTGACCGCAGGTCGGCCGGATCGGGCGGCGGCACGTCATTGTCGCTGTCCGGCAGATCGGAGGCCGGTATCGGCGCAGCGATTACGACCCGATCCGTGCGCTCGAACAAGCGGCTGTTGATATCAGTCACGCGGAAATGAACGTCGTACTGACCCTCGATCATTTGCGAGAGGTCGATCCATGCGTTGAAGACATAGCGGCGGAGCATCGGACGCTCACGCTCGTGCGGGATACTGAAACCACCCTTCAGCGGCCCACTATACACGCGCTGTCCGTTCAGGAATATTTCCACCAGAGTGGCGGCAGACTCCGACACGATAAAGCCACGGAAGGCCTGTACGCCGCGCAAGACCGGCATTACGCCCCACGGCGTACGCTCGGGTCGTCCCAGTCGGCGTGTCGCAATCTCGTCTCCGTGGGCATGGAGATTGTGAAGCGGTGCGCCGGGCGCCAGCACCGAGGACAATCGAAGCGATCGAGGAAGATCAACTGTCTCTCGCTCGAACGCATCGTCGTTACCGGGAAGAGCGGCCGCTTGCGTCAACGGGTCTCGCGGCGGGTGAGCGCCGGCTCGGGCGAGTGCCGCCAACTCATGTTCAACGGCGTGCGAGCCCGGCTTGAGCGCAAGCGCTCGACGGTAGGATTCAGCCGCATCGGCGGGACGCCCCTGAAGCTTATGGAGGTGGCCGATCTGAACAGCGAGGTCGACGTCACTGGGCATCATAGCCAGTGCGTCGGCATAGGCGACCCCGGCATCATCCAGGTCGCCAGCTTCCTTGAGCATGTTACCGCGCTGCACATGCAGATCGCTCCGGTGCGGCATCAATCGCACCGCCTCGGCATACAAGAAAGCTGCCTCGCGGTAGCAATTCTGATCACGCTTGCTGTCCGCACGCCGCACCAGATCGCGCCCGAAAGCGCGCCGGACATGATCGTCGTCGAGCGAATCGCGATCAGCCCGTACGAAGGGCAGCTTCATGACGTCGTCCCTACAGAAGGGACGACATAGGCCATCATCGCGTCGAACACCTCGCGAACTCCGATATCGGTCACGCAGACGAAGTCGCGGCCACATTCCTCTGCATCGTGCAACAGAGCGCAACCAGCGCAGGGAAGTTTACGGCTGATGATAACCCCTACATTTTCCTGGCCCCATTCCTGCCAATTTATCCGGGCGCTAAAGATCGTGACCACGTTCGTGCCACGCAACGACGCAAGATGCTTCGGCCCGGAATCATTGCCCACCATCACCGTGGCAAAGGACAGAAGGGCGTCGAAATGATCGAAAGGCAGTCGTCTATCAAGAAGTATGACTCGAGGATGGATAAGCAGATCCTCGGGCATAGTTGCACGGAAGTCTGGATCTTCCGAAATAATAACAAGTTTAAGATCACTATTATTGAGCAGCAGACGGGACAACTCGCCATAATAAGGCCAACGGCTGAAGCCGATCCGGGCGCCGGTGTGAAACACCGCAAAACGTTCGCCGGGCTCAATACCGTACTCGGCGATCGTGTCGCGAGTAATGTCCTTGCGATGGAGGATTGGTGCAGCCGTATTGAGAAGGGCACCCAGCGTTTCGACGAGACCCATCACCTTGGTGGAGTGCGGGGTGAAATCGTGGCGGTTCCACCGATCCCGTGTATGAGACTGATAATCTGAAGACAGCCACGGCCAATCTTCGCCGCCCGTGCCATAAGTGAATTTGGCTCCCGTCAGTCGAAGAAGTTCACGTGATACGCCGGCCTGAGCGAGGTCAACAGCAACGTCGAACTGAAACGGGGCAAGGCGGTTACGTAATTCCTCCTGCGCGTCCAGCGTCATCAACCGCCGCCGCTCCAGTGGATCATCAGGAAAGTTGATCACGATAACTTCGTCAAATAGATCAAGTGATCGCGCTAACTCGCCATTAGCGTAATTCAGTAGACCGACGATCCGCGCGTCGGGTAACATCTGGCGCAAACGTCGGAGCGCTGGAACCGAGGCCACCATATCGCCCAACTGATCTGTCCGCATGACCAGTACGCTACGCACGCCGCCTGGGAAAAGGGCGCGCTTCGCTTCGCGAATCATGCTAGGTCTAGAGCGAACTTGTTCATCAACCGGGCGATGATCATCGGGATCAAGCGAGATGAGGAAGTTGGAATCTGGAAAGGCAGTTTCGGGCACCGGATCAGCGATAACTATATCTTCACTATGTGCGACGGCACCCTCGTCGACGTCGATACAACGAACCTCAATGTTGTGCAGACCGCGTCCGAATCCAGAAAAATCGAGCCAGTAGTTGAATACATACTTCCGCATCGAAGGATCAGCTTCGAGGGGTAAGCTATATCCACCACGGACATTCCCGCTGTATATGCGAAGTCCGTCGAGGAAGATTTGTGCACGAAGGATGGGCTTTGTTGAAACACATACGCCGCGCACCGCCTCCAATCCGCGCAGTACCTGGCGACTACCCCAGAAAGTGGGTTCACGATGACCAAGGCGACGAAATCGCACTTCGCGGGGGTGCGAGCTCACCAGATCTTCAATGCGCCTTGGAGCAAGTGCGGGCACTAGCCGATCCAATGCCGATGGTGATCGGTCGCTGGCGATTTCGCCGCCGCTGGCTGCCGAATACTTCGTGGCAGCTTCCGCCGCAGCCGCCTTATCTTTTATGGCATCAAGCTCCTGCTCGGCGGCATTCCAGCCGGGGTTCAGATCGAGCGCCCGGCGGTATGCCTTGCGTGCATCGATCGGCCTTCCCGCTACTTTGTGCAGATGCCCTATCTGCAGCGCCAGATCGGCATTGTTCGGTCGCAGTCGCTCCGCATGTGAATAGCTGGCGAGCGCCAGATCGAAGCTGCCAACTTCTTTGAGCATATGTCCACGCTGAATATGTGCGCCCACATGGTTAGGCCGCAATCTAAGCGCCTCCTCATAGAGCACGGCAGCGGTCTCGAACTTTCCAAGATCCCGCGCAGCGTCGGCCCGCCCAACGAGAAAGCGAAAGCGTTTTCTGTTCGCACCGATCACGCCATGAACCCTGAGGCGGAGAATGGCACCATCCTGCAATACCCCGCATAACATTTTAAAATTCAAGGAAGCCGCCTTTAGGCAGCGGCTGCTTGCCACCCCGCTCCCGCAAGTCAAGCGGTGAGGCTAGCGATAAGGATCATCTCGGCGGAGATAGCCTGAAACATAATCTTCGACACTTAGCTCAAGCGACACAAACTCGCTGGCATAGCCCGCCTGCCGCAACCGATCCGTCTCCGCCTGCGTAAAATATTGATACTTCTCCCGGATGGCCTCCGGCATGTCGACATAGTCGATCGCAGGCTCGCGCCCATAGGCGGCGAAGGTCGCCTCGGCCAGTTCGCGGAAGCTCCGCGCCGCGCCGGTGCCGATATTGAAGATGCCCGTCCGCCCGCCGTCGAACAGGGCCAGTGAGGCGGCAACCGCGTCCTTGACGTAGATGAAGTCGCGCCGCTGGTCGCCGTCGGCCACGCCCTTGCGATGGCTCTTGAACAGGGTGATCCGCTCGCCGCGGCTGATCGGGCCGGCGATCTTGGCGACGATGCTCTTCATGTCGCCCTTGTGATATTCGTTGGGCCCGAACACGTTGAAGAAGCGCAGGCCCGTGCAGGTCGGCGGCAGCTTCTGCCCGCGCGCGATGCGGTCGGCGACGACGAAGTCGAACTGCCGCTTGCTCCAGCCGTAGAGGTTGAGCGGGCGCAGCGCCAGGATCGCGGCCGGATCGATGCTGTCGTCGAACCCCGCCGTGCCGTCGCCATAAACCGCCGCCGACGAGGCGTAGAGCAAAGGGATGCCGGCCGCCGTGCAGTGGTCCAGCAGCGCCACCGAGAAGCGGAAATTGGTGTCCATCACCAGATCGCCGTCGGCGGCGGTCGTCGCGGAGATCGCGCCCATGTGGATAACCGCGCTCACGTCGCCGCGTCCGCGCAGCCAGCCGACGAGCTCGGTCGGGGGCACGAAGTCGACGAAGCCCGCCTTGGCCAGGTTGCGCCACTTGTCGCCGCTCTCGAAGAAGTCGCACACCGCAATGTCGGTGCGGCCGGCCTCGTTCAGCGCGGCCACGAAGTTGGAGCCGATGAAGCCGGCGGCCCCGGTAATCACGATCATCGAAAGACGGCTCCTCGGCGGCTCTGTGTGGTCAGCGCGCGCGCCATATGCCGGCGCGGCCTCCGCTTGGCCGAGTGCGCGCCGGAAAGCAACGCCCGTGCGCGCCCGCTCACAGCAGCGACTGGGCGGCTGCGAACACCTCCTCCGGGCGGATGTGGCGCAGGCAGGCGAAATCCTGGCCGCACTCCTCGGCCTCGCGGCCGATGCCGCAGCCGGCGCAGGGCACGCGCCGGCTGACGATCAGCCCGCTTGCCTCCTGCCCCCACTCGGACCAGTTGAGCCGCGCCATGTGCAGGCTCACCACCGGCGTCCCACGCAGCGAGGCGAGGTGCTTCGGGCCCGAATCGTTGCCGACGAACAGGCTGGCGAACGACAGGAGCGCGTCGAACTGGTCGAACGACAGCCGCTCCTGCAGGGCGAAGATGCGGGGGCTGTCGGGCAGGCCGGCCGTCGGCGCATCGCCCATCACCACCACGATCAGGTCGGTCCGCTCGATCAGCAGCCGCGCCAGCTCGGCGAAACCCGGCCAGCGCGTATAGGCCAGCCGCGCGCCGGTGTGCAGCACGGCGTAGCGCGCATCCTCCGGTAGCCCCAACGACGTCAGCGCGGCCCGGTCGAGCGCCCGCCGCCGCACGACGCACGGTTCGCGGGCGACGATATCGCCGAGCGCGTCCACCATCGCGACCAGCTTGTGCGCGGTGGCGGCCATCTCCGCCTCGTTGCCGGGATCACGCGCGCCGAGTTCGAAGCCCGCCGACAGCCACGGAAACTCCCGCGCCTTGAAGCCGTACAGGAAGCGCGCGCCCGACAGCAGCAGCAGCGGCCGCGACGCCGCCGTCTCGGCGAGATCGATCGCGAGGTCGAACGCATAAGGCGCGAGCCTGGCGCGAAGCTGCTCCTGCGCCACGGCCGGCAGCGCCTTGTGGCCGCCGGCATCCTCCGGAAAGTCGATCGCGACGACCTCGTCGACCATGTCCAGCGTGCGCGCGAGATCGGCGTTTCCGGCGGTGGCGAGCAGCACGATCCGTGCCGCGGGAAAGAGCGCGCGCAGCCGCTGCAGGGCCGGTACGGAGCAGACCAGGTCGCCCAGCTGATCGGCGCGCTGCACCAGGATGGCCCGCGGCGGCGCGCCGAGCAGCATCCGCCGCGCCGGCCGCACCACGCTCGGCCGGGCGTTAATCCGGTCGACGAGCTGGTCGGGAGCGCAATCCTCGCCAGCGACAACCGCATCCGACCGGGCGGCGTCGCTACCGGCGAGCGGCGGCGCGACGTCGATCAGCACGTTATGACGGTGCTGGAGCGATCCGCTCGCCTCAGCCCGCAACTCGACCCGATGTTCGCCGGCAGCGACGGAGATGAAGTCGATCCAGATGTTGAAGACGAACTTGCCCTGTCCTCCCGACGCCGGTTCGACCGGTCGCAAGATCGTACGATAGAGCGGCGCGCCGTCCAGCAGCACCACCAGCTCGGTGAGCGCCGCCTCCGAGACGATGAAGCCGCGAATTGCCTCGACCCCGCGCAGCACCCTCCGGTAACCGCCGCGGCTCCACGCACGGGTGGCGCCCAGGCGCCGGACATGAAAGCCGATCCGCATAGCGCCGGACTGCGCAGGTGCCCGGGGCAGTAGCTCCGGCACGATGCGGACCGCCGCACTACCTGCCGCATCCGGATCATGGCCCTGCACCGAGGCCAGCTCCCGCGCCGCCTCGTCCCAGCCCACCCGCAACTCCGTTGCGCGGCGATAGGCGGCCGCCGCCTCATCGCGACGGCCGGCTACCTTGTAGAAGTGCCCCAGCTGGATCGCGACGTCGGGATCGTCGGGCAGCAGCCGCGCCGCCGCCACATATTGCCGCTCGGCGCTGTCATAGTCGCCGGCTTCCTTGAACATGTGGCCGCTCTGCATGAGCAGGCGCGGCTCGTTCGGCAGCAGCCGCAGCGCCTCCTCGTAGAGGACTGCCGCGGTCGGGTAGCGCTGTGCGTCGCGTTCCGCGTTGGCGCGCAGGATCAGCTTGCGGGTGACGCCCCAAGGCGACAGAGCGGGCACGCGCCACGCCATCATGCGCCACAATCGGCCCAGCACCGGCAGCTGACGGTTCTTGCGGGGGGGCATCATCGGCCGCTGCTAGCCGATCACCGGCGCAAGCGCGACCCACCCGCACGACGCTCCGGCAGACCCGCCGGCGAAAAGGCGCTGGCTGATCCCGGCCGCACGGTCTATCCGCGCAGCAGGAGGACGATCGAGGTTGACGGGCAGTATCGGGGCATCTTCCGGCGTGCCGGAACGACGATGGGACAGCCACCTCGCGCGTCTGCGATCCGGTCCGCTGAGCGATTATCTCTCCGGCGAGACGCTGGAGATCGGCGATCCGCTGGCACCTGTCGCAGCCGGCGATCAGGCGAGCGTGCTCGCGGCCTACCGCCTGTCGGAGCTGGCGGACTATCGCGACGCGCTGCAGCGCTGGTTTAGGGCAGTCCGCAGCGGCGGTCACCTCGTCATCGTGGTGCCGCACGCCCATCTCGCCGAACGGCGGCTCGCGCTGCCGCTCCGCGACCAACTGGACATACGCCGCCTCTACACGCCCGCCTCGCTGCTCGACGAGGTGGAGGAGGCGCTCGCCCCCAACAGCTATCGCGTGCGGCTGCTGCGCGACGACGATGCCGGCTACGATTATGCCAGCGCCAGCGACGCGCCTCGCTCCGGCAATCGCGACATCCTGCTGGTGCTGGAGAAGATCGACCTGCCGCCATGGTCGCTGCACGAGGAGTCCCCGGCGCCCGGCCCGGATTACGCCTTCGTCCCCGTGCGCACGCGCACCGAGACGGTCGCGGCACGCCCCCGCCGGCGCATCCTGGTCCTCAAGCTCGACCATCTCGGCGACTTCATCCTCGGCATCGACGCGCTCCGGCGCGTGCGGTCGCTGTTCGCCGACGCGCACCTGACGCTGGTCGTCGGCTCGTGGAACCTGGACCTGGCCCGCACGCTCGACCTCGCCGACGAGTTGATCGCGTTCGACGCCTTTCCGCGGAACTCCAGCGAGGAAGAGGTCGACGTGCCCGGCAAGCGCGCGCTGTTCGACCGTACCGTTGCGGAGGCGTACGACCTGGCGATTGATCTGCGCACCGACGGGGACACGCGCACGCTGCTCGCCCGGGTGCGCGCCCCGCTCAGAGCCGGCATCGGCGACCGCCGGCATTTTCCCTTCCTCGACATCGCGCTGCCGGTCGACATGGACCGGATCCAGCGCGAGCAGGCGCGCGAGCAGCGCTACGACCACCACGCCTTCTCCGAGCAGGGATCGGTCGACCGCCTGCCCCATCGCGCGCTGTTCCACCCCGACCGACTGCAGCGCGACTGCGCGATCATCTGGGGGCCCTATCATCATCTCCAGCCGGGCCGCTACCGCTTCGACTGGTTCCTGGAGATCGATCCCGCTGCAGACGGCCTGCTGACGATCGACGCCAACCTGAACTTTCGCCGCGCCGCGCGGGCGGTGATCGCCGCCGGCGATCCGCTCCACCTGGAATTCGACGTGGACGCGCGGGACACGACAGTCGAGTTCCGGATCGTGGCTGTGTACGCGACGCCCGCCCCGCCTGTCAGCGTATACGGCGGGCGGATGTGGCGCGCGGGCGCGCCGGGCATGATCCACCAGTCCGACTATCTGGTGCTGCTGGCCGAGCTGATCGCGCGGCGGATCGACCGCTTCGGACTGCTGACCGACGTGGCGGCGCCATGAGCGAGATCATCCTGTCGCCCTTCTCCAACAATGCGCTGCGCGACTGGCCGCTCGGCCATTATGCGGGGCTGGCGCGCCTGCTGCTCGACCGGACCGACCCCGCCTGCACGATCGCGATCATCGGCACGCGCGGCCACCGCGCGGCGGCGGCGGGGATCGTCCGGGACCTGCCGACGGAGCGGGCGATCAATCTCTGCGGCAGGATCGCCTGGACGGACGTGATCGCACGCGTGCGCCGGGCCGCCTGCGTCGTCGGCAACAATTCGGGCGTCGTCCACCTGAGCCGCCATTTTGGCGTGCGGACGGTCTGCGTCTTCGGCGGCTCGCACCAGCGCACCGAATGGGGGCCGCTGGGCCCGTCGGCCATCACCGTCTCGCGCGAGATCGCCTGCTCGCCCTGTCAGCGCAACCATATCTGGGAGTGCCCCTATGGCGTCGCCTGCCTGCGCGACATCGATCCGGCACAGGTCGCCGACGCGGTCATGGCAGCCTTGGCATTGCCGGAGCGGCGCGGCATGGCCGCGGTCAACACGCCGGCAGAGAGGATTGCGGGATCATGCTGACGGGCCTCACCGGATCGAAGCGGCTGCGTAGCATGGCCGCCGACATCGCTGCGCTGCGGGCGTCGCTGGATCAGGCGGCCGCACAGATCGCCGCCGCCGAGACTATTCTCTCGGACAGGGTGCGCGTGCTCGAGGATGCTCTGAACGAAGCGCGGGATCGCGCCGAACGGGCCGAAGCAAGGCTGGCCGAGATCGAGACCGGCCTCGATCCGCTTCGGCGCGGCCAGGATCGGCTGGACGACATCGATCGGCACGTCGGCGCTTTGCAGGATCGCACGACCGCCATCGGCGACACGCAGCAGCGGCACGATCGCGCGATCACCCGGCTGGATCGCCGTCTCGACGCGCAGGCGGAAGATGCGCGAACCACCGCGACCGGTCTGATCGAGCGGATCGACGCCGTCAGGCACACCGCCCGCGCGGACTGAGCCGCGCACCGTGAAATCCCCAGTCCGTTCGTCCCGAGCGCAGTCGAGGGGAATTGCCGAGCGAAGCCGAGGCCGGTTCTCGGCTGCGCTCGAACATATGTCTCGACTTCGCTCGACACGAACGGGGTGGTTCAGATTACAGGCACGATGTTTTAGCTCCTCCACATCATGATCACGCGCCTGCCCCGCTCCCTGCCCTTCCTGTCCCGCCGCACCGCCGCGCGCGGCATCATCGCCCGCGCCAATGCGGCGCGCGATGGCGGCCACGCGAGCGTCGCGGCCGCGCTCTACGGCGAGGCGCTGCGGCTATGGCCGCACCGAGCGGACATCCACGTCCAGCGCGCCAATATGCTGAAGGACAGCGGCGATTTTGCCGGTGCCGACCGGCACTACCAGTCGGCCCTGCGGACCATGCCCGAGGATGCCGACCTCGCGCTCCAGATCGGACATCTCCAGAAACTCGCCGGACGGCTGGACGAAGCCGAGGCGAGCTATGCGCGCGCGCTGCGCCTGCGGCCCGATTGGGATGCGGCCCGTCATGAGCTCGCATCCGTCAGCGGCTTCTCGCCAAGTCAGGCTGACGGCGAACTGCCGCCCTGGGCCGTACCGGCGCTCCTCCCACGTACCCCGGCCATGCACGACACCCCGGATGGCAGAATCCGCATGCTGCGGCTCGGCCGGCGGACACCCCATCAGCATGGGTCCGCGCCGCAGTTGTGCGGCATCGAAGCCGTCCGCGGCTATGCGGTGACCGCGTCGCAGCCGGTCCATGCGGACCTGCTGGTCGACGGCCAGCCGGCGCGCCGCACTCCGCTCTCTTCCTACGAGTGCGCGCCGGACAGCGGCCGCCGCAAATATGTGTTCAACATCTGGCACGATTTCGCGATGGTCGAGCCCGGTGTGCGCCAGATCGAGGTCAGGCTGAGCGACGATGCCGGCCGGATCGTCGCCCAGCACCGGCAGCGCCTGATGGTCACCGCGCCGCAGTTCGATCCTGCCGATGCGCAGTCGGATGCGATCGTGCCGCCCCTGGCGGACGGCCAGCCCATCGAAGAGGCGGTGAATTCCCGCCCCAGCATGGTCAGGAGCGCCCATCGGCGCCTGCTGCCGGAGCAGATCGCGACGATCCTGGTCCAGCGTACCGACCAGCTCGGCGACCTGGCCTGCTCGGCGCCGGCGCTGCAGCGACTGCGGGATATGTTTCCGGCGGCTCGGCTGGTGGGTCTGGTGACGCCGTCCAATCACGCCCTGGCGGAATCGCTCGGTGTGTTCGACGCGATCGAGACGGTCGACTTCGCGGAAGATCCCGGCGAGGCGCGCCGCATCCTGGATCTGGAGGGACAGGCCCGGTTGCGCGACCGGCTGGCGCCGTACCGCTTCGATCTCGCCATCGACCTCGGCGAAGGCGACGATTCCCGGCCGCTCCTGCTGCTCAGCGGCGCCCGCTTCCTCTACGGATTCCGCCATCGCCAGTTCACCTGGCTCGACGCGGGACTGGACTTCGGCGGCCATGATCGCGGCAACGGCAACGACGTGGTACCGCCGTCGCGCAAGTTCCTGCTGCTGATCGAGGGCCTGGCGATGCTGGCCCGCGAGCAGGCAGTTCCCTTCCCCAATCCCGACCGGACCGGGCTCGCCGTGCACGGGATAGCCGCCGGCGATCGCTACGTCCTGATCCATACCGGCGCGCGGCTGTTCTTCAGCCGATGGCCGTTCTTCGACGATCTGGTCGCCCTGCTGCTCGACCGGACCGATCGCAGGATCGTGCTGCTCGGCGAGCCCACCGCGCAGATCCACGGGCTGCAGGAACGGCACCCCGGCCGACTCGTGACGATCGCGGGCCACCTGCCCTTCGCCGAGCTGGACGCGCTCGTATCGCACTGCGCGCTCTTCATCGGCAACGATTCTGGCCCCAAGCACCTGGCCGCGCTCCGCGGCGCGCCGGTCGTGTCCATTCACATCGCGCGCAACAATTGGAGCGAGTGGGGGCAGGAACTGAGCGGGCTGATCCTCAGCCGGCAGGTGCCGTGCGCCGGCTGCGGCATCGGCCCCGACGGAGAGGATTGCGGGCAGGACTTCGCCTGCATCCGGCATATCCGGCCGGACGAGGTGCTGGCAGCGGCGCTGCAGGTGCTCGGGCCGGCGAATTGACTTCACTCCGCCCCTGTTCCACTCGCTCGCCCCACCGATGAAGACCCAGGCCTTTTCCGCCCACGCCCGAGCTCCCGCATGATCGGAACCTTGTTCCGTAAGCCCGGGCCGCGCCAACTCGGCAATCGCGCACGTGACGTGCGGCAGTGGCAGGAAGCGGCCCGGCATTATCGCCGTCATCTGGCGGACGCGCCCGCGGACTTCGCCATCTGGGTGCAGCTCGGCCATATGCTGACCCAGGCACGCGACCATGCGGGTGCCGACGAGGCCTATGCGCGTGCGCTGCAGCTCGATTCGCGCGACGCCGACCTGCTGCTCTGCTGGGGCCACTCGCGCAAGGGCGCGGGCGATGTCGATCGGGCGCGGCAGCTCTATGCCGAGAGCCTGGCGATCGACGGCAATGCCGCCGCGGCGGGAGAACTCGCCGCGCTGACGCCGGACGAACCGGCACCTGCTCCGGTCGAAGAGCACCAGCCCGAAGCATCGCCGCCAGAGCCGGAGCAGGACCGTCCCGCCTGGGACGCGCGCCTCGTCATCGTCAAGCCGTTCGCGCCGGCGGCGAAGCGGGAGACGGCGCTGTTCGTCACCCACTCCGCCACCGGCGCGATCAAGCCGCACGTCCTGCCCTATGTGGAGGCACTCGCACGCCAGAACATCGACGTGCTGCTGATCGCGGTCGCCGACCGTCCGCTCAGCATCCGGCCCGAACTGCGCGAAGCAGCCGCGGGCGTGATCGTGCGGGAGAATGCCGGCTACGACTTCGCCGCCTGGGCGCACGCGCTGCACCTCTACCCCGAACTGTACGGCGCGCCGGTGCTCTACCTGGTCAATGACAGCCTGTTCGGCCCGGTCGACGACGCCCGGTTCGGACGCCTGATCGAGCGCGTGCGGACGAGCCAAGCGGACCTGATCGGCCTCACCGAGAGCCACGAATATCGCTGGCACCTCCAGACCTTCTTTCTTGCCCTAAAGCCGCGCCTGCTGTCCTCGCCGCGGCTGCAGCGTTTCTTCGGCGAGGTCCGGATCTTCGGCGACAAGGACCGCGTCATCCGGTCCTACGAAGTCCGCTTCGCGGGCGAGGTGGAGGATGCCGGCTATCGGGTCGAGACTTTGTTCCCGAGCCGGCTCGCGCTCAACCCGACGCTCTACGACTGGCGGGCGCTGATCGCCGCGGACTTCCCCTTCATGAAGCTGCTGCCGCTGCGCGGCGCCTTCTCCGAAGTGGACGTGGCAGGCTGGCGCGAGACGCTGGCGGCTGCCGGCTTCGACGTCGACCTGATCGACGCTACGGTCCGCGCGTCGAAGGAGCAGGTGCCGCACGACGGCGACGGCCGGCTCTACGTCCACCCGATCGCCTCGGATGACGGCGCCGGACGAGCGCTCAAGGTCGCCTTCTACGGCCCGTGGAACTATGACAACGGTCTGGGCGCCGCATCGCGTGGGATCATCGGCGCGCTTCGCCGCAGCGGCGTGCGGCTCAACCTGCACCCGATCAGGAAGCCGTTCCACATCCACAAGCCGCTGACGCCGCCGGTCGACATCCTCGACTTCAACGGACCGGCCGATGTGGCGATCGTCCACCTCAATCCCGACAGCTGGTTCCTGCTCACGGACGCGCAGCGCCAGGATATCCGCCACGCGCGCAAGCGGATCGGCTATTGGGTATGGGAGATGAGCCACATCCCGCCGGCCTGGCGGCACGATTTCTCCTCGGTCGACCGCATCTGGGCGCCGAGCCGCTACTGCGCGGAACTGTTCGCGGCGCAGGACAAGGCGCCGGTCGACGTCATACCCCACCCGGTGCCGGTCCTGCCGCAGCCGCAGGTGGATCGTGCCGCGGTGCTGGACCGGATCGGGCTGGACGCGGACGCCCGCATCGTCCTGTTCGTGTTCGACGGGTCCAGCTACCTGGTGCGCAAGAATCCCGCCGCGCTGGTCCGCGCCTTCTCGGCGTCGGGCCTAGCCACGCAGGGCTGGTCGCTGGTGCTCAAGACCAAGCATCTGATGGATCGTCCCGACGACGGCGCCGCGTTCCGCGACCTGGCGGAGGCGACCGCGGGCGTGGTGCTGATCGACCGCACCCTGTCCGATGACGAGTTGCGCCAGCTCTGGGCGGTGGCCGACGTCTATGCCTCGCCCCACTGCTCGGAAGGGTTCGGGCTCACGATCGCAGAGGCGATGGCGGCCGGCAAGACGGTGGTCGCAACCGATTTCGGCGGCAGCACCGACTATCTCGACGCCGCCACCGGCTTTCCGGTCAAGGCGCGGCCGTGGACGCTCAACGAGGATTTCGGTCACTATACCAAAGGCGGCACCTGGGCACGGATCGACGAGCCGGCGCTGACGGCCGCCCTGCTGAAGGCCGCCGCCGCCGATGACAGCCTCCGCACGGCCGCGCGCGCGCGCATCGCGGCGCAGCTGTCCTATGACGCGGTCGGCCGGCTGATCGCAAACAGCCTGCGCGAGGCGATGACCGGGCGCGGCGCATCGCCCCGCATCGATCGGCTCGAACCCCGCTTCGATCGCGGCACCCGCTTCGAAGATGCAGACTGGGGCGATGACGTGCGGACAGTGGCCCTCGATCCAGAAGGAAGCCTGGCGTCGCTGCCCGACGACCTGCCGACCGACCGCGATCACTGGATCGCCTTTGCGCCCGCCGGCAGTATCGCCTCCCCCGACTTCGTGGAGCGCGTGCGCGATCATGCCCGCGACCGGCCGGATGTCGCGATCTTCTACGCCGACGATGTCGCCGCCCAGGCCGAAGAGCCGATCGACCAGCTACGGCTGAAGCCGGCGTTCGACGTCACTCTGCTGGCGGCGCAGGATTATGTCGGCGCCCCCGTGATCGTGCGCGGCGCGGCGCTGGCGGCGCTCGGTACCCGGCCGGAAACGGGTACGGCGGTGATGGCCGACCTGCTGTTCCGGGCGCACCATGCCGGCATGGCGATCGCGCGCATTCCCCATGTGCTGATCGGGCATCCCGGCCAGCGGGTCCGTGCGAGCGAGGTAGATTACCGCATGATGCTGGCCAACCAGCCGGCGCTGCTGCCTTATGACGTGCTCTCCGGCGACGCTCCCGGTTCACTGGCCTTGCTGCGCCGTTTCGGGCAAGACGCACCGCCCGTAACGGTCATCGTGCCGACCCGCCGGAGCGTGCTGCCGGACGGTTCCGGCACATATCTCGAGCGGCTGCTCGACGGGCTCGCCCGGACAGACTGGCCGATGGAGCGGCTGACCGTGATCGTCGGCGACGACCTGACCGGTACACCTGACTGGGCTGACCGTGCCTGGCCCTTCACTTTACGCCATATCAAGACGCCGCGCGCCGACGATGCGCCGTTCAATTACGCGGCCAAGATGAACGCGCTCTGGCGCGCAGCCACGACCGAGCAGATCGTCTTTCTCAACGACGACATTCGCCTGCCCGGCCCGATCTGGCTCCGCGCGCTGCAGAGTTTCGCGGTGGACGAGAGCATCGGTGGCGTCGGCGCCCGGCTGCTGTTCGACGACGGCCGACTGCAGCATGCCGGCATGGCCCCCCACGGTGACGGCGTCGCCCACACCTGGCTGTTCCGCGCACGGCACGAGGGCACGTACCAGGATTGGGCGCGGACCCAGCGCGAATGGTCGATGGTGACCGGCGCCGCCTTCGCCACGCGCCGGTCGGTGCTGGAGCAGGTCGACGGCTTCGAGGAGCGGTTCAGCCTGGAATATAATGACACCGACCTGTGCCTGCGGCTGCAGGCGGCCGGCGCGGCCATCGCCTACGTGCCGGAAGCGGAGCTTTACCACTTCGAGCGCCGCTCCATCCAACTGCACAAGGGCTACTCCGAAACGCTGGCGTCGCTGTACAACCGCCGGCTGCACCACCGCCGCTGGGACCATGACATCGCCGCCTTGATGGCCCGGCGCGCGCACCGGGCCGCGGCATGACCGACATCGCGACGCTGCGCCGTTTTCTCGCCGCCAACCGCTTCATGCCGGTGCCGCCGCCGGAGCTGATGTTCTGCGGCGACGGCGACTTCCGCGCCATCGGGGCGGAGTTCCTGGAGCGCATGGTGCGCGACGCCGGGCTGGAGCCGGGCCACCGGGTGCTGGACATCGGCTGCGGCATCGGACGCCTGGCGCTGCCGTTGACGCAGTACCTGGACGAGACCGGCAGCTACGACGGGGTGGATCCGGTGGCAGCAGGCATCGCGTGGTGCGCCGCCAACATCACCGCGCTTTACCCCAGGATGCGTTTCCAGCACCTGGACCTGCGCCACCCGCTGTACAATCCGCGCGGCACGCTGCCGACCGTGGGCACGCCCTTGCCCTTTGC
>CAXTUG010000016.1:0-9902 GCA_964247375.1 uncultured Sphingomonadaceae bacterium
CGCCACTTCAGCCGAAACGGTCACTCCTAACCCGGCATTAACCTTCTACGGTCACTACGCGATCATGGCCGATACGCCGGATCGCGATCAGAAGACCGAAGCCCCGACGCCCAAGCGCCAGCGCGAGGCGTCGGAGCGGGGCGACGTCCTTCAGTCCAAGGAACTGAGCACGGCGCTGACGATGATTGCCGGCGCGGCCTGGATCGTGCTTGCCGGCCCGTGGCTGGTCGGTGCGTGCGAGAAGATGCTGGAGCAGGGGCTGACCTTCGGCGCCGGCGACATCGCCGACTTCAATCCCGCTCGCGCGATCCTGAGCCTGCTGGCGGTCGTCGCGATGCCGCTGGCCGCGCTGTTCGCCATGACCGTCGCCGCCGCGATCGGCACTCCCGCCGTCACCGGCTCGCTCGGCTTCCGCCTGAGCGCGATCGGTTTCAAGCCGGCCAAGCTGAATCCGCTCGCCGGTATCCAGCGGATGTTCGGGCCGCAGGGCCTGGTCGAGTTCGGCAAGGCCTTCCTGAAGGTGGTGGTGCTCGGCAGCATCGCCTACTGGGCGCTGCGCGGCCGCTGGGGCGAGATCATGGGATTGGGCCGCGAGGACATCGTCGCGGCGCTGACCGACATCGGCCAGATCTTCCGGCTGGCGGTACTGGTGATGGCGGTAGCGATGGCGGCGATCGCCGGCATCGACCTGCCGCTGCAGATCTTCCGCCGCAACGCCCGGCTGCGCATGACCAAGCAGGAGATCAGGGACGAGCACAAGGAGAGCGAGGGCTCGCCCGAGATGAAGAGCCACATCAAGGGGCAGCAGCGCAGGCTGCTGAGCGGGTCCGCGCGCAAGGCGATCAAGGAAGCGACCGTTATCCTCACCAACCCGACCCACTTCGCGGTCGCGCTGCGCTACCGTCCCGGCTTCGACTCCGCGCCGATCGTGCTCGCCAAGGGCGCGGACGAGACCGCCCAGGCTATCCGTGAACTCGCCAACGACAATGCGGTGCCAATGCTCAACTACCCGCAACTGACCCGCGCCATCTACTATACGTCGCGGCCCGGCGAGATCATCCGCGAGGACCTCTATATCGCGGTCGCGACGGTGCTCGCCTTCGTCTTCAACCTCGACCGGGCCATGGCCGAAGGCGTCAGCCAGCCGGTGGTGGACGTGCCCAGCGCCGCCCGCTTCGACGAGCATGGCAATGTCGCGCAGCAGTAACCCCGCCGCCCGCGCGACGAACGCCTTAACGACGGCGCCGCGACGCCGTTACTCCTCAGTGGAGTCGATATCGCAATGACCACCACCACATCCACTTCCTCGACCTCTTCCTCCGGCGGCAGTTCGATCCTGACGGCGCTCGGCGCCGGATCGGGCATCGACACCGGCGCGCTGGTGACGAGCCTCGTGTCGGCGAGCTTCGATCCGAAGGACAAGGTGCTCAAGACCAAGGAAGATGCCAACACCGCGAAGATCAGCTCGCTCGGCACGCTGACGAGCGGCATCGACGCCTTCGCCAGCGCGCTCCAGTCGCTCGTCGCCGGCGGCACGCTGAAGACGCAGCCGACCACCTCCGACAGCAGCGTACTGACCGCAGCTGCGCAGGCGGGCGCCAGCATCGGCGCGCTCTCGGCTCAATTGGAGGTGCGGCAGGTCGCTACCGCGCAATCAGTCTACTCGCTTGCGCTATCCAACAGCGCCACGGCCGTCGGGACCGGAAACCTGAAGCTGACCACGGGAAGCGGCAATTTCAACATCGCCATCGACAGCACCAATAACAGCCTTGCCGGACTGGCGGCCGCGATCAACGCGACCAACACCGGCAATACGCCGAGCGGTGTCACCGCGAGCGTCGTCACCGATACAAGCGGCGCTCGGCTGGTTATCAAGGGTCAGACGGGCGCGGCGAACAGGTTCGACCTCAATGTCGGCAGCGGCGGCGCTACGCCCGAGCTGACGCGTTTTACGACAACGGCCAGCGGAACACATCTCACGGAATCCCAAGCTGCGACGAACGCGATCATCCGCATGGACGGCGTCGATGCCAGCTTCGGCAGCAACAGCGTGCGCGACCTTTTTCCCGGCGTCACGCTGAACCTCGTTTCGGCCAAGCCCGGCACGACGATTTCGCTCGGCTTCAATCGCCCGACGGATGCGATCACACAGGCGGTCAACGATTACGTGTCGGCCTACAATCAGCTGCGGGGCGAGCTGAACACCGCCATGGCGGTCGGCTCAGGCGGCAGCGGTCAGGGGCCGCTCTACGGCAATAGCGCGATCAAGCAGATGCAGCGTCAGCTGCAGCAGATCACGTCCACCGCGCTCAGCGCCTATCCCGACGGTCCGCGGACCCTAGCGGAGATCGGCGTCTCCACCGGCCAGGACGGGACCTTGTCGGTCGACTCGACGCGCCTGTCCAAGTCGCTGGCAACCTACCCCGACGCGGTCGAGGCGATGTTCAATCCCGGCCAGCGCAGCGACAACCCGCTGATCAAGATCACCAGCACGTTCGGCAGCGCGAAGCCGGGCACCTATGCCGTCAATATCACCAGCGCCAGCCCGATTGCGGGCGATATCGGCGGCAAGCCGGGGCTGCCGAGTTCCACCGATCCGAGCGGCCTCATCGCGTCGATCACCTCGCCGGCCGCCGGCCTCGCCATCCAGATCCAGGGCAATATCGGCAGCGCGAACGTCACGGTCGATGCCGGCCTGTCCGGCATCCTCCAGGGAATCCGCGACAGCCTGCGCGCGAACGGCGGCATCTTCGCATCGCTCAACGACACGCTGAGCGCCGAGAAGTCGAAGCTGGCCGACAACCGCACCAAGCTCGAGACGCAGGAGAGCGCCTACAAGGACCAGCTCACCGCCCAGTTCACGGCGATGCAGACCAAGGTCGCGTCGTACAAAGCCATTCAATCCTACATGACCCAGCAAATCGCAGCATGGAGCAAGAGCGACTGATGTTCGGAGCACCTTCCCGTTATGCCGCGCCGGACACGCGCTACCGCGACATCGACGTGATCTCGCGCATCGAGAGCGCGACGCCGCACGGCCTCATCCTCATCATGTTCGACGAGCTGCTGAAGAGCTTCGGCACGTTGCAGGCGGCGGACGCGGCGCAGGATCTTGCCCGCCGCAACGCCCAGCAGGCGCGTATTACGACCCTGCTCCACGGCCTGGAATCGTCGCTCGATTTCCAGCGCGGAGGCGAGGTCGCCGAGAATCTCCGCCGCATCTATCGCGAGGCGCGCCGGCTGATCGGCCCCGCGCCGGGCATGGATCGTACCGCGGCTCTGACCCGGGCACGCGACATGCTGGCGACCGTTTCCGGCGCCTGGGCCGCGATCGGTGCCGAGGTAAATGGTCGTTAACCTGGTTCCTTTATACGGCTGTAACATGTCCGGCCGCACTCTTGACGCCCATATCATGCAGAGGTGACCTATGCCGCTCGCCAAGCTTCGCCAGGACTATGATGCAGCGGCGCTGCCGGCGGCGCCGACGCAGCAGCTCAGCACCGAGCTCGATCGCGTCGCGCCCGCCCCGTCGCCCGCGCTTGCGCTGCAGCAACAACTTGCGGAGCGGGCGATCGCGATCGCCGCGCCCGACACGGACAAATGGTCGCCGCGCCGCAGCCTGGCGCTGATCGTTGCCGCGTCCGTCGCCTTGTGGATGGCCATTCTCCTGGCCGGGGCCGAGGCGGCGAAGCTCATCGCCTGACCTGCCCGTCCCGACAGTGCCGGCCTGCTACTTCAGGCCGGCACTGTCCAGGTTCAGCTTGGCTGCGGGGATCACCTCCGCCTTGATGCCTTTCGCACGCAGCTTGTCGGCAAACTGCGCCGCATCGCCGACGACGACGACGCTCGCGGGCGTCGGATCCATCAACGTCCTGCCGACCTGCTGCACCTGATCGGCGGTCACCGCGTTCACCGCGGCCGCATAGCGCCCCAATTCCGTCGGCGGCACGTCCTCCAGCACCAGTCCCGCTACGTAGCCGGCCAGGCCGTCGGTCGTCTCGATCCCGCGTCCGAACGATCCGACCAGGGTCGCCTTGCGCGCCTCCAGCTCGGCCGCCGGCACCGGCTCGGAGCCCATGCGCGTCATCTCGCCCCGGATCAGATCGATGACGTCGGGCACCGTCGGATTCTTGGTGCTGGTCGATGCGGCGAGCGGTCCCGGCGACCGGCGCGCCTGGAAAGAGGAGCCGGCGCCGTAAGCCAGTCCGCGCTTCACCCGCACTTCCTGGTTGAGACGGCTGCCATAGCCGCCGCCGAGCGCCTGCTCCGCCACCAGCATCGGATAATAATTGGGATCGCTGCGCGGGATGGTGACGCGGGAGACCACGACCGACGCCTGCGGCACTTGCGGCATGTCGACCACCACCGTGCGCGGCGCCGAGGGCGCGCCGGCTGCCGGCAGCGCCGCGGGTGCCGACGCCGGCTTGGGCCACCGGCCGAACAGCCGCCCGGCCATCTGCTCCGCCTGATCGGGCGTGATGTCGCCCGCCAGGACGAGCGTCAGCCGGTCAGGGCGCCAGAAAGCGCGGTAGCCGGACAGGACGTCGCTCTGTCCGATCGCCTTCAGCGAATTGGGCGTGCCGTCCGCCGGCTTTCCGTACGGCCCGTCGCCGTAGAGCACGCGCGACGACGTGATCGCGGCCAGCTGACCGGGCTCGCTATACGCGACCTTGAGGCTGTCCAGCGCCTGGGCACGCTGGCGCTCCAGCTCGTCCGGCTTGAAGGCAGGGTGCATCGCCACGTCGGCGAACACGTCCATCGCCGGCGCCAGCTGGTCGGACTTGACCGTCAGCGACAGGAACATGCCGTCGCGGATGGCGTCGCCGCCGATCGCGCCGCCGAGCCCCTCGACCTGCTGTACAACGTCGGTAGCGGAGCGGGTCGCCGTACCCTTGGTCAGCAGGTCGGCGGTCAGTTCGGCCAGTCCCGATCGGCCGGCGGGGTCGGTCGACGATCCCTCGGCCGCGACCAGGTAGGCCGTGACGATCGGCAGCGCGTGCCGCTCGATCACCACCAGCCGCATGCCGTTGGCCAGCCGCCGCTCCGCCGGTACCGGCAGGGTCGGGGTTACGGGCTTGCCCGGCGCCGGCGGCTGCACGCGCGCCTCGGCCGATGCCGCCACGACCACCGGCACGTCCGGCGGCGCTACCAGCGGCGTGGTGGCGACGCTCGCCGCCACGGGAACGGACTCGGCAGGCGCACCGTCCGCAACGGGCAGGTAGGTGATGGCCACCGCACGATCGTCGGCGAGCAGCCGCCGCGCGACGCGCTGCACGTCTGCGGCCGTCACCGCCTGGATGGCGGCGAGCCGCTTGTCGCTCGCATGCGGATCGCGTTCCAGGATGACATCGGACGCGAGCGTGCTTGCCCTGCCCTCCGCGGTCTCGCGCTCCTTCAGCGCCGAGGTCAGGATCTGGTTCTTGGCGCGCGTCAGCTCGTCGGCCTGGACCGGCCGGTCGAGGACGGCCGCGATCTGCGCACGCAGCGCCGCTTCGAGCTGCTTGGGGTCCTTGCCGCCCGCCGCCACCGCATAGGCGGTGAACATGCCCGTGCCCTTGCGCATGTCGGCCGACACGTCCGCCTCGGCGGCGATCTGGTCGCGATAGACGAGCGACTGGTAGAGCCGCGCGCTCTCGCCACCCGACAGGATCGCATCCAGCACGTTGATGACGGCGTGATCCGGATCGGTCGCCGGCGGCAATTGCCACGTCAGCACGACCGCCGGCAGCGGCGTATTCGGCGCACGCAGCACCAGACGCTTGCCGACGGCGCGCGGCGGCTCGGCCGCGAAGGTGTGCGGAATCGGCCAGGCAGGCCGCGCCACCGTACCGAAATATTTGTCCACCCAGCGGTCGAGATCGGCCGGCGCGAAATTGCCCGCGACGACGAGCACGGCATTGTCCGGCCGGTAATATTGCGCGTGGAAGGCGCGCACGTCGTCCACCGTCGCGGCATCCAGGTCGGCGATGCTGCCGATCGGCGAGCGGGCATAGGAGCTGGTGGTGTAGTTCGCGGCCGGCACCGCGATCCGGAACAGGCTGTCATAGGGCCGCGCCGCATCGCCGCGCAGCTCCTCCTTCACCACGTCGCGCTCCGCCACGAAGGTCGGCTGGTCGATCACCAGCGCGCCCATCCGCTCCGCCTCGGCCCAGATCAGCCGCTCCAGATGGTTGGCCGGCGCGACCTCGTGATATTCGGTGAAATCGTCGTCGGTCGACGCATTGTTGCTGCCGCCGACATCCTCGGTCAGCCGATCGATCGTCTCGGCCGGCATGTTGCGCGTGGCCTTGAACATGAGATGCTCGAACAGGTGGGCGAAACCCGACCGGCCCCGCGGATCGTCGCGCCCGCCGACGTCGTACCACACCTGCACCGACACGTTGGTCGTGTTCGGATCGGGCATGGCGAAGACCCGCAGGCCGTTGGGCAGCGTGCGCTCGGTGAAAGTAAGCGGCGCGATCGTGACCGGGGCGGCGATGGTCGAGGTAGCGAGAGCGAGACCCGCGGCGAGCGCGGCAAGGGAGACGAGGCGCATGGGAGCTCCGAAGCGATGATGCCGCTAGGTGCGCCTAGTCAGTACGGAAAGAAAGAGGCAACAATGCCCTCCCCTTCAGGGGAGAGGGAGCTTTCGGCCACCTCAATGCCCGTAATCGTCGGCCAGGTCGCTGAACTTGGTGATGCGGCTCTCGAACTTCAGCTTCACCTTGCCCGTCGCGCCGTGGCGCTGCTTGGCGATGATCAGTTCGCACAGGCCGTAGGCGCGCTCCATGTCGCGCATCCACTGGTCGTGCGCCTCGAAGATCTTGGCGTCGTCGCCCTCGCCCGGCCGCTTCGGCTCGCGCGAGGCGACGTAATATTCCTCGCGATAGATGAAGAGCACGATGTCGGCATCCTGCTCGATCGATCCGGATTCGCGCAGGTCGGACAGCTGGGGGCGCTTGTCCTCGCGCTGCTCGACCGCGCGGCTGAGCTGCGACAGCGCGATCACCGGCACCTGCAGCTCCTTGGCGAGCTGCTTCAGGCCGCGGCTGATCTCCGAGATTTCCTGCACGCGGTTCTGGTCGCCGCCGCTCTTGCCGCCGCCGTGCAGCAGCTGGAGATAGTCGACGATCACCATGCCGAGCCCCCGCTGCCGCTTCAGCCGCCGCGCGCGCGTCCGCAGCGCGGCGATGGTCAGCGCGGGCGTGTCGTCGATGTAGAGCGGCAGGTTCTGCAGCTCCGCCGAGGCGCGCGCCAGGTTGCGGAACTCCTGCTGGCTGATCTTGCCCATGCGCAGATTCTCGGAGCTGATGCCCGACTGCTCCGCCAGGATACGCGTCGCCAGCTGGTCCGCCGACATTTCGAGGTTGAAGATCGCAACGGGAGCCCCGACCGACTTGGCCGGATCGATCCCGTCCTCCTGGTCGCGAATCCAGCGCTGCGCGGCGTTGAAGGCGATGTTGGTCGCGAGCGAGCTCTTGCCCATGCCGGGGCGTCCGGCGAGGATGATCAGGTCGGAGGGATGCAGGCCGCCGATCTTGGCGTTGACGCTGTCGAGCCCGGTGGTGATGCCGGACACGTGGCCGCCCGAATTGAGCGCCTTCTCCGCCATCTCGACCGCGAGCTTGGTCGCCTGGGCGAAGGTCTTGACCCCGCCCTGCTCGCCGCCCTCCTCCGCCACGCGATAGAGCGCGACTTCGGCCTGCTCGATCTGGCCTTTCGGATCGACCGACTCGGACGTGTCGACCGCCTTCTCGACCATCTCGCGGCCGACGCCGATCAGAGCGCGCAGCAACGCCAGGTCGTAGACCTGCGTCGCGAAGTCGCGCGCGCCGATCAGGGCCGCGCCCGATCCGGTCAGCTGGGCCAGATAGGCCGGTCCGCCCAGGTCCTTGAGCTCGGCATCGCCCTCGAACATCGGCCGCAGCGTCACCGGATTGGCGACCATGTTGCGGTCGACCAGCCGCAGGATCGCCTCGTAGATGCGGCCGTGCGCGGGTTCGAAGAAGTGGTCGGCGCGCAGCTTGATCTGCACGTCCTCGACCAGCCGGTTGTCGATCATCAGCGCGCCGAGCAGGGCCGCCTCCGCCTCCACATTGTGAGGCAGCGCAGGAGGTCCGCTGTCGGCGGGCGGTACGATTCGAAGCGGTTCGGCCATCGCATGGCCATGGCGCAAATCGACCGGCAGCGCACCCTGTGGATTGCGGGGATAGCGCGCATCTCTTTGCCAAGGCTCAGCCTTCGCGATAAGCGGCAGGCATGGCCGACCCGCGCATCATCGCGATCGAACTGGACGACGAGACCTTCCCGACGCAGGCGATCGAGGTCGATCGGGAGCGTCAGGTCGCAATCCATGATCTGCTGGCCGGCAATCACTTCGCGCCGCGGCGGCCGATCGAGAACGGCTATGACGGTCCCTATCGGGTTCGGCTCCGGGTTGAGGAGGGGCGGCTGGCGATCGACATCTCCGACCGGAACGGCCGGCTGCTGGAGACGATCAAGCTTGGCCTCACCCGCTTCCGCCGGCCGATGAAGGACTATTTCGCGATCTGCGAGAGCTATTTCCGCGCACTCGGCGAGCAGCAGCAGCCAAGCCAGATCGAGACGATCGACATGGCGAGGCGCGGCATCCACAACGGCGGCGCGGAATTGCTGACCGAGTGTCTCGCGAACAAGATCGGCCTCGACTTCGAAACTTCGCGGCGGCTCTTCACCCTCATCGCGGCGCTCCACATCCGTGGCTGAGATTGGGCTGGAGGACGTGGCGGGCCGCGTGCTGGTCGAGCATGCGCTGGAGGCCGCCCGCAACGCGCACGCCCCTTACTCTCGGTTCGCGGTCGGCGCCGCGCTCCTGCTGGACGACGGCACGATCGTGCCCGGCACCAATTTCGAGAATGCGAGCTACGGCCTCTCGCTCTGCGCCGAGACGGTGGCGCTCGCCGCGGCCAACGTGGCCGGCCGGCTCAAGGACGTGGTCGCGATCGGTATCGTCGGGGGCGCCAGGGGTACCGGCGGCATCGAGGGCGACACGCCAATCTATCCGTGCGGCCGCTGCCGCCAGGTGCTGAACGAGGCCGCGGACCTGGGTCGCCGCGACATCGTCATCTACTGCGCGTCGGCCGACGGAGCGGTCCTGCGGCGGCATCTCCTGTCCGAACTGCTGCCGCACGCCTTCGGACCGGGCGATCTGGGGATCGGCTGATTGATCCCGGCGGCGCGCCGCCTTGCTCTTCCGTGCCTTTCCGGCGAAACGCGGTCGCGATTTCCATGGCAGCGAGGGCGTCGATGTCCATCCTTTCCGACCGCTGGATTCGCGAGCAGGCGCTCGCCACCGGCATGATCGAGCCCTTCGTGGAGGCGCAGCGCCGCGGCGGCTGCATCAGCTACGGCCTCTCCTCCTACGGCTACGACGCGCGCGTGTCGGACGAGTTCAAGATCTTCACCAATGTCGACAATGCGCTGGTCGACCCCAAGGACTTCGCGCAGAACAGCTTCGTCGATCGCAAGACCGACGTGTGCATCATCCCGCCCAACAGCTTCGCGCTGGCGCGGACGGTGGAATATTTCCGGGTGCCGCGCGACGTGCTCGTGATCTGCCTCGGCAAATCGACCTATGCGCGCTGCGGCATCATCGTGAACGTGACCCCGCTCGAGCCCGGCTGGGAAGGCCATGTCACGCTGGAATTCTCCAACACGACGCCGCTGCCCGCCAAGATCTACGCCAATGAGGGCGCGTGCCAGTTCCTGTTCCTGCAGGGCAACGAACCGTGCGAGATCAGCTATGCCGACCGCGCCGGCAAATATATGGCGCAGACCGGCGTGACGCTGCCGCGGCTGTAGAAGTCTTCCTGTAGTTGTCATTGCGAGCGCAGCGAAGCAATCCAGCGGCGGTTGGCCGGGATTGCTTCGCTGCGCTCGCAACG
>CAXTUG010000016.1:9912-22181 GCA_964247375.1 uncultured Sphingomonadaceae bacterium
TAGGCCCCCCTCTAACACAAACCCGGGGGGGGGTGGCGTTGTTTCGGCGGGGGCCCCCCGCAACGACTTAGGAAATACCAGCTCTCGATTTGTCGACTTATCGTCGCCGATTGGAATGGCGGATGTTTGCCGGCCGGCCGCGCCGCTGGATTGTCCGATCGGCCCGCTTGCGCGACGGTGCTGATGCGCCTCCCGCACCCTCCACCTCGAAGCGCAGCGCGCCCGAGATCGGGTTGGCCTCTGCCAGTCGCAGCTGCAGCCTCATGCCGGGCACGTAGCGCGTGCCGGTCTCCTCGCCCTCCAGCGCCTGGCTCGCTTCGTCGTAGCGGAAATATTCGCGGCCGAGCGTGGAGATCGGCACCAAACCGTCGCCACCCAGCCCCTCGACCGTGGCGAAGAAGCCGAACGGCTGCACGCCGGTGATGCGCGTACCGACCAGCTCGCCGACCCTGGTGGAGAGATAGGCGGCGACATAGCGATCGATCGTCTCGCGCTCCGCCTCCATCGCCCGCCGCTCGGCCGCGCTGATCGCCTCGCCGATACGGACGAAATTGGCTTCGTCCTCGCCCGGCAGGCGGGTCTGATCGACCGCGGGCGCCAGGCGATAGGCGCCGACCAGCGCGCGATGGACCAGCAAGTCGGCGTAGCGCCGGATCGGGCTGGTGAAGTGGGCGTAGCTGCCAAGCGCCAGGCCGAAATGCCCGGCGTTGGCGGGCGCATAATAGGCCTGGGTCTGCGTGCGCAGCACCTGCTCCATGATCTGCGGCCGCTCGTCGCGCTCGCCGACCCGGTCCAGCAGCTGGTTGAACGTTGCCGGACGCACCACCTGCCCCAGCGCGAAGCCGATCCCGAACGTGTCGAGATAATCCTTGAGCGCGACCAGCTTCTCGCGGCTGGGCGGCTCATGCACGCGGTACATCACGCTCGCCTTCTTGGCTTCGAGCGCCTTGGCCGCGGCGACGTTGGCCGCGATCATATAATCCTCGATCAGGCGATGCGCATCGAGCCGCTCGCGCGGCGCGACCGAGAGGATGCGGCCCTTCTCGTCGAGCGTCACCCGCCGCTCGGGCAGGTCGAGTTCCAGCGGCGCCCGTTTGTCGCGCGCCTTCGCCAGCACATGCCAGCAGTCCCATAGCGACTTGAGCGCGGAACGGACCTCCGTCGTTCCCGAACGGACGCCGGAGTCCGGATCGTCGGTCGCGACTGGGCCACGGCTCCCGCCGGGAAACGTATCCGCAATCGCCTGCGCATCCTCATAGGCGATGTTGGCGGCGACCCGGATCACGGCACGGGTGAAACGCCACTCCGTCAGCGCACCGTCCGGCGCGATCGTCAGATGGCAGACCAGCGCCGCCCGGTCCTGCCCCTCCTTCAGCGAGCAGATGTCGGCCGACAGCTCCTCCGGCAGCATCGGCACGACGCGGTCGGGAAAATATAAGCTGTTGCCGCGCCGCCGTGCCGAGCGGTCCAGCTCCGATCCGGGCCGAACGTAGAAGCTAACGTCCGCGATCGCGACGATCGCCTTGAAGCCGCCCTTGTTCGCCGGATCGTCGTCCGGCACCGCCCAGACCGCGTCGTCGTGATCGCGCGCGTCGGCCGGATCGATCGCGACGATCGGCAGGTGGCGCAGGTCCTCGCGACCCTCGCCGAGCGGCAGCTTCGCCACATTCGCCGCTTCCGCCAGCGTCTCCTCGGAGAAGCGATCGGGAATGCCGTGCTTGTGGATCGCGATCAGGCTGAAGCTGCGCGGCGCGAACGGCTCGCCCAGCCGCTCGACCACGCGCGCGGTGATGCGCGGCGGCCGCCCGGCCTTCTCGGCCAGCACCAGATCGCCGGCCTGCGCCTCGCCTGCATCCGACACCGGCAGCTCGCGCCGCTCACGCTTGTCGACCGGCTTCAACCACAGCCGGTCGCCCTGTTGGTGAAGCACGCCCAGCACCTGCTCCTCGCCGCGCGCCAGACGCTTCATCGGGTGCGCGACCCAACCTCTGCCGGCTTCTTCGGTGCGGGCCAGAATGCGGTCGCCCGGTCCGAACGCCGCTCCGCGCTTGCCGCGCTCGATCACGCGCAGTCGTGGCGGCGGCGCATCGGCCTGCCAATTCTCGGGCACGGCATAGGTCTGGCCGCTGTCGTCGACATCGACGATTCGGAGCACGGTAACCTTCGGCACGCCGCCCATCTTGTGAAAGGCGCGACCCGGCGCGCTGTCGATCAGCCCCTCGTCGGCCATGTCCTTCAGCAGCGTCTTGAGCGCGATCTTGTCATTGCCGTGCAGCCCGAACGCGCGCGCGATCTCGCGCTTGCCCGCCGCCTGATCACTGTTCGCGATGAAATCGAGGATCTGCTGACGGCTGGGAAGGCCCGGTGTCGGTCGGCGCTGCATGCGGCGACACATAGAGCGTGGCTGCCCAGTGCGCCACAACCGCTGGCCGTCCTGCGGCCGGGGGTCTATTCTGCCGCGGGCAGGCGGGGGGACGCGGCATGATTCTGATCGGGCAATTCGACTCGCCCTTCGTACGACGCGTCGCCGTGGCGCTGCACTTCTACCACCTGCCGTACGAACACCGTGCCTGGTCCGCAATCGGCGACGCCGGGAAGATCGCCGGCATCAATCCGTTGATGCGGGTCCCGACGCTCGTGAACGGCGACGGCAGTGCCTTTATCGACAGCAGCGTCATCCTGCAGCTGATCGATCATCTGGCGGGGTATGATGCGTTCCTCAGCCGGAGCTGGCCCCAGCAGGGCGACCTCATCCGTTTCGGCGCCTATGCCACCGGCGTGGCCGACAAGGCAGTCGCGCTGGTCTACGACCGCGCATCGCTGTCGGTATCGCAACCGATGTGGCGCACACGGCTGCTGCAGCAGGTCGCACAGACGCTCGCTCTGCTGGAGCAGGAGCGTGCGCAACGGCGCGACGTGTGGCTGTTCGGTGCGCGGATCAGCCACGCCGACATCGTGTTCGGCACGGTGTGGCGTTTCCTGGAGGAAGCCCTGCCCGACGTGACCGACCCGGCACTTTATCCCGCGCTCCGGCGGCACTCGCACGCCTGCGAGGAGCTGGCCGAGTTCAGAAGCGCCTATCAGCCGTTCAGGCTGACCACGAACTGACGCCTACTCGGCGCCGAGCATGCCTTTCAGACGGGAGAAGAAGCCGCTCGCCTCCGGGCACTCCTCGCCGGTCTCGGTGGAGCGGAACTCCTCCAGCAGCTCGCGCTGGCGCTGGGTGAGCTTGGTCGGCGTCTCGACCTCGATCTGCACCACCATGTCGCCCTGCCCGCGCCCGTTCAGCACCGGCATGCCGGCGCCGCGCTGGCGCAGCTGCTTGCCCGACTGGATACCGGCGGGAATGCGCAGCTCGTGCGCCTCGCCGTCCAGCCCGGGAACCGTGATCGATCCGCCCAGCGCCGCGGTCGAGAAGCTGATCGGCGCGCGCGCGAACAGGGTCGTGCCCTCGCGCTGGAACAGCGCATGCCGCTTCACGTGCAGGAAGATGTAGAGATCGCCGGGCGGGCTGCCGCGCGGGCTGGCTTCGCCCTCGCCCTGCATGCGAATGCGCGTGCCCTCGTCCACGCCCGCCGGAATCTTGACCTCCAGCGTCTTGGACTTCTCGACACGGCCCTCGCCGCGGCACTCGCGGCACGGCTCGGCGATCACCTCGCCGCGGCCGTGACAGGTCGGGCAGACGCGCTCGACCACGAAGAAGCCCTGCTGGGCGCGAACCTTGCCGTGGCCGTGACAGGTCGGACAGCCGCGTGCAGCGGTGCCCGGCTTGGCGCCGCTGCCTTCGCACGCGTCGCAGCGTGCCGCGACATCGACGCGGATCTCCTCGACCGCGCCGTGAAAGGCATCCTCCAGCGAGATTTCGAGGTCGTAGCGCAGATCGGCGCCACGCTGCGCCGGACCGCGGCCACGGCCGCTCCCCATGAACTCGCCGAAGATGTTCTCGAATATGTCGGCAAAGCCTTCGAAGCCCTGCCCGCCGCCTGCGCCGCCGCCATTCTGGAAGGCGGCATGGCCGTAGCGATCATAGGCCGCGCGCTTCTGCGGGTCCTTCAATATGTCGTAAGCGACGCTGATGGCCTTGAACTTGGCCTCCGACCTCTCACAGCCGGGATTGCGATCGGGGTGGCACTCCATCGCCAAGCGGCGATAGGATGTCTTGATCGTCTTGTCGTCCGCGGTCCGCTCGACCTGCAGCAATTCGTAGAAGTCGACTTCAGCCATCAAATCAAAGCCCTCTCCCCTTCAGGGGAGAGGGTTGGGAGAGGGGCCGTTGCAATCAGCCCGCAGGCTTTCCGCTGTGCCACCTCTCCCCGGCCCGCTCCCCTGAAGGGGAGAAGGCGCAGGGTCTTCCTTACTTGGGGGCGTCGACTTCCGAGAACTCGGCGTCGACCACGTCGTCGTTCGGCGCGGTCTCCGCTCCGCCCTGGCCGGACGCGGCGGCGGCACCTGCAGCCTGCTCCGCCTCGTAGATCTTCTGGCCCATCTTCATCGCCGACTGCGCCAGCGCCTGGGTCTTCTCGGTCATCTGATCGGCATCGCCGCTCTCGACCGCCGACTTGGCGGCGGCGATCGCGGTCTCGATCTCCGACTTGAGCTCAGCGTCGATCTTCGAACCATGCTCGCTGAGCTGGCTTTCGGTCGAGTGGATCAGGCTCTCGGCATTGTTCTTGGCCTCGGCCGCGGCACGCCGCTTCTTGTCCTCTTCCGCGAACTGCTCGGCATCCTTGACCATCTGATCGATGTCGGAGTCCGAAAGGCCGCCCGAAGCCTGGATCTTGATCTGCTGCTCCTTGCCGGTGCCCTTGTCCTTGGCGGACACGTTGACGATGCCGTTCGCGTCGATGTCGAACGTGACCTCGATCTGCGGCACGCCGCGCGGTGCCGGCGGGATGCCGATCAGGTCGAACTGACCCAGCATCTTGTTGTCCGCCGCCATCTCGCGCTCGCCCTGGAAAACGCGGATCGTCACCGCATTCTGGTTGTCGTCCGCGGTCGAGTAGGTCTGCGACTTCTTGGTCGGGATGGTCGTGTTGCGGTCGATCATCTTGGTCATGATGCCGCCCAGCGTCTCGATGCCCAGCGACAGCGGCGTCACGTCGAGCAGCAGCACGTCCTTAACGTCGCCCTGCAGCACGCCGGCCTGCACCGCTGCGCCGATCGCCACCACCTCGTCGGGGTTGACGCCGGTGTGCGGCTCCTTGCCGAAGAAGGCCTTCACCGCCTCGCGCACCTTGGGCATGCGCGTCATGCCGCCGACCAGCACGACCTCGTCGATCGCATCGGCCTTCACGCCGGCGTCGGCCAGCGCCTTCTTCATCGGCTCGATCGTGCGCTTGATCAGGTCGTCCACCAGGCGCTCCAGCTCGGCGCGCGTGATCGTCTTGACCAGGTGCTTCGGACCCGTGGCGTCGGCGGTGATGAAGGGCAGGTTGACCTCGGTCGTCTGCGTCGAAGACAGCTCGATCTTCGCCTTCTCGGCCGCTTCCTTCAGGCGCTGGAGGGCGAGGCGATCCTTGGTGAGATCGATGCCTTCCGCCTTCTTGAAGTCGTCGGCCAAGTACTGGACGACCTTGGCGTCGAAGTCCTCGCCGCCCAGGAAGGTGTCGCCGTTGGTCGACTTCACCTCGAACACGCCGTCGCCGATCTCCAGGATCGACACGTCGAACGTGCCGCCGCCCAGGTCGTAGACCGCGATCGTCTTGTTATTGTCCTTCTCGAGCCCGTAGGCGAGCGCCGCGGCCGTCGGCTCGTTGATGATGCGCAGCACTTCCAGACCCGCAATCCTGCCGGCGTCCTTGGTCGCCTGGCGCTGCGCGTCGTTGAAGTAGGCCGGCACGGTGATGACCGCCTGGGTCACCGTCTCGCCGAGATAGGATTCGGCGGTTTCCTTCATCTTCTGCAGGATGAAGGCCGAAATCTGGCTGGGCGAATAATCCTCGCCGCCCGCCTGGACCCATGCGTCGCCGTTCGGACCCTTCACGATGTGATAGGGGACCAGCTCCGTGTCCTTCTTGGTGATCGGATCGTCGAAGCGGCGCCCGATCAGGCGCTTCACCGCGAAGATCGTGTTGTCCGGGTTGGTGACCGCCTGGCGCTTGGCCGGCTGGCCGATCAGTCGCTCCCCGTCCTTGGCGAAGGCGACGATGGACGGCGTCGTGCGCGCGCCCTCCGCATTCTCGATCACCTTGGGCTTGCCGCCTTCCATCACGGCAACGCAGCTGTTGGTCGTGCCCAGGTCGATCCCGATTACTTTAGCCATTGTGTTCCTCTTGCAACTACCCTGTTTCGCCGACCGGCATACCCCCTCAACAGGCAGGCACGCTCCTCCGGGCGACGCTTGACGACCTGCGATATAGGGTGGCGCAAAGCCTCCGCAAGGCATGGCTGGCGACACTGTTTTCGGCGTTCGTCTTGCTCTAGGAAACGCGCATGATCCGCCATCGCTCTGCTGCTGATGCTGAGCGGCTGTCATCCCCGCAACGCCGCACCGTCGGTCAGCCAGGCCTGGGTGCGGCTCGCGGCGGTCGACGGACAGCCTGCCGCCGCCTACTTCACGCTTCACGGCGGCCGCCGCGACGTCAGGCTGGTGCGGATCGAGAGCGCGCTCGCCGCCAAGGTCGAACTGCACCAGAGCATGACCGGCACGCAGGGCATGGCGAGCATGGTGCCGCTCGACCATGTCGACCTGCCGGCACACGGCACCGTGCAGTTCAGGCCGGGCGGCCATCACGCGATGCTGATCGGACTCGACAGCGCGGCTCGACCCGGCACGGCAGTGCCGTTGCGGCTCGGCTTCAGCGACGGCAGCACCGCCGAAGCCGAGGCGAAGAGCGTCGCCGCCGGCGAGGATGCGCCTTACTGAGCCGGCTGCACCGCAGTCCGGACCTATTCCAGTCCCGCGCAGGCCTGAACTCAGGCGTCCACCGGACGTGAATCAGGCCTCCAGGTCGACCCTCGGCTGCTCCGTCGCCTTGGCCACGCCGACCAGCGCCGGGCGCAGCAGCCGGTCCTTGATCATATAGCCCGCCTGCATCTCCTGCACGATCGTGCCGGGTGCCTGATCGCTCGGCAGTTCGACCATCGCCTGGTGGCGATTGGGATCGAGCTTGGCGCCGATGCTCTCGATTTTGGTGATGCCGTTGCGCTGGAACACGTTGTCCAGCTCCTTGCCCGTCATCTCCAGCCCGGTGATCAAGGGCTTGGTCCCCGCATCCTCGCGCATCGCCGGCGGAATGGCGGCAAGCGCCCGGGCGAGATTGTCGGCCACCGACAATATGTCGCGGGCGAAGCCGGTCGCGGCATAGGCGCGCGCGTCCTGCGCATCCTTTTCCATGCGGCGGCGGACATTCTGCGTCTCGGCCTGCGCGTAGAGCAGTTGCTTGCGCATTTCCTCCATCTCCGCCCGCAATGCGGCGGCGGCGTCATGCTCGGCCACTTCCGGCGCGGTCGCGGCCGTCTCGTCGCGCAAGTCCGCCGTATCGGGGGTGGTCGTATCGTCAGTCATGCCATCAATCTCGTTAATGTTTGTGCGGTGAAGTCCACCATGGGCACGACCCGCGCATAGTTCAACCGCGTCGGCCCGATCACCCCCACCACGCCGACCACGCGACCGTCGGCAGCGTGGTAGGGCGCGGCGATCACCGACGATCCCGATAACGCGAACAGCTTGTTTTCCGATCCAATGAAGATCTTCATCGCCCGCGCGCCCCGGGCGCTGTCGAGCAGCCGGGCGATCTCCTCCTTGCCGTCGATCTCGTCCAGCAACTGCCGGACCCGCTCCAGATCCTCGGCCGCGGTCGGATCGATCAGGTTGGCGGCACCGCGCACGATCATCACCGGCCGGCGGGCGCCGTCCTCGGACCAGATCGCCAGCCCGCGCTGCACCAGCCCCTGTGCGGCCGCATCCAGCGCCGAGCGCCCCCGCGCGATCTCGTCCGCCAGCCGCACCCGCGCCGCGCCCAGCGTCAGCCCGGTCAGGCGCGCGCTGATGTAATTGGCCGCTTCGCCGAGCGCGGCCGCGCCGGTGCCCGCCGGCAGCTCGATCACCCGGTTCTCGACCGAACCGTCCGCACCGACCAGCACCGTCACCGCCCGGTCCTGGCTCAGCGGCAGGAACGACAATTGGCGCAGCACCGGCTCGCCGCGCGGCACCAGCACCAGACCGGCGCAGGCGGACAGCCCCGACAGCACCTGGCTGGTGGCCGCCAGCGCCTCCTCGATCGGCCCGCGTGCCTGCGCCTCGATCGCGGCGCGTTCCTGGAGCGAAGGCTCGGCGGTCTGCATCATCGCGTCGACGAACAGCCGCAGCCCGCTCTCGGTCGGCACGCGGCCGGCGGAGGTGTGCGGCGCCGCCAGCAGGCCCATTTCCTCCAAGTCCTGCATGACGTTGCGGATCGAGGCCGGCGACAGGTTGAGGCCGCCGATGCGCGACACGGTGCGCGATCCGACCGGCGCCCCCGTCTCCAAGTAGGAGTCCACCACCATCCGGAAGATGTCGCGGGCGCGGCTCGACAATTCGGCGACAGGGGTGGTCATCGGATGGTATGTAATATACCGGCTCCCGCCTCGAAAGATCGACAAGTCAAAGGATTGCCATGCGCCCCAGCGGCCGCGCCCCCGATCAGATGCGGGCGATCACCATCACGCCCGGCTACACCAAGCATGCCGAGGGGTCGGTGCTGATCGCCTTCGGCGAGACGAAGGTGCTCGTCACCGCCTCCGTGGAGGAGCGGCTGCCGCCCTTCCTGCGCGGCAAGGGTCAGGGCTGGGTGACCGCCGAGTACGGCATGCTGCCGCGCGCGACCCACACCCGCGGCAACCGCGAGGCGGCCAAGGGCAAGCAGTCGGGCCGTACCCAGGAAATTCAGCGGCTTATCGGCCGCTCCTTGCGTGCGGTCTGCGATCTGCAGCTGCTGGGCGAGCGCCAGATCACGCTCGACTGCGACGTGATCCAGGCCGACGGCGGCACCCGCACCGCCGCCATCTCCGGCGCCTGGGTGGCGCTGCGCCTCGCCGTCGACGGTTTGCTGAAGCAGGGCCTGATCGCGGCCGATCCGATCAAGGCGCAGGTCGCCGCCGTCTCGTGCGGCATCTGGGAGGGCACGCCGGTGCTCGATCTGGACTATATCGAGGACAGTTCGGCCCACGCCGATGCCAATTTCGTGCTGCTGTCGGACGGCAATATCGCCGAGGCGCAGGCGACGGCCGAGGTTGCAACCTACGACGAAGAGGCGCTGCTGCGGCTGCTGCGGCTGGCGCGGATCGGCTGTAAGGAGATCTTCGCGGCGCAGCTCAAGGCGGCCGGGCGATGACGATCGAGCTGATCGACGACGAGCCGCCGGCCGTGCCGCATCGCCGGCTGAAGCCCGGCAAGCTCGTCATCGCCAGCCACAATGAGGGCAAGGTGCGCGAAATCCGCGCACTGCTGGAGCCCTATGGCATCGAACCCGTCTCCGCCGCTTCGCTCGACATTCCGGAGCCGGTGGAGACCGGCACCAGCTTCGTCGCCAATGCCGAGCTAAAGGCGCGCTTCTCGGCCGATCTCTCCGGCATGGTGGCGCTCGCCGACGACAGCGGCCTGTGCGTCGACGCGCTGAACGGCGACCCCGGCGTCTATACCGCCAACTGGGCGGAGACGCCCGACGGCCGCGACTGGAACCTCGCCATGCGCAAGGTCGAGGATGCGCTGCAGGCCAAGGGGCCGGACACCGGCCGCGACGCCCACTTCGTCTGCGTCCTGTCGCTCTGCTGGCCCGACGGTCACGTCGAGAGCTTCGAGGGCCGCGCTGAGGGTACGCTTGCCTGGCCGCCGCGCGGTACGATCGGCTTCGGCTACGACCCGGTGTTCGTGCCGGTGGGCGACACCCGCACTTTCGCCGAACTCGATCCGGCCGAGAAGCACGCGATCAGCCACCGCGCCGACGCGTTCCGCAAGCTGGTCGCCGCCGTGCTGTGACCGCACCGCTCGCGCTCTACGTCCACTGGCCGTTCTGCGTCTCCAAATGTCCTTATTGCGACTTCAACAGCCACGTCCGCGATCGGGTCGATCAGGATCGCTGGCGCGACGCGCTGCTGACCGACCTGGCGCATGAGGCGGACGTCGCCCCGCGCCGGCCGCTGACGTCGATCTTCTTCGGCGGCGGAACGCCGTCGCTCATGCCGCCGCGGACGGTAGCGGCGCTGCTCGCCGCGGCGGCGCGCCCCGGGAGCGTCGCGCCGGATGTCGAGATTACGCTTGAGGCCAATCCTTCCTCGGTCGAGGCGGCGCGCTTCGCCGACCTGGCGCACGCTGGCGTGAACCGCGTCAGCCTCGGGCTGCAGTCGCTCGACGACGAAGCGTTGCGCTTCCTCGGCCGCGCGCACGACGCCGCGGAAGGTCGACGCGCGCTGGAGACGGCGCAGCAGGTCTTCGCCCGCGTGAACTTCGATCTGATCTACGCGCTGCCCGGACAAAGCGAGGCGGCGTGGCGGGCGATGCTGGAGCGGGCACTCGGCTTCGGCACCGGCCATCTCTCGCTGTACCAGCTGACGATCGAACCCGGCACCCGCTTCGCCGCGATGGCCGCCCGCGGCGCGCTTGCGCCGACGGACCCGGATCACGGCGCGACGCTGTTCGAGCTCACCCGGGACATCACCGCCGCCGCCGGACTGCCGGCCTATGAGATCTCGAACCACGCGCGTCCCGGCGAGGAGAGCCGCCATAACCTGACCTACTGGCGCTACGGCGATTATCTCGGCGTCGGTCCCGGCGCGCATGGCCGCCGGCAAGGTGCGGCGACGGCGCGCATCCGCAAGCCGGAAAACTGGCTCGCCAGCATCGACCGGCACCAGCACGGGATCGAGCTGGAGGAAGTTCTGCCGGTCGAGGACCGTGCGCGCGAAGCCCTGCTGATGGGGCTGCGGCTCGAGGAAGGCGTGGATTTCGGCACGGTGGCACCGGCGGTCGATCCGGATGCAGCCGATCGGCTCGCGTCGCTCGGCCTGCTCGAACGGAACGAAGAACGACTGCGCGTCTCGCCGCAAGGCATGCTGCTGCTGGACACGATCCTCGCACGGCTGGCTCGCTGATCGGCTTTTCTAAGGCACTTGCTGGATCATCGAGCTACCCGGAACAGCTTGACCGATAATCCCGTTTCCCTGCCGCACTAAAATCCCTTCGGCGCCGGCGAGACGACGGTGCCGCCGCCGCGGCCGAGCTGATGTACCGCCAGCGCCCGCTCCGCGACGTGCCCGTGCGAGAAGCGGAACGCCCCGTCAACGCCGGCGAAGCCGCCGTCGTCGGCCAGCGCATCGGCGGGGAAGTGCGATCCCATCGGCCAGTTCTGTGCGATCCGGACGGTGAGCAGGACGGCGTCGTAGCCGAGGCTCGCCAGGCGATAGGGCGTGCGGCCGTACCGCGCGCGGTAGCGCGTCGAAAACTGTCCGAACGTCCCGTCGTCGACGCTCGCGAACCAGGCGCCCGCCAGGCTCGGCACGTTGTTCAGCCCCGGCTCCGCATTCCACAGCTCGGTGCCGAGAATGCGGATGGCGGCCCCGCCCGTGCGGCGGATCATCGGCGCCGATGCGACCGCGATGCGGCCATTGTCCGCGATCAGCACCGCGTCATACTTCTCCTTCGCCAGCTTGCCGATCGCCACCTGCAGCGATGCCGGCGAGCGCTGGTAGTTCTGCATCGCGACGACGTTGCCGCCCGCCCCTTCCACGGCCCGGAGCAGCAGGTTGGAGGCGTTGCGGCCGTAGAGCCCCGGCGGAATCAGCGCCGCGAATCTGGTCATGCCGCGCGACCGGGCATAGCGGATCACCCGGTCGATCGACTGGCCGGGGGCGAAACCGAGCAGCCAGACGTCCGCGCCCGCGACCGACGCGTCGTTCGAGAAGGCGATCACCGGCACGCCGGCCGCCTGGGCGGGACCGGCGACCGCGCGCACGTCGTCGCTCAGCAGCGGTCCCAGGAACAGCTGATTGCCCTCGGCCAGCGCCCTGCGGGCGGCCAGTTCGGCGCCCTGGCCGGTGTCGTAATTGGTGATGCGCAGCGCCTTGCCGCCTGTATCCGCCAACGCCAGCGCCGCCGCGTCCGCGATCGACTGGCCCACCGCCGCATTCGGCCCGCTCAGCGGCACCAGCAGCGCGATGCGATGCCGTTCGAGGTCCTGCGGCAAGCCCGATTGCGGGACCGGCGCGGGCGCTGCCCGGGGCGTCGGCGCCGGCGGCTGCGTGGCGCGCGGCACCAGCGTCGAACCGCAGGCGAGCCGCTGCGCCAACCCCGC
>CAXTUG010000017.1:0-15540 GCA_964247375.1 uncultured Sphingomonadaceae bacterium
CAGCAGATGGGGCAGCTCGCCGACAAGCTCAACATGATCGCGGTGCTGCCCGGCGGCGGCGGCGCGACCGCGGCCAATGCCAGCATGGACGTGAAGGCGGCGGTGGCACAGCTCGAGCAGGCCGGCGCGACCATGCCCGCGCCCGCCGGCCCGGCGGTTCAGGCGGTGGCGGGCAGCGCCACCGAGGCGCTGGGCGGCGCACGCCAGGCGCAGGTCGGGTCGGCGATGGGCCAGAATTTCGGCGTGGCCTGCCGCGACACGCTGAACCGCGCCTTTCCCTTCCGGGCGGCGTCCACCAACGACGTGCCATTGCCCGATTTCGCTAAATTCTTCGGACCGCAGGGCGCCTTCGCCAATTTCGTCGCGCAGGATCTCGCCGGCTACGTCGACACATCCAAGGCGGAGTGGGTGGCGCTCCCCAATGCCGCCGAGATCGGCGTGACTCCGGCGATGGTGGTGGCGTTCCAGGCGGCGCAGGGCGTGACGCGCGCCTTCTTCGCTACTGATCCCGCCAGTCCGCGCCTTTCCTACCAAGTCGAGCCGGTCGCGCTGACCGGCGCCAAGTCGGTGACGCTCACCATCGACGGGCAGACGCTCCACTATGACGGCAAGTCTGCGATTCCGATTTCTTTCGACTGGCCGGGGCCGGGAAATGCCAGCATCGCCTTCGAGGGCGGGGGCGACTCGCGGACCTTTCCCGGTCAGTGGGCCGCATTCCGGATGATGAAGGCGGCCGCGGTACGCTCGGCCGGCTCTCCCAGCACCGGTACGGGCAGCCTCACCTCGGGATCAGCGCGCTTCGACTTCAAGGTCCGTACGTTCGCGGGCACGAACCCCTTCGCGGTCGACCCGTTCGTGAAGGTCGCCTGCCCCACTTAGGACCAACCGCCCAATCGGGTTTGTCTTTCCGTTCGTGCAAGGTCAACGGGGCATATTTGATACGGAAGTCTAGCCGGTAAGCAGCGCGTTGGCGCCGAGGAAGTTCACGATCGCGGTCGCTTCCGCCACGCCGATCCCGGCCTCCGCGGCGAGCGCGGTAATGTCGCGCTCGCCGTCGAACAGCAGCATGAAGCGGCACACCTCCGAACCCGGCGACACGATCTCCTGCTCCAGCGTGGCGATGCGCACGTCGCCCCGCTCGATCTGCGCCCGCGCCAGCGGGCTCAGCCGCGGGCACTCGGAGGAGGCAGGGACGCTGTTCGGGCCGGTCGCGAAGCTCACGGCATTCGCCAGGAACAGGTCGGCGAACGTCCTCAGCTGCGCCGGCTGAAGTCCCGCGAGCGGCAGCCGCTCCGGATGTCGACGCTCCAGTTCCACCAGGATGGTCGCGGCGCGGTCGTCGGACACATCGACGAACGATCCGCCCGACACGAACCGCCCCTTATCGATTCGGCGCAGCGCAGACGAGAGCCAGAGCGGCTCCAGCAGCTCCAGATCGAGCTGACGGTCCATCGCAACACCTTCGCGGATGAAAAGACTGTGGCGAAAGAAGGCTACCGTGCGGTAGTCGTCGGTCTGGATCTGACGGATCAGCGCCGCTTGGTCCGTTTCGCCGGAAAAACCCTGCGGACCCGCCTTGTAGAGCGCGTCATTGAGATAGGTGAGACCTACCGCCTGCGCAGCCGCGCAGACCGCTCCGAACGCCTGCGGCTCGTAGCAGCCGCCCAGTTCGTCATGCGCGAGCAGTGCTTCGGGCCGCCGCATCAGCTCGCGCGCATAGACGCGCAGCGTCTTGAGGAACGCATCCTGCTTGTCCTTGGCCGGACTGTCGAGGTCACCCTCGCCAAAGGCGCGCAAGACGGCCATGGACCGGTCGAAGCGGAGCGAATCGTCCGGCTCGTTACCGACCTCGGCCTGCACCATCTCGCGCAGGGTCTGGCCGAGCACGTGGCCCGGCAGGGTATTATAGCTGATCGCCGCGACACCGTTCGGCGCCAGCACGCGTCCGATCAACGCGAGGATTGCTTGGCGCACCGGCGGCGGCACCCAGGCGTAGACGCCGTGAGCGATGACATAGTCATATTCGCCGGGCAGGTCGGCCGCGGCAGCGAGGATGTCGAGCCGCTCGATCCGCACGTTACCAATGCCGGCAGCCTGCGCCAGTGCCCGCCCTCGCTCGACCGGCGCCGCAGCCAGATCGAAGCTGAGGCAATCCGATCGCGGAAAGGCGGCGGCGAAGGCGGTGAGGTTCAGCCCGTCATTGCCGCCGATCTCCAGCACGCGCGCGGTTTCGATCGGCGCCGCACCGATGCCGTGCAGCCGCGCCATGATCTGCATGCGGTTCGGCCCCATCCGCGCGAATGCGCCTGAAGGATAGGCGATCCGGTCGTACCGCGTCGGCGTCGCCGCGGTTTCGTGCGCAGCGTCCGCCGCCGTTTCGGCATCGGCCATCCGGTCAGCCGGCCTTCACGAATTCCACGCGCCGGTTGCCGGGCGCCTTCGGAGCGAAGCCGGGGCGCGGCTTGTCGAAGCCGAAGCCTTCGGAGCGCAGCCGCGACGAGTCGATGCCCAAGGAGGTGAGGTACGCCACCACCGCGTCGGCGCGCCTCTTGGACAAGTCGAGATTATAGTCGCGATTGCCGATGGCGTCGGTATGACCCTCGATGTTGAAGTGCATCCCGGCGAGCGTCGGCGACCCCATCGCGGTCGCAAACGACTGCAGTTCCCGACGACTGGCGTCGTTGAGCTCGGCCGATCCCAGCGGAAAGGTCACCAGCATGTCCAGCCGGCCTGATGCGGGCCTGGGCGCCGGAGCGCGGCGCACCTTCGACGCCGGCGTGCTGTGACGCATTCCGCCACTTATATGCGCCGGCGCGCTCGGAGCGGGGGTCATCGCCGAGGGCCTGATCAGGCTGAACGACTTTTCCTGTCCGACGCTGATCTGCTTGTCGGCCGATGGCTCGTTGCCGTTGCCGCAAACACCTGACATTGCGCAGATTACTTGGTCGGGGCTCGTTCGCGCAGTCTGCGCGTTCGCCGCCGTGGCGAGAGCGATGCCCGCCGTTAATACCGCACGAAGCTTGCCAGAACACGTCATACCGAATTCCCCCAACCGTCTATCACGCTTACCGACATTCTAATACGTCCAACCTCACAATCGCACAATGTCGATTGGGAAAGGGCGCGGCGGTTGCGGGCTGCGCGCAGCCCGTTAAACGTGCGCAGCTCTTGAGAGACGGACCGGACCGCTGACCATGAGCTTATTCCTCTCCATTCGTGATCCTGGCGCCGGCGCACCGCCACCGCTTCAACTGGCAGAGCGCGACGTTATCGTCGGCCGCGCCGCCGATGCCGACTGGACCATCCCCGATCCGCGCGTGTCCTCGCGCCACCTGATCATCGGCTTCCGCGACGGCGCCTACCTTGTCCGAGACACCAGCAGCAACGGTACGGCGGTCAACGGCCAGCCGCTGACCGGCATCCATCGCCTCGCGCCCGGCGATGTGCTGGCCGTTGGCGGCACGGAGATCCTGTTCGGCGACGCTCCGGTCACTCCCCGCCAGCTGAACGCTCCAGATGCTAATGATCTGCTGACCGAACGGTTGGCCGAGGCCCTCGGCACCTTGCTCGCCACGCGCCGTCGCCAGCTTGGTGAGTTGCGCGTCACCGCACCCGATGCACTCGCCCGCAACCCTTTGGCTCAAGCGAGCAATGCAGCTGAGCGTTTGCAGGCGATGCCTGCTTCTGCCGCCGCCGCTGCTATTGATGAGGCTGTCGAGACGATCGAGCGCCATCATGCGGCAGCGGTGGCAGCGATGCAGGCCGGACTGCGCGCGGTGCTGGCGAACATCGCACCCGATTCGCTCGCCGCCACGCCGGATCTTCCTGTCCGCGGCGAGGCTCGCGAGGTGGCTCTGTGGCGTGCTTATGTGGCACGCTTCAATGGCGAGAAAGGGGCCAGCGCGAGTTTTATCGATCGCTTCGCTGAAGCTTTTCGTGACAATTATGAGCGGCTGGCCGCTGGTTGAAGGATCAATTCGGAACCTCGTCCACCATCTTGAACCACACTATATCTGCCTGCCAGCCACCGTCCGCTGCTGCCTGGGCAAAACGCCGCGCCCAATCGGGAGGACGCGCGCCGGGCTTGCTTAGGATCAGCGCGTCGGGGAAGCCGCCGCGACCGCGCAGCAATAAGAAACCCGACCAGCCGATTTGATCGGCGGCGTCAATCTGAAGGCGGTAACGCTCCCCGCCCAGGCTCGTGAGCCCCGAGCCAGGCACCCGCAGCATCGCCGTCAGCACCTTGCGAGTGGGGATCACACTCGATACCGCCCCGCTCGGCTCGATGCCGTAGAGCGCGAAGTCTTGGTCGGGCGTACCAATATCGAAGTTCACTACAACGCGCGCGCCAATCGTTCCAGGATGAGCGCTGTCGTACGGTAGCTTGCTCATCTCGAACTTCGGCTGCGGTACCGTCAAGCGGCTATCCCCAGCAGCGCGAATCGCCCGGAAAGCATCAATCGACTGACATTCGGCCGTGCTGATCGGCGCCACCTCCGTAAAGTCGGTGCCGGAGAGCGGACTGCCCGCAGCTGCGGCGCTACGGATGAGCGTCGCCTGCGCATTCGCCGGCTGACCCGCAGCCCCGGAGAAGGTCGCTGACACCGCTCCGCTCTGGACGGTAATGCCAGTCAATGTCAGCCAGGAGCAGGTGACGCCCGGCAGCGCGCGGGTAATGGCAGCGCGCGTTTTGTTCTCGACCAAAGGACCCATGACGGGCGCGGTCGCCGATCTCTCCGGCGTGGCGGCCGGACGCGAGCCACCGAATGCGATATAGCCCGCGACGCCGATCAGGGCCGCCGCGGCAACACCAATCCCGGCGAACAACGGCAATCGCGAGCCTTCGGTGTCCCCCTTGCGCTCCGGTTGTGTCGCTGCCGGCGCTGTTGCCAGTGCCGGCTGCTTCGGTCCAGGCTTGGCTTTAGGTTTGGGCGTCGGCGGGTTTGGCGGTGACGCTGCCGGTGCGTCCAGAACGGAGAGCACCTCATCCATCGAGCGCAGCCGCTTGGCCGGGTCGGGCTCCAGCATTTGCACCAGCAGCGGGCGCACCGCCTCCGGCGCATCGGACAGGTCCACGCCGCGACGCCGCTTGTCGATCGCTTCCACGAAGCTGCCGCCGAGATCAGGGTTGCGGCCGGTCGCGACCGCCAGCAGCACCAGGCCCAGGCTGTATACGTCGGTCCACGGACCGACCTGCCGGTCGAAATCGCCCAGCTGCTCCGGCGCGACATAGCCGAGCTTGCCAGCGAAACCGTCTCCCACCACCGTCTTCGCTCCGGGATCGAGATCTTTGGCGATGCCGAAGTCTATGATCTTCGCGTGCGCCAGCAGCCCGTCTTCCAGCAGCACATTGTCAGGCGAGATGTCGCGGTGAATCGCGCCGAGCGCATGTGCCGTCCGCAGTCCGTCCGCCAGCCTTCGCGCCAGCGCCAGCAGTGCCGCGGGCGTGGCGTTCAACGTCTGCAGAACGTCGCAGAGATTCGCCCCGTCAATGAATTCGGTGACGATGTAAAAGATGCCCAACTGAGGCTCCTGCGCCAGTACGCGATACTGGACCAGAGCTGGGCTGTTGAGCCGCGTGAGCGTCCGCGCCTCCTTGCGGAACATGGCCTGGATATTCGGATCGGCGGCGAGCGAGGGCAGCATGACCTTGATGGCGACGCGCTCTTCCGAGTTCACGTTCACGCCCTCGAACACTTCGCCCATGCCGCCGCGGGCAAGGAAGCGGCGCACCTCAAAGATATGGTTGAGCACGTCGCCGACCTGGATGCCCGCGCCTTGGCGGGGCGGGTTGGAGAGCGGACGCGGCGGCGTGCTCACCGGCGGCGTGGACGTTGCGGGCGCGCCGGTCCGTCCCGGCGCGAACACCGTGCGATCCTCGTCAGCGCTGCGCTCGTCCTCGGTCACGTCGCTCCCCGCCTCTCAGCAACCGGCTTTGCCTCAGCGCGTGCCTCTCCGCAAGCAGGCGGGCTATCGTCTCGGCGCGTGCTGCGCTATCCGCGGCGTTGGGGAGTGCTCCATGGCCGCGGACATCTGGCAGGGTTTGTCGCTAGACCCACATACATGGGTCCTGTCGCTGCCGCCCGACCGCTACCGAGCGCGGCCGGGTCGGCGACTCCGTCTCGCCTTCGCTGCGTCCGCCGTCGTGCTGACGCTTGCCGCTGCCGTCGCCTGGTGGTCCCGTCCGCCGGCGACCGGTCCGGCGTTGGAGAAGATCGCTGCCGCCAGACCGAAGGTCGCGCGGCGCACCTTCGTGCTCTCGGGGCGCGACGATCTTACCGGCGCGCTCGTCGCCACCGGCATGTCGGTGCGCGATGCCGACCGAACAGCGGAGGCGGCCCGCAAGGGATTGGCCGAGAGCGGGGAGATCCGCGCCGCGCTGACCCTCACCGCAGACGCACATCCCAGCCTGCTCCGGCTGGAGCTGTCCAATGCCGACGGCTCGGGCGCGGTCGTCACCGCCACGCCGCACGGCTTTGCAGGCACGCGGGTCGCAGCCAACCTAACGAGCCGAATCATCGTCCGGCACGGCCTGATGGATGCCGACAGCTTCTATTCCTCCGCGGTCGCCGTTGGTATCAACAACAGTCTGATCCCGGAATTCGCGAAGGCGCTGGCCTTCGACTTCGACTTCCAGCGTGACGTGCATCGCGGCGACGCGTTCGAGGCCGCGTTCGAGCAGCAGACCGACGCTAACGGGCAACCGGTCGGTCCGCCGCGGCTGCTCTACGCCGCACTCACCACCGCCACCAAGTCGACCGCCGTCTACCGCTTCACGCCGCCGGGCGGAGAACCCGGATGGTTCGACTCGAGCGGGCGCAGCGTCGTCCGCGCCCTGATGCGGACGCCGGTTGACGGCGCGCGCGTCTCGTCGACCTTCGGCATGCGCGTCCACCCGGTGCTGGGCTTCCAGAAGATGCACAAGGGCATCGATTTCGCCGCCGCCGTGGGCACGCCCGTCTTCGCCTCGGGCGACGGCGTGATCGAGAGCGCCGCGCCGTCCGCGACCGCCGGCAACTGGATCCGGCTCCGCCACGACAATGGCTGGGAGACGGTCTACATGCACCTCAACCGCTTCATGCCCGGCATCGCCGGCAGCGGCGCGCGCGTGCGGCAGGGGCAGGAGATTGGCGAGGTCGGCACGACCGGACGTTCCACCGGCCCGCACCTGCACTACGAGCTCCACATCCACGACGAGCCGGTGGATCCGACGATGGTCGAGGTGGAGGGCGGCACGACGCTCGCCGGCAGCGCGCTGAGTGCGTTCGGCCGCGAACGCGACCGGATCGACGTCAGCCGCGCGAGTCAGATCGGCTGAGCGCGCCGGCGCGGCCGGGCCAGACGACCAGCGGGATCAGCAGCGCGATCAGCACCGCGCTCGTCGCCAGGCTGGCATTGAGTCCCTCGTCCGATCCGCTCCAGAGGGAGGCGCCGACGAGGTCATGGTCCCAGATCGCGCCGAAGCGACCGGTGCCGGGATTGGGATCCAGCCCGAACAGCAGTCCTTCCGCCCAGTTCCAGGCGGCATGCGCCGCGATCGGCGCCGCAAGCCCCCGCGTCCGCTGCGCGAGCAGCCCGAACAGCAGGCCGCCCAGCAGCAGGTTGACCAGCGATAGCGGCGCACGCGCGCCGCCGAGCAGATGCAGCCCGGCAAAGGCGAGCGCCGAGACGGCGAGCGCCGGCCATGCTCCCCATGCACGCTGCAGGCTGCTGAGCAGCCAGCCCCGGAAGTAGAGTTCCTCCGCGCCGGCCTGGACCGCGACCGCCATGGTGCCGAGCAGGACGAGACCCAGCGAGAAGGGGCCGCTTCCAGGCGCGCCCACCCCGGCGAGCGTCGCCAGCAGGTAAGCGGTCGCAAGCCCGCCGAAACCGACTCCGACACCCGCACCTAGCAGCGGGGCTGACGACGGCCCGAGCCGAGCGGCAAGTTCGCCCTCGCGCTGAATCGCCACGACCGCCACCAGCCCAAGTAGGCCGAACAGTAGCAGCGTTAGCCCGCTGTCCAACGCCGCCGCCGCGAGCGAACCGGCAGGCGTGGCGATCCGGCTCGTGAGCTGGCGTACGGCGAACGTGGTCACCAACGCGATGAGGATTGCGGCCGACAACGTCAGGACGGCGTGCCGGTCACGTGCGCTCACCGGTCGGCGATCTTCTGCGGTGCGATGTTCGAACGGGTGAGCATGGTCTTGGCGCCGTCGCCGACCAGGAAGTAGGCGCCCCAGTAATAAGGGTGCGAGTAGGCCGGCTGTGCGATCAGCATGGCCTGCGCACGGCTCAGCGCCGTCCCGATCGTCGCGGTGCGCCCGTTCGCGTAAAAGGTCCGCATGAAATCGTCGCTCGCGGAAACCGCCGGCACCTTCCAGTAGGTGGCCACGACGGCCCGCGCATTGGCGGTGATGAAGGCGCGCACCAGCCCGTCCAGCGTTGCCGCGGATTCGTCCTGTCCTCCCAGCCGCCCGCTGCGTGCGGAGACGCCCGCCGCGGTCTCGCAGGCGGAGAGCACCACCAGGTTGGCGTCGAGCCGCAGCTGCGCGATCTCGGAGAAGCTCAGCAGTCCGTCCGATTGCGGCAGATCGCGTGCTGCCGGTGGTGCGAGCGTCGTCACGAGCGACGGCGGCACCACCGTACATTGGGAATGTATCTCCGGCACGCCGTGCGTGGCGAAGTGGATCACCTTGTACCGGATATAATCGCCCCGGTCGCTGGCAGCCATGATCGCTGTGTCGGTGAAGGCGCGGCCGGTGACTTCCGGTGCCGCAGGAACGCCGAGCGCGCTCGCCGCCAGCATGACCTCGCGCGCGCTGACCGGCGTGTTGGCGCTCATGATCGAGGCGAGATCACGATAGGGCATGGGGCAGCCGGTGCCGAAGGAGATCAGGCGGGCGGCCGCCTCGCCCGACAAGGCCTGGGGCGATGCATTCTCGCCGAAGCCGATGAACGGTTGCGAGGCCGACGATCCCGGCAGCGCGCGTCCGATCAGGAAGGAGCGTGGCGAAAGCGCGTTCGAGATCTCGGCGCGCCCGGCCAGGAAGGCGAGATGGCTATAGTCGTTCGGCGTGCTGTCGCGCTGCGCCAGATAGGCGCGGACCGAAACCTGATCCACCACCAGCACGCCCGCCGGCAAGTTCTGCAATGCGCCGGACGGATCGAACACGATCGCTTTGGCGGCGAGCAGCGCGGGCTCGGCCGGCCCGGCGAGCAGCTTGAACAGGGCATATGCGGCGGGCGCATCGAAGAAGGGTAGCCTGCCGCTGTCGTCCCGGATCGAGGCGCGCACCCGCTGCGCGATCTGGTCCACGGCGTTGCCGGGCACGCCGAGCGGATAGATGTAGCTGCGCTCGCGACCGACGATCGCGGCCCAGGTGCGCGTGCGCAGGCGGCTGACCTTGACGTAGACCTCGCCAGGACGCAGCGCGCGCTGCACGTCCGCCACCGTCACCGGCCGATCGTCAATTGCGCGCAGCACGCCGATTGCGCTCAGCTGATCCTCAAGCTGGCCCAGCCGCTGCGACTTGTCGCTGCGCTCATCGGTCAGCGCCTGGCGCCGGGCGGGGTCTGCCGCCGCATCCTCGATCTGGTAGCGCAGCGCGGCGAGTTCGCGCTGGACCTGCTGACGCTCGCGCAGCTTGGCGGCGGTGTCGCCGCTGCTGGTCACGACCGACTGGAGCTGCGCCATCTGCCGCGCGATCGCCGGCTCTCCGATTGCCTGCACTGCCTTGAAAAACCGCTCCGCCGCTTCCGGCTGGCCGGCGCCGGCGACCTTGGTCAGCAGGTCGAGATACGCTTCCATGCCGGCAGGCGGCGACGATCCGCTGCGACCGGAGGCGATCAGGGCATCGACGCCCGCATCGAAGTCGGCGAGGACGACGGCGGCAGGAGCGTCGCTCCGGGCGCGAACGCTCGCGCGCTCCATCATCGTCTCGGCGATCACCGGACCGGTCGCCTGCGCGGCGGCCGCCATCAGCCGGCTGCGGTTGGCCACGCTCAGCGGAACGGTGCAGGCCGTCTCGTCCGCGGGGTGGGTGCCGCGCAAGGCATCGAGCGCGCAGTCGAACCGGGCCAGCGCCGCGCGCGTGCCGCTCGCGCGCGCCGCTCCCGTCTGCTTCTCGGCCTGCCGCAGGACGACGCGACCGCCCTGCCGCTCGATCTGCGCCACCTGCCAGACGAGCGACGAGGGATCGATGCGGGCGTTGAGCAGCGTGGTGACGTCCAGGCTCGCGCGCTTGAGGGCGGCCTCGCCGCGAGCGACGCTGCCCTCGCCGCCCTGACCCAGTTGCGCGATGCTGATGACCCAGTTGCGATTGGCGTCGAGCACGATCTGCGACAATTCGCCTGCGCTCGGCGACATCACGGCCGACGCGGCATCACGGCCGCCCATCTGGTTGAGGTCGGCCAGCACTGTCAGGTCCTGGAGCGGATAGTCCGACTGCTGGCTGCCGAGTTCGCGCAGCGCCGCCGTCCAATCGCGCCGGTTGAGCGCATCGAGCGCGCGGTAGGTGGAGAGCTTCCGTTCGAGGAACGGACCGCGATCGCCAACGCCCTGCGTCAGCAATGTTTCAGCGCGCGCGAAATGATCGCGTGCAGCTTCGTCGAAGCGGATGTTGGAATCGGCCAGCCCCGCTTCCAGCAGCAGCTCGACCTGAACGGTGCGCGGCGTGCTCGCGCCGACGCGGCTGAGCGCGTCATTGAGCTCGCGTGACGCTTCGACGAACAATCCCTGGCGATTGAGCGAGATGCCGTCGCGCAACGGTATGGTGGGATCGAAGCCGCCGCCGCTCTCCGTTGCCGGAGCCGTCTTCCCCGCCGGCAGCTGGTCCAGCCGGATCGCGGCAAGCCTGGTCTGCGCCGTCGGCGACGGCGCGCGCCGGCTCATCAGGGCGGCGATGGCGCGCTCCATCGGCGCGACCGCGCCGGGGACCGTGACCGCCTGGTAGCTGACACCCCTGCGCGTCGTCCGAACGGCGATGACCGATGCTGCCAGGCGTGCGTCGTAGCAGCGCCGGACATCGGCAGCCCCGACCTCGGCCAACACGACCTTGGCAATTGCGCCGCAGGTGGCATCGGAAGTGCCCTTCGCCCGTCCGCGCACCGCGCTCACCGTGCCGATCGTACGGCTCGCCTCCGCGCCTTCGCAACTGAGTGCGTAGGCCTCGTCGAAGGCGCTGCCGAGCGAGGGATCGTTCCAGCTGCGGTTGGCCGTGCAGCGCGCGCCGGCAGCGTCGCGGCCGAGCGCGAAGCGGTCTGGAAGGTGGCCGGGCGTCGCGCAACCGAACTGCGCCATCGCTGTGGCGGCGACGAAGAGGAGCGTCGGCAGCCGGCGCAGGCGTGTCACTTGCCGGGTTCCTTGGCGCAGTTGGCGTCGCTTCCGGGCGCGCAGGCGGGCTCGTCCGGCTCGAACGTGATCGTGCCGAGGTCGGAGAACAACGCCTCGTTGTTCGATCCCGCCACCGGATCGAAGGCGAGCGCCAGATCGTCGGCGAGCTTGAACAGGTTCGTCTGGTTGGCGTTGAACACCCCCGGCTGTGGCGAGATCACGGCCGAGACGAGACATCCCCCGCCGCCCGATCCGATCAGGCAGCCGTTGATCCGCGAATTGGCGACGTTGACCGATCCTCCCGTCGCAATGACGTCCCGGCCGAGCAGCGCCGCCGCGCTGCCGGTGCGGCCGGCGATGCTGCCGAAGGCGGCGAAGCCGTTGGGTGCGGTCGGGCCCAGCGAGGTAAGCCGCAGCGCGTTGATCGTGACCCCGGCAGTCTGCCCGGCCTGGCCGGTGTTCTGGATCAGAGCGAAGTCGGAGTAGCTGATCGACAGGGTCGCCGCTCGGATCAAGTCGCCCGCACCATATGGCGCGCCGCCTCCGGTCGCGGACGCATAGAGGCTGGACGACGGCCGCGCGACGTAGGTGTTGACCGCGTCGCCGGTCGTGATGGTCGCGAGCTTCGTGCCGAATCCCTCGTCCTGGCCGACGACGATCCGTGCGCCCCGCAGATCGAGAGCGCCGTCGACCAGCAGCCGGCCTCCGCCGGTCGCGGTCGCCGCGACGCGGATGAAGCTGGCCCGATCCGCGGCGTTCGCACCGCCGCCTAAGCGCACCGTCCGGCCCGTACCCGCCGCAGTAACCGCGCCGGTCACGTCGATCCGGCCGGTGGTCAGCACGTCCACGCGCGCCGATCCGGTCTGCGACTGCAGCGTCAGCGTGCCGACCGCGATGTCCCGCGCGCCGGCGTCGAGCGTCAGATTGGTGGCCTCGATCCGGTTCAGCGACGCCGCCGGCAGATCGAAGCCCGTACTGCCGCCGGGGGATTCGCCGAGGCGCAGAGCTGCCGTCGGCGAGCGGTCGACGATCCTCACCGCATAGCCGCGCAGCGTCCCGCCGAGTTCCAGTCCCTGTGCCGCAACGCTGAGCGTGTTGGCGGACGTGGGCGCCGTGCCGCCGGCGTAGACGGCACCGGCGGTCCCGAGCTTCGCCGTACCGGCCACATCGAAGCTGCTGGACGCGCCGCCGCCCTGTCCCAACGACAGGTCTCCATTCTTGGTCGTGACCGCCAGGGCGCCGCCTGCCGTCGCGCCGTTCACGTCGATCGTCGCGCCCTGCAGGGTTAGGTCGCCGCCGGCGGTGACGCCGTCGAGCAGCGTCCGCCCGCCCGCCGTCAACCGGACCGCGCCGGCACCGCCGACGCTCAACCGGTCCGTATCCGACCGGCCGAGCACGTCGCCGCCGGCATCCACCCGCACCGCCCCGCCGGTCGAGCGCAAGCTGGTGCCGCGCACCGTTCCGCCCTTGATGGCGAGGTCGCCCGCGGCCGTGACGGCGGCGGCAAAGGTCTGCGCGCCGGTCGTCGTAATGCTGATCGCGCCGCCGGCATCGATCGCCGCCGCCGCGTCCAGCGTGGCCGGTGCCTGGCGCCCGCCGATCGCGATCGCGCCGCGTGCCGCAATCGCGGCGCTCACCGACAGCGCACCCGACGCATCGAGCGCAATGTCTCCTGCGTCGAGCCGGTCGAGCGAGAGCGGGCCGGCCGCGGCGATGGTCAGGTTTCCTGCGCTGCTGGCCAGCCGCCCGGCGGTGATGCCGCCATTGCCGCTCGTCAGCACGATCCCGCCGTCGGCGATCGCGCTGCGTACCGTGATCGCGCCATCGCTCGTGCCGATCCGGAGCTGTCCGGCGAGCGACACGTCGCCCAAGGTCACCGCGCCGGCGCGTCCGTCGAGGCCGGCGAGCGTGCCCCCGCTCACCGTACCGAGCACGATCGGTCCGCTCGCCGGCGCGACCGCGAGGTTGATCGGCGACAGCCTGGTCGTGCTGGCGGAGAGCGCGCTGGTTGGATCGAAGCGCACTGTTCCGGCGTCGGTTGTGAGCGTCACGCCGCGTCCGCCGCCCGCGGCATTGCCGCTGTTGCTCTGCAGCACCAGCCCCGCCTGTCCGACGATGTCGCCGCTGGTGGCATGGACCGTCACGGTGCCGGCCGAACGCTGGGTGCCGGACAGCGCCACGCTGCCGCCGGTGGCGGCCAGATCTCCGCCGATCGTCGCGTCGCCCAGCGTCAGTGCTGCCGCAGACGTCAGCTTGGCCGAGCCACCGGCGGCGAGCGCCTGCAGGCCGAGTGTGCCGCCGGCGCTGATCGCGACCGTGTCGCGCACGATCACCGCGGTGGCGGCAACCGCTCCGCCGGCGTCGAGCACGAGCCTGCCGAACGTGGCCGCGCCGTCCAGGGTGATCCCGCTGCCGGTCTGCGCCGTGAGGGCGAAGTCGCCGTCGATCGGACCGGCGAAACGGATCGCGCCGCCGCCGGTGCTCTTCAGTGCGGCGTCGCGCGTGAGCGTGACATGGTTCGCGAACTTCTGGTCGCCGACGGTCGTGATGCTGCTGCCGGACAGCGTGGCATCTCCATTGACGGTCAGGGCGCCGAGCGTCGCCGGTCCGGCGAACGTCGTTGCGCCGTTCACCGTCAGCGGGTAGGCGCCGCCGCCGACGGCGTCACCGAAGCTCACCGTAGCGGCCGTCAGCGACGTGTCCGCGCCGAGCGTCACCGCCCCCGTGTAATTCTGCGCGCCGGTGGTGCCGATCGAGCGGCCGTTGATGGCAGCGGTGCCGTTCACGACCAGCGAGCCGAGGGTAACCGTGCCTCCGAACGTCGCCGCGCCGTTCGCGGTGAGCGCCTGCGCGCCGGCCAGCGTGCCGTTGAAGCCGATCGCCGATCCCGTGACGGTCGTGCTCGCCCCAAGCACGACCGCACCGCCGTAAAGTTGGGTGCCGGACGTCGCGACGGACCCGCCGTTGATCGCGCTCTGGCCGTTGACCGCCAGCGTACCGAGCGTAACCGCGCCGCCGAAGCTGATCGATCCGTTCGCCGTAAACGCGCGGCCGGTGCCCGCGAGCGTGCTCCCGAACCCGATCGACGTACCGGTCAAGGTAGTATCGGAACCGAGCGCGACCGCGCCTGAATAGAACTGCGAGCCCGACGTGGTGACGCTATGGCCGTTGATCGCGCTCGTGCCGTTCACCGTCAGCGTGCCGAGGCTGACCGCTCCGCCGAAGGTTGTCGCACTGCTCGCCGTCAGCGTCCGCCCCGTCCCGTCCAGCGTGCCTTGGAAATCGATACTCGAACCGGCCAGCGCCGCATCGGCGCCGACCGTTACCGCGTTGCGGTAGGTCTGCGTTCCGGTCGTGCTCACCGAGCCGCCATTCACCGCGGCGGTGCCGTCGACCGTCAACGCCGCGAGCGTGACGCCGCCGCCGAAGCTCGTGGCGCCGGTCACGGTCACCGTCCGCGTTGCCCCCGTCAGGGCGTTGGCGAAATCGATGCTGGCGCCGGAGAAGACGGCGTCCGCGCCGAGCGTCGCCGCACCGGTATAGCTCTGCGCGCCGGTCGTCGTAACAGAGCCGCCGTTGATTGCGGCGGTGCCGTTGACCGTCAGGGCGGTCAAGGTCACGCCGCCACCGAAGGTGGTCGCGCCGGTTGTGACGAGCGTCCGCGCAGGGCCGGACAAGGCATTATCGATGCCGATCGTGCTGCCGGTAAGCGTCGTATCGGCACCGAGCGTGACCGTGCCGACATATTGCTGCGCGCCCGTCGTCGTGACGGACCCGCCGTTGATCGCGCTCGTCCCGTTCGCCATGAGCGCCGCGATCGAGACCGTGCCCCCGAACGTCACCGGCGCATTGGCGGTGAGCGCATGCGCGCCGCTGACCGCACCCGTGAACGTTGCCGCCGAGCCGGCGAGCGTGGCATTGGCGATGAGTGTGAGCGGACCCGTATAGGTCTGCGTGCCGGTGGTGGTCGCGTTTCCGCCCAGCTGCAGCGTGCTGCCGGTTGCCTGCAGGGTTCTGCCGGCGGTAACGCCGGCCAGCGCCACCGTGCCGCTGCCCTGCAGCGTGATGTCGGACGTTGCGCCGACGGCATTCAGGACGCCTGTCGACACGCCGCCGCTGTCGGTCGTCAGCGAGATGCCGGCGGCGGTGACGCTGCCCGTGCCGATGTCTCCCGCCGAAGTGTGCGCCACCAGCGCGTTGGCTAGGCCGACATTGCCCAGCGTCAC
>CAXTUG010000017.1:15550-18493 GCA_964247375.1 uncultured Sphingomonadaceae bacterium
GCGCGCGCCGACAGGCCGGTCAGCGACGCCGCATCGACCGCCCCGAGTGCGACCGACGCCATCGCGGCCGCGTCGATCGCCACGTCGGAGACGCGGGTGGTGCTGGCCTGCAGCGTCGTTCCCATTGCCAGGTCGATGGCGCCGGCATTGCTCTTGAGGGTGAGCGTGCGGCTGCCAGCATTGCCGCTGTCCGAGGTCAGGGTAAGCCCCGCAAGCCCCGACAGCGTGCCGCTGGTGGCGCGGATCGTGACCGCGCCGCCTGCCGACTGGCTGACGGCGGATCCGCTGCCGAGCACCACGCTGGCGCCGGTGACCACATAGTCTCCGGGGATCGTGACCGTGCCGGAGACAGTTGCCTGTCCGGACGCGGTGATGGTCGCGTCGGCGCCTGCGCTGAAGGAGCTGAGGTTCAGGTCGCCGGCCGACGTGGTCAGCGACAGCGCCCCGGTGGCGTCCGCGCCGCCGTTCAGCGCCATAGTGCCGCCGTTCAGCGTCACGTCGCTGCCGGTCACGAGACCGGTGAAGGTTAGGGCGCCAGTGGCGGTGATGTCCACGTCGCCGTCGGCGCTGGTGGTGCCGCTGACCGTGATGCTCGTCGGCACCTTGCCTGCGGTCTGCCCTATCGAAATCGCGCCGTCTGCGGCGAGCGACGCGAAGGTGGCCGATCCGGTGCCGCCCACCACGATGTCGCCGCCCGCGCCCTGTGCCGCGGTCGCCCCGAGCTGGATGGTGCCGGCGCCGCCGTTTATCGTCACGGCGCCTGCCGTCGCCGTCACCGCGCCGAACTGGATCGTGCCGGTGGAGGCTAGCGTCACGGCCGGCGCGCTCAGCTGCAACCCCGTCAAGGCGGCGGCACCGGATGCGAGCTCCAGCGGCTGCGCTACCGTGACGTTGCCGACGCTAACCGCGCCGGTGCGCGCCAGCTTGCCGGCGAAGCTGCCGCCGCCGAACGCGCCCTGCAGCCCAAGCGCGGTCACGTCGCCCAGCGTGACCGCATTGGCTTCGTCACGTGAGCGGACGCGGACGAGCGACTGGTTGCCCGCGGTGCCGCCGCGCAGATCGGTCTTTCCGAAATCGATCGTGCCCCCGCTGCCGCCGGCAGTGACGAGCGTCAATGCTTCCGCACCGCTGCCGTCGCTGTTCGACCGCAGCGTCAGCTTGGCCCCGGCCGCCTGCGAGGAACTGATCGTGCCGTTCGTGGCGGTGATCGTCACCGCGCCGGAGGCCGCCTGCGTCACCGTGCCGCTGCCGAGCACGACATCGGTTCCCCCGACCTGATAATCGCCTCCGGTGACGGAGACGGACCCCGATATGATCGCCGTGGCGGACGCGGACACCTGCGCCTCGCCAGCCAGGGTGGTGATGCCGGTCGCCGTCACGTTACCGGCATCTGCCGCCAGACTGGCGCTGGTGGCCGCCTTGACCTGGCCGATGCCGAGCGGACCGGTGCTGACGGTAACCTGCGCCGCGCCGGTATCGGTGGTGAGCGATCCGATCGTGCTCGCGCCGGCAATGGTGAAGTCGGTGGCCGCGAGCGTCAGCGCGCCCGTCGTGATCCCGCTCGTGAAGGTGGCACTGGTCACCCGCGAGACGGTGTGCGCCGCATCGGCGGTCGTGATCGCGTAGGCATTGACGTCGCCGAGCGTCAGCCCGCCCAGCTTGGTCTGGTCGGACGGATTGTTGCGGACCTGAACCGCGTAGGGGTTGGCGGTTCCGGCCGACGCGGTGCCGGTCTTGAGAGTGGAACCGGCGAGCGAGCTCGCACCGCCGACCGCATCGAGGAAGATGCCGCGGCTCGCACCGGCTGCATAAGCAAGCCCGCCGCTGTTGCTGGCCAGCGTGAGCGTACCCGCGCTGGAGAGATTGCCCGTCGGGGCGGTGAGATCGATGCGACCCGCCGCCTGCTGCGTCACGCTGGTCGCGCTCCTGCCGAGCGCGATGCCGGGCGCCGCCACGACATAGTCGCCGCCCGCGGTCACCGACCCCTCGATGGTCACGCCGGTCTGGCCGACCGCACCCGCCGCCAGAGCCGTCACACCCGCTCCCGCGGCGGTGAGCGCACTCGTGGCCTGGATTCGTCCGGCACCGCCGACCAGGGCCGCCGTGCCGCTCAGCGTCACGTCGCCGCCGTCCACGCCTGCCGCCAGCACGATACCCCGGTCCGTCGCGGTGGCGCTGTTGGCGGTGATGTCGCCTGTGACCCCCAGGACCGCATCCGCGACCGTCGCCTGCGTCGCGAAGGCGAGGGTCACGCGGTTGCCGTTGATCGTGCCGTTGGCGGTGATCGGCGCGGCGACCAGAGTGCCGACATCGATCGTGAACGAGAGAAGACTGCCGGTCGTCGTCATGGTGACGTCGGTGCCGGCAACGGCGTAGACGTCGCCGGCCGCTTGCGCCTGCGTTGCCACGGCGGTCGTGACCCTGGGCCCGATGAGCACCAGCTGGCCGAGCCCGCCGGCCTTGGTCGCGAGCGTGCCTGCATCCAGCAGGATTGATGCCTGCGTCGTCGCCAATCCCCGAAAGTTGATGCTACCGTTCGGATTGAGGAAGCTGCCGTCGCTGCTCAGATTGAGCGTGCTGGCGATCAGCGCCCCGACGTTCACGTTCGCACCCGTGCCGAAGGTGATGCCCTGCGGGTTGATCAGGTAGACCGCGACGTTGCTCGGCGCGGTGATGCTGCCCTCGATCGCCGAAATGCTGCCGGTCAGATCGCGGTTCAACACGGCGGCGTTGGCGGTGATGCCGGATGCCCCGCCTACCGTCGCACGCTCGTCGGTGAAGGCGACCGTACCATCCCGCACGGAGAAGCCGTGGGTCCAGTCGATCAGCGTGCGATTGTCGCGCAGGCCGACCGTCAGCGTGTTGGCGGCGGATGTGTCGAAGCGGGGATTGGTCGTCGTCGTGGGGGGCGGGGGGCCCCCCCGCGGGGCCCGCCCCCCGGGG
>CAXTUG010000017.1:18503-22042 GCA_964247375.1 uncultured Sphingomonadaceae bacterium
GTCTGCACCGTCACGGCGGTGGAGTCCGGCAGCACCAGTTGTGCGCGGACCGGCGCGGCAACGACGACCAGTCCCCCGGCCAGCGCGGTGGACAGGATCCACTGGCTCTTGAACCGCCGGAAGCGCCCGCCAGAAGCGAAGGAACGATCCATCACACCCCTCCTGCCATGAAGCGCGTCGTTATCGAGAGCAGGACCCGATCGTCGGGCGGCGTCACGCCCGGCAGCAGCAGCGCGGGATCGAGCGCGTGCGCGTAGATCAGTTCGACCGCGAGCAGCCCCGGCAGGGACACGCGCAGACCGCCGCCGAGCGAGCGCAGGCGGCGATCATTCTCGATCGCGGCGGCGTCGAGATTGTAGAGCCGGATATCGTCGAAGAAGCCGAACAGCTCGGCGCGTGCGCGCGACTTTATGGTCGCGTGCGCCCGGAGTTCGGCGCGCATGCCGATCAGCCGGTCGCCGCTGTTCGACCCGGGATCGTAGCCCCGTCCGATCGTCAGGTTGCCGATCGAATATTCGTCATAGCTCAGCAGCGGACGGTCGCTCCACTGCCCGCGCCCCATCCAGGCAACGGCGAAGTGCGGGCCCAAGCCGACGACTGCGTCCAGATCGCCCTGGACGACCGTGGCGACGGCGCTGCCTTCGAAGCGCGACGGCGTGTAGCCGCCGGAGGAGATGGTGCGCGGCTCGGTTGCGCCGAGAATGCCCAATCCGCGACGCACCTCGACCCGGCCCGCGAGGGAGTAGGCGTCGCTGCCGTCGCGCAGCGGCCTGCGCGTGCTTCCCGTCACCCGGACGAATGCGGTTCGCAGGCGATCGCGGTTGAGCGGTGCGCCTCCCGAGTCCGACGCGTAGACCTTGGTGCGCTGCTCGACGATGTCGATGCCGGCACTGGCGAAGAGATTGGTCCGGACCGATCGGATCAGCGGCGGCGCCTGCAGCGTGATCGAGCCGATGAACGAATTCGCGCGCAGGTCGAGCTCGCCGAGATCGGGCCGCGACCAGGCGTAGGTGCCGCCGAGCGCCAGCGTCGCGCCGCTCGAGCCGATCCCCACCAGCTCGCCCGCCTGAAGCACCTGCTGCTCGCGCGGCTGGGCGGTGATCTGGCCGCCGATATAGGTCAGGTCGGACAGCCCGGTCAGGCCGTAGACCTCGGCGCGGGCATAGCCCGTCTCGCGGCCGAGTTGCCGCGAACCGTAATTCTGTACGTTCGCGAGCACCGCGCCGCGGCGGAAGACGATGGTGAGATCACCGATCACGGCGCCAGGCTCGCGTCCGGCCGGGCGCAATGCCAGCTGCACGTCGAGGCCGGGCACGTCGTCGGCCAGCAGCAGGATACGCTCGGCATCCCGCTCGCGCAGCGGATCGAGTGACTTCAGCTTGGCGATGCGTGCCGCCAGCGTGCGCTGGTAGGGACCGGCGTCGCCCCGCACCCGCACCTCGACGATGTGAGCAGTCACCACCTGCAGCGTCAGCACGCCGGCCTCGATCCGCTGCGGCGGGATCTGCACCGTCGCGACGTAGCCCGCTTCGCGCAGCGCCGCGGTGGCGCGGTCGCGAATGCTGCACACGACCGAGACGGGATTGCTGCCGCCCGGCGGCGCGGCGGCGATCGGCTGGAGCCGTTCGGCGATCTCCGGCGCGATCGGCTTGCCGTCCGCGCTGACGAAGTCGATCCGCGTCAGCGTGACCTGCAGATCGTATCGCTCCAACGGGCAGGGTGCCGCCGGCAGGCTGCGCGTGCTGTCGACCCGCACGCGCGCCCGCCCGGGCGCAGCCGGCTGCGGCTTGGGCAATTGTACCTGCTCCCGCGGCGGCAGACCCTGCTGGTTCGGCGTCTGGGCATAAGCACTTCCCACTTCCGCCGCGGCGAACATGACAAGAGCAACCCCCACGGCAGCCTGACGCATTACTTACATCCCCCCGGCGGAGCCGCTCCCGCGTCCGGCATAATCCCCGAGTCGCGACGTAATCTGGTCCGTAAAGATTCTGGTAATCCAACCCTTAAGCGTGTCAATCGCGGCGGGATCCGAGCGGTCCCGAACGCCGGCATGAGAACCGCATACCGCTACGAACTTCACGGGCGCCCAGAAAAGCTTGGTTGGTCGCGGCGAGTTCGTTCCCCACGTGCGCGTCATGACCGGAAACACACTTGGCGCGCCGTCATCCTCCCGCTGGCCGTCCTTCGGGGTTCTGGTGCTGATCGGCATGGTCGCCGGCGTGGCTCTCGGCTTTGCCGCGCGCGCGATGGGCGGCGATGCGGGCACCCTGGCGCAGACGCTGCACATCGTGGGGCAGTCGTTCGTGCAATTGCTGAAAGCTCTGGTTCCGCCGCTCGTCTTTACCGCGATCATCGGCTCGATCGCAGCATTACGCGGGCTCAACGACGCGCAACGGCTGGTCACGCAGACGCTGCTGTGGTTTGCCGCTACCGCCTTCATCGCGGTTTTGATCGGCATCGCGCTCGGCGTCACGATCGCGCCCGGGCGGCATGCCGACGTCGGTCGCGCCGTCGCCGCCGCTCCCTCGACTGTCGGCACGTGGGCCGACTTCCTCCAGGGGGTGATCCCCGTGAACGTCCTGGGTCTGACCGCCGCGACGACGCAGGGCGGCACGGGACTGTCCACCACCCTGTCTTTCAACGTCCTGCAGATCATCGTCGCGGCCGCCGCGATCGGCACGGCGGCGGTCCGGGTGGGCGCTGCCGGAGAGCCGTTCCTCGCCTTCAACGCATCCGCGCTGGCGGTCTTCCGCCGCCTCCTCCGCTGGGTCGTGGCGTTGACGCCGATCGGCACGGCCGGACTGATCGGCGACGCCGTCGTGCGCTACGGCTGGGAGACCTTGTCGCGGTTGGGCCTGTTCGCGGGCGCGATATATGCCGGTCTCGCGCTGGTATTGCTGGTCGTCTACCCGCTCATCCTCCTGACGCACGGCCTCAGCCCGCGCCGCTTTTTCGCTTCGGCGTGGCCGGCCATTCAGCTCGGCTTCGTGTCGCGCTCGTCGGTCGGCACCCTGCCGGTGACGGAGGAGGTAACGGAGCATGCACTGGGCGTGCCGCGCGCCTATGCGGCATTCGCCGTTCCGCTCGGCGCAACGACCAAGATGGATGGCTGCGCGGCCATCTATCCCGCCGTGTCGGCGATCTTCGTGGCGCAGTTCTTCGGCGTGACGCTGCACGCGGTCGACTATGCGCTGATCGTCTTCGTATCGGTGTTCGGCTCGGCGGCGACGGCGGGGCTCACCGGCGCGACCGTCATGCTGACGCTGACGCTCTCGACGCTGGGGCTCCCGCTGGAAGGCGCAGGGCTGCTGCTCGCCATCGATCCGATCCTCGACATGGGTCGTACCGCCGTCAACGTCGCCGGACAGGCGCTCGTGCCCACCGTGGTGGCGCGGCGCGCAGGCATTCTCGACGTGGACCGCTACAACGGCGGCAGGCGTGAAGACCAGCCGGCAACGGCCGGTGCGTTCGCTGCGGTGCTCCGCTAGGCTTCAAACCCGATCAGGCGGTTGATTTTGTTGTGAGCGGGTGATTCAAGC
>CAXTUG010000018.1:0-15964 GCA_964247375.1 uncultured Sphingomonadaceae bacterium
TGCGGAGGTCGCGACCGCGCCGCCGCCGGCCGCGGTCGACCACCCGCTCGGCGTCGCGCGCGGCCAGGTCGCGGCCACCTACATCGTCGCCGAGGCGGCGGACGGCCTAGTCCTGGTCGATCAGCATGCGGCGCACGAGCGGCTGGTGCTCGAAAGCATGCGCCGCGCCATGGCCGACGGCGGCGTCGCGCGCCAGGCGCTGCTTGTGCCGGAAGTGGTGGAACTGGACGAGCCCGCCTGCGACCGGCTGGAGAGCCGCGCCGCGGAACTGGCCGAGATGGGGCTGGAGCTGGAGCGGTTCGGCGCGAAGGCGGTGCTGGTCCGGGCCACGCCGGCGCTGCTCGGCGCAAGCGACGCCCGGCAACTCGTAACCGATCTCGCCGACGAACTCGCGGCCTATGACGTGGCGCTCAGCCTCAAGGAGCGGCTCGACGGCATCGCCGCCACCATGGCGTGCCACGGCTCGGTCCGGGCCGGGCGCATCCTCTCGGTCGCGGAAATGAACGCGCTGCTGCGCGAGATGGAGGTGACCCCCCACTCCGGCCAGTGCAATCACGGCCGTCCGACCTGGGTCAAGCTCGGCCATGGCGACATCGAGAAGCTGTTCGGACGCAAATAGCAGGCCGTCCAATGAGCCGCCAGCAATGCACGATGATCGGATAAGTTCCAGAAGATCGTGGAAATATAGTTACTTGACTGCCGCTGCTGCTCGGCCATCCTCCTTAACTTGCGATTAACCGATCGGACGGGTCAGATCGCGGAAAGGGGACGCGTATGTTGCTCTCGAAGAGGAAAACCGCTCTGTTCGCCGTGCTCGCGGCGGGTACCCTGCTCGGCGGAGCGCCGGCGTCGGCTCTCAACATTCTGATCCATCCGGATGCCAGCTTCACGCAGTCGCCGAACGGTGCGGCCGCGCTGCTCGGTTTTCAGAAGGCCGCCAATTACTGGAACCAGACGATCACCAGCAACGCGACGCTGAACTTCGACGTCCATTTCGCCAAGCTCGATGACGGCGTCCTCGGCGGGACCTACAGCAACACGGTCGATACCAGCGTGACATCGGTCTACAATCAGCTGAAGGCGACCGGTAACAGCGCGCTGGACGCGATCGCCGTCGCCAACCTGCGGCCGCTCACCGCCACCACGGACAGCAAGACGGGCGCGACGCTGCAGGGGCTCGGCTATCGCATTCCGGGAACGGACCCCGAAACCGGCAAGCTCTCCGTGACGCAGGCCTCCAGCGTGCTCGATGACAACAACAGCTATAACAATCGCTACCTGAATGCGAATACGTCGATCGACAAGGGACTTGGATTATCGGTGGATTATACGAATTCGTTGTTCGATTTCTACAACAAGAATTACGATGCCGGATTAAACATCTATGCCGATGCCGATATTACCTTCAGCTCGACGTTCGGATTCGACTTCGACCCGACCGACGGAATTACGACGGAAACATATGACTTCGTCGGGGTGGCAATCCATGAAATGGGTCACGCGCTCGGCTTCGTCAGCGGCACCGACGATTACGAGTATGTTTCGGAAGAGGTAGCCGGCGTCAAGGACGCGTACACCAAGGCTAAACAGGACGGTGTCAGCTTCCTGACGACGCTGGATCTGTTCCGCTACGGCTCGACCAGTCCCACGCCGACCGGCCGCGATCTGCAGCTCGATCCAGCCCGCGGCGCCTTCTTCTCGATCGACGGGCAACTGCCGCTGAACTTCAACGACCAGTTGGGCCAGCAATCCTCGTCCTTCTTCGCCACGGGTGCCAATACCGGCGATGGCGGGCAGGCGTCGCACTGGCAGGACTCGAATGCGATCCTGCTCGCCAACGGCTGCTTCATCGACGCCAGGCCGATCGGCATCATGGATCCGACGGCCAGCGCCTGCTCGATCGGCGTGGTGACCGGCAACGATCTGGCGGCGATGGATGCGATGGGGTGGAACGTCAAACCCGACGTCTACAATGATCGCAGCTACACCTTCAGCACCAAGCAGGCATTCGCGCTGCCCGGAACCGCGTCCGTGCCAGAGCCGGCGAACTGGGCGACGATGCTGCTCGGCTTCGGTGCGATCGGCGGCGCGTCGCGCATCGCGCGGCGCAGTCGCCGCAACGTCGAGGCTTGAGGTAAGGCGAGTTCCGACGGTCGGCCCGGACCGACCGGGCCGACCACGGCGGCAACCGGATGTGGCACCGTTCGTTGCGCCGCAATGGATGCGAGAGAGCTGGTGAAGTCGGTGCGGCAGGCAGCGCGCCGGCATAATCTGACGTGGGAGGCGCTGGTGCCCGATCGGTATACGGTCGATTTCGCCCACGAAGAGGCGGAGGAGGCGGCCTATGCCGAGATGGCGGCGGCCAAGCGGGCGCTGCGCGATCACATCTGCGAGACCTATGGCATCTCGGCGCGGGAACTGGCCAGCCTGGCCATGCCTTAGAACAGCCCATTACTGAATTGGACGAGACGACTTCACTCGAATGCAGCGTGCTCTAACCTCGCGCCAGGCCCTCGATGATCGCGCAGTCGGGCCGGTCGCTGCCGTCGCACTGGGCCGCGAGGTCGAGCAGCGTGCGGCGCATCGTTTCGAGTTTCACGGCCTTGGCATGCAGCTCTTCGGCGCGGGCAAGCGCGACCTTTTTCACGTCCGCGCTGGCGCGATTGCGGTCGTTCCAGAGCGCGATCAATTCCCGGATCTCGTCAAGCGAGAAGCCGAGATCGCGCGCATTGGCGATGAAGCGCAGCCGGTCGATGTCGGCCGGCGCATAGTTCCGGTAATTGCTGTCGGTCCGCAACTGGCGCGGGACCAGGCCGATCGTTTCATAGTGGCGGATCATCCGCTGGGATACGCCGCTCGCCGCGGCCGCCGCTCCGATCTTCACGCTCTTGACCCTGACATGATGTCAGAGACTAGAGGGTCGCGCCATGTTCCGCAAAGCCCTCGTCGCGCTGCTTGGCTGCGCCGCCGCTGCCGTCCACGCGCAGGACATGCCCGGTATGGCGCACGACATGAGCGGCATGGATCAGCCGATGTCCGGCATGGACCACGCCACGAGCGGCACGCCGATGCGCGCCATGCTGGGATCCTATCGCATGACGCGCGAGGCCTCGGGCACCTCCTGGCAGCCCGACAGCGCGCCGATGGAGGGGCTGCATCTGCCCGCCGGCGCCTGGTCGATCATGCTGCACGGCAATGCGAGCCTGGTCTACGACGATCAGGGCGGCCCGCGCGGCGCTACCAAGACTTTCAGCCAGTCCATGCTGATGGCGATGGCAAGCCGGCCTGCCGGCGACCGCGGCACGCTCGGGCTCCGCGCGATGCTCTCGCTCGATCCGGCGATGGGTCGCCGCGGCTACCCGCTGCTGTTCGCGACCGGCGAGACCGCCGACGGGCGCGACGAACTGGTCGACCGTCAGCATCCGCACGACCTGTTCATGGAATTGTCGGCGAGCTACGCGCGCGATCTCGGGAGCGGACGCAGCCTCTATGTCTACGGCGGGTTGCCGGGTGAACCCGCGCTCGGGCCGCCGACCTTCATGCACCGCATCTCCGGCATGGACCTGCCGGAGGCGCCGATCGGCCATCACTGGTTCGATTCGACCCACATCACCTTCGGCGTGGTCACCGCCGGTTTCTCCGGCGGACAATGGAAGGTGGAGGCGAGCGCGTTCAAGGGGCGCGAACCCGACCAGCATCGCTGGAACATCGAGACGCCGAAGCTGGACAGCTGGTCGGTGCGCGGCTTCTGGAATCCCACTGCCAATCTGTCGCTGCAGCTCTCGACCGGCCGGGTCCACTCGCCCGAGCAGCTCGATCCCGAACGGGACGAGCAGCGCACCACCGCCTCCGTCTCCTACAACCGCCCGCTCGGCAGCCACGCCAATTGGGCGACGACGATCGCCTGGGCGCGCAAGGACGGACGGCCCGGTCCGGCGCTTGCCGCGTGGCTGGGCGAGACCGCGCTGCGGCTGAAGCGACACACGCTGTTCGCGCGCGCCGAGCGGGTCGAGGAAGACGAGCTGTTCGAGGCCGGCCCGCTCGCGGGCGACGTCGTGCCGGTCGCCAAATTGAGCCTGGGCTACGCCTATCAGCTGCCGTTCCGCGCCGGTCCGACCCGGCTGGCGTTCGGCGGGCTGGCCAGCGGCTATGGCTATCCCGATCGGATCAAGCCCGCTTACGGCCACAGGGGCGTGAAGAGCTTCATGCTGTTCGCGCGGCTGTCGCTCGCCGGGCGTGACGACTGAGGGAGCCGACCCGCTCCATGGCGGTTGATCCGCCACGACGATCATAGGAGCGCAGGATGAAACTGACACGTCTCGCATTGCTCGCCGGCCTCGCCGCCGGCTGCCTCGCCGCCGCGCCGGCCATGGCCGACCGCGTCGTGGTCGATCGCACCGTCACCACGCGCACGCACACGATCGACAACCATCCGCATTGGCGCCGCCATCACGGCAAGGTGTGCCGCACCTACTGGCACCATCACCGCCGCGTGACCCGCTGCCGCTGGCGGTAACCGGCACGGCAGAGGCGCATCTCGACAGATCTTCTCCGACGGCGGTCTTCCCTCCCTCGAACCGGCAACGTGCCGATCTAAGGGGCAGAGCCGGGAGGAGACTAGGTCATGCCGGCTGCTCGAAGGCGGCGGCGATATCGATCTGGACCTCGTCGGAGACGAGCGGGAGGACGGCGGTCACGCCATAGTCGCTGCGTTTGAGCGTGCCGGTGGCGGTGAAGCCGATCGTGCGCTTGCCCTGCATCGTGCCCGCGCCGACGAAGTGCGCGTCCAGCGTGAGCGGCCTGGTCACTCCGTGCATCGTCAACCGGCCGCGGATGGTCGCGTGTTGGCCGCGTACGGTCACCTGGTCCGACACGAACGTCATCTTGGGATAGCGCGCCGGATCGAAGAACATCGGCGAGCGCAGTTCGTTCGTCAGCTTCGGCACCGGCACCCAGATGCTGTCGACCGGCACCTCGATCGACAGCTTGGCCGCCGCCGGCTTGGCCGGATCGATGGTGAGGCTGCCCGATGCTCCGCTGAGCATGCCGGAGAAGGGCGTGTAGCCCAGGTGCATGACGGTGAAGCGCAACTGCGTATGCTTGGGCTCGACGGCGTAGGTGCCGGCGACGACGCGTGACACGTCCGGCTTGCCCGGGACTTCCTTCGGCATTTGCGCCGCCAGCGGCAGGGCGATGAGCGAGGCGGCGATCAGGGCGATGCGCATGGGAGGACTCCTTGGCTGACGACGCCGTGCTGCGCCTGCGCCACGCCGCTGTCAAAGCTTTCAGCCGCCCGGATGGTAGGTCCGCTCGACATGGCCGGCGAGCTCGGCCGGCCAGAAGTAGACCGGGCGCAGCTTGCCGTCGATGTAGCGCTGCGCCTGGTCGTCGAAGTGCGGCGACTTCGGATCGCCGCTCTCGCCGCCCGCGGTGACCGCCCACGCGCGGACCTTGGGACCGAACTCCACCACCGCGACGAAGCTGTTGCCGCTGGAGCCGTAATAGCGTTTCGTGTTCGGGTAAGGCTTGGCCCCGAACGAGGCGAGCGAGCCCCACTGCGCGGAGGTGAACGGTACCGGCCGGCTGGGCTTGGCATCGTCGAAGTGCGGATCGATGCGGTCGTCCAGCCGCTGGAAGCGATTCACGTCGCCCCATTTCACCCGCCAGTCGCCGAAATCGCGCACCAGCCGGTCGCGCGCCTTCGCCAGCGCGTTCAGCTTGGCGTCGGCCGAGACGCGCCGGGCGATGTAATCGGGCACGTTCATTCGCTCCGCCTGCGCGAAGGCACCCACCTCCGGCCACAGCGTGTCGCCCCAGATCACCGCCAGTGTCGTGGCGGTGGAGTCGAGCGACCAGCGGCAATCCCAGCCGCGCAGCAGCGCGATCGGCTTCGCCAGCGCAGCCCGGCGCGGATCGGACGCAGGCAGCGCATCATAGGCGGCGGCCAGCTGCGGCACGAGCGTGGCGAAGGCGGGCAGCCAGGGATCGAACGCCGCGGCGATCAGCGAATCGGGGGTGAAGCGGCGGCCTTCGCGCAGCAGCTTGTCGGCATGGATGCCGCGCCAATTCTCGCCGACCTGGTCCATGTAGCGCGGGAATTCGCGCGCCTTGGGGCTGTCGCGGCCGGCGGCCGACCAGGGCCAGTCGTTGGTGTTGAACACCCAGCCGGTCGCCGGCGCGATCGCCGCCGGCAGCGTGTCGAGCGCGTGCAGGCCCTTCCAGTCGGTCGCGGGATCGGCGCCGTCGGCCGGCTTGGTATAGTCGAAGCGGTTATCGCGGATCGGTACGAATTGCGGGTGGAGGTAGGCGATCTCGCCCTTGCGGTCGGCGAGGATCGTGTCGTTGGAGGAGTTGGCCTGCAGCCCGGCGACGTCGAGATAGGAGTCGAGATCGCGCGTCTTGGTCTGCAGCCAGCTCTGCTGCAGCGCCGGCACCGGCTTCCACATCAGCGCCTCGGCGATCATCTTGCCGTCGCGTGCGGCGACGATCGGGCCATGGTGCGTGCGCATGGTCATGAAGGTCGTCGCCGCCATCGCGCCGTCCGGCCTGCGATGACGGATCGTGACCGGCACCATCGTTACCGGCCGCAGCTGCCGCCCATAGCGATAGAGCAAAGTGCCGCCCCGGCGCTCGACCGTCTCCGCGAACTCGTCGACATTGTCGACGCCGGACGAGGTGTGCATCCAGCCGATGTCGGGATTGAAGCCCTGGTAGATGAAGAACTGCCCCCAGGTCGACGCGCCATAGGCGTTGAGCCCCTGGCCGCTCGTCATCTGCAGCTCCGACCGGAAGTAGAAGCTGGTGTGCGGATTGATCAGCAGCAGCGCGCGCCCGTCGGCGGTGCGTGCCGGCGCGATCGCGATGCCGTTGGAGCCGCGCGGTTCCTGCGCCTCGCGGCCGGTCTCCAATGCGGTCTTCGCCGTGGCCATGCCGCCGTAGAAGCTCTTGAGCTCGGTCAGCGAGATCCGCTCGATGTCGCCGCCGATGCTGCCCTCGGTGAAGCTCAGCGCCATCCACGGCTCGAACCGGGTGAGCACGCGCGGATGCGTGCCGGGATGGGTAGCGAGGTAATAGTTCAGCCCGTCCGCCCACGCATCCATCAGCGCGCGCAGCCAGGCCGGACTGGTGCGGTAGCGCGCCTGCAGATCGGCGGGATCGACGTAGAGGCGCTGGCGCAGGTCCTGCCAGATCGCGCTCTCACCGTCCGCTTCGGCGGTGCGGCCGAGCGCGGTCAGGTAATTGGCCTCGATCCGGGCGAAATCGTCCTCGGCCTGGGCGTAGATCGCGCCGAACACCGCGTCCGCGTCGCTGCGGCCGGCCACGTGGGCGATACCCCAGTCGTCGCGGGTGATCGTGACGCGTCCCGCCTCCGCCTGCCAGCGGGCGAGATCGCCCGTCTGCGCGGCGGCGGGCGGCGCCAACGCGGCCGTGAGCAGCAGGGCCAGCTTGCGGAGCTTCGACAGCGCTTTATCCATGGTGGCCGTATCGCGTGCCCGCGGGACAGCGGCAAGGGAGGGATCAGCGTGCGCAAGCTGTGGATGATGATGGTGCTGACCTTCGCGACCGCGGCGACCGCCGCTCCGGACCTCCTGCTGCGCGGCGCGCGATTGTTCGACGGTACGGCGGTTCATCCCGGATGGGAGGTGCTGGTCGAGGGCGACCGCATCGCCGCCGTCGGCCCCCACCTCGCCACACCGCCGGGCACGCGCGTGATCGACCTGCCGGGCGCGACGGTCATGCCGGGCATGATCGAGGGGCATGGTCACCTGTTCCTGCATCCCTACGATCACACGCGCTGGCAAGAGCTGGTGCTGCCCGCGCCGTGGGCGCGGCGCCCGGCGCGGGCGGGGCCGCCCGCGCGGGCGACGCTGATGGCCGGGTTCACCAGCGCGCGCGACCTCGGCACCGAGGGCGCGGGCTATGCCGACATCGGGCTGAAGCAGGCGATCGATCAGGGGATCGTGCCCGGCCCGCGGCTGATCGTCGCTACCCGCGCGATCGTGGCGCAGGGCGCCTACGGGCCGAAGGGGTTCGAGCCGGGCGTCAAGGTGCCGCAGGGTGCCGAGGAGGTGAGCGGGGTCGACGAGATGGTCCGCGCCGCGCGTAACCAGCTCGGCGCCGGCGCGGACGTCGTGAAGATGTACGCCGACTATCATTATCTGCCCAGGGAGCCGAGCCGGGCGACCCTTACCGCGGCCGAGCTGGCGGCGGGCACGGCGACGGCGCACGATGCCGGGCGGCTGGCGGCGGTGCATGCGGCGACGGCGGAAGGCATGCGCCGCGCGATCGCGGCCGGCGTCGACACGATCGAGCATGGTTATGGCGGCACGGCCGAGATTTTCCGGGCGATGCACGACAAGGGCATTGCCCTGTGTTCGACCTTGGCCGCCTCCGATGCGGTGGCGCGCTATCGCGGCTGGAACGGGCGGGAACCGGCGCCCGCCGGCGTCGAGGAGAATCGCCGCAGCTTTCGCCGGGCGCTGGCGGCGGGCGTACCGATCTGCATGGGCGGCGACGTCGGCGTGTTCGCGCATGGCGAGAACGTTCGCGAGATGGAGCTGATGCAGGCGGCCGGCATGGCTCCGTTGCAGGTGCTGATCGCGGCCACCTCCGGCAATGCGCGCATCCTGCACCTGGGAGAGGTGGGCTCGCTCAAACCGGGGTTGTTGGCGGACGTGGTGGCAGTCGCGGGCGATCCGACCCGGGATGTGGCCGCGGCACGGGCGATCCAGCTGGTCATGAAGGGTGGGGTGCTGGTGCGGGAAGAGCGGTGACGCAAGCTCGGTTCTCGAGATGGTAGCCGCCGTGATTGCGGCGCGGTGCAGTTCATTCGGCAGAACGACCGGTGCCGTCGTTTCCGGAGCGCTTCAAAGACGATCCGCAGAGGCATGGTGCGCCCGGCCGCACCCCCATGTCTCGTTGGTTCGCGGGCCGGCAGCGGCGGCGTGGCAAGAACGATGCCGGTATCGGCCAAGGTAAGATGCGTGCGGCGCCAGTCATGCCCAAGCAGACGATAGCGTAGGTCCAGAGTGTCGGCGCAAGACGCTTCATCGACCGCAGCCGCGTGCAATATCTAAAACATGCTGCTTTAGGTGAACTCATCCTGTCATTGCTTCGCTGCGCTCGCAACGACGATTAGATCTATGACCGGATACGCTGGCAGCGTTCGCCGGCGCGCAGCAGCCGATGCCGAAATCCATGCATCCATTCCGCCACGCCCTTCTCTGAAGCGCGATCGGCAGCGGGTCGCTCGAGACGCTCGGACGCAAGTCTCCCACGCCGCTCACCGAAACATGAATCGAGAAAAAGGGTACGAATTATGCTTGACCTGTCCTGATCAGGACATGATCATGCGTATCAGAGAAAACGTCAACGATCGTGCGTTGGCTCATCATGGTGGAGCAGGTGCCGGATCGGTGTTCGCGGCGCGGTGCTTCATCAGTCCGGCACGCGGCGGCAGCGACGATGAAAGGGAGACAGCCGATGATCACATGGACGATGTCCAGCCGTGCCGCCTCGGCCGCGGCACTGTTGTTCGCCTCGCAGCCCGGCCAGACCCAGACGCCGACGCAGGCGGCCGACACGTCGAACCTCACGCAAGCCAGCGAAGAGATCGTCGTCACCGCCCAGAAGCGGACGGAGAGCGTTCAGGATGTTCCGATCTCGATCAGCGTGGTTTCCGGGGATGCGCTGATCAAGCAGGGGGCGAGCTCGCTCGTCGATTATAACGGCTATGTGCCGGGGCTGCAGGTCACGAGCGGTGGTTCACCCGGACAGGCGACCGTCACGCTGCGCGGCATCGCCACCCTCAACAGCAATCAGACCGTGGGCGTCTACGTCGACGATGCGCCGGTGGGATCAAGCGGCATCTGGGCGCGGTCGGGCCTGTTCTCGCTCGACCTGCTGCCCTACGACATCCAGCGGATCGAAGTGCTGCGCGGACCGCAAGGTACGCTCTACGGCGCAAGCTCGATCGGCGGGCTCCTCAAATATGTGACGGTCACGCCGAGTCTGTCGACGTTCAGCGTGCGCGGCGGCGTGGAGGCTTTCTCCATCGACCGGGCGAGCAATGCCGGTTGGGCCGGACAGGTGATGGCGAACGCGCCGGTGGTAGAGGGCAAGCTCGGCCTGACCGCCAGCTTCGCGTGGCGTAAGACGCCCGGCTACATCGACGACGTATCCGTCCCGCTGCGTGAACAGAACGATTACGATCAGCGCGGCGGACGCGTCAGCCTGCTGTTTAAACCCGCCGACGCACTGTCGATCCGGCTGGGTGGGATCTGGCAGAACGTCAAATCGGACGGCAACACGACCATTGCCGGGGATGTCGCGACGGGCAAGCGGGTGGGCAATGGCTGGTCGAACAACAACTTCACCGACGAGCCGTTCACCAAGACCTTCCATTACTATTCTGCTACCGTCGACTATGATTTCGGGTTCGCGACCGCGACGTCCGCGACCAGCTACAGCACCGCTCGGACCAGGCAGCGCCAGGACGCCACGATCGCCCTGCTGCCGGCACTTGGCCCGGGGTTCATCACCCCGTTTCAACTCGGCCTTAATCTCAAGAAGTGGACGCAGGAGGTGCGGCTCACCTCAGTCTCGGGCGGCACGTTCGAATGGATGGTCGGCGGCTTCTTTACCGACGAACGAAGCCAGAATTTCCAGGATATCGACTCCTTCCTTGCCGCCGACGGGTCGTCGCAAGGGTCTCTGGCCCACATCGAATTGCCGACCAAATATAAGGAACTCGCATTCTTCGCCAACGGCACATGGCGGCCGAGCGACTGGTTCAATCTGTCCGGGGGGATTCGCTGTGCCAGGAACAAGCAACGGTTCAATCCGGTGATTAACGGGGATTTCGTCAATGCGGACGCACGCCCGGGCAGGTCCAGGGAATCGGTCGTGACCTACAGCGTCAGCCCGGAATTCCACCTGTCCAAGGATGCGATGATCTACGGCCGCGTGGCGACGGGATACCGTCCCGGCGGCCCCAACATCCTGTTCCCGGCCGTGCCGCCTGAACTGGGATCGGATCGTCTGACCAACTACGAAGTCGGCGTGAAGGCGGACCTGCTTGACCGTCGCCTGTCGTTCGACGTGGCGGCATTCTACATGGACTGGAGCGATATCCAGGTGGCGGGCCAGATCGGCACGACCTCCTACGGCACCAACGCCGGTTCGGCGGTCAGCAAGGGCATTGAGGGATCGGTGACGCTGCGGGCGGCGGCCGGGCTGACGCTGTCCGCCACCGCCTCCTACACGGACGCGAAGCTGACGGAGGACACGCCCGCGCTCGTGGGCGGCCTGGACGGCGACCGCCTGCCCTATGCGCCGAAGTTCAGCGGATCGCTCAGCGCCAATTATGATTTCGCGATCAGCGACGGCGCACGCGCAACCGTCGGCGCCGGCGTGCGCCGCACCGGCAGGCGCTGGTCGATGGTGCAGAGCAATCCGACGGCGGTGCCCGTCGGGGCCTATACCTTGGTGGATGCCAATGCCGCCGTCACTTTCGCTGGCCGCTGGACGCTTCGCGCTTATGCCCGCAACCTGTTGAACACCTACGGCGAGAACAGCCGTCAGGTCATCACCGATGAGTTGAGCAGTCCGGCCTATCTCGCGATCGTGCCGGTTCAGCCGCGCACGATCGGCGTTGCGCTCGATTTCGCATTCTAGGGCGGGATGGCGTTCGCTGGATCGTCATCAACGGGCTCGTCGTCGCTACTTCCGCAGCACCGCCGGCGTGCCGTCCTCGCCGTTCGAGCGCAGGCCGCCGCCGAGGGCGCGGTACAGCTCCACGATGTTGGACGCGGCGTCGAGGCGGGTCTCCGCCAGATCCTGCTGCGCGCCGTAGAGCGTGCGCTGTGAGTCCAGCGTCGTCAGGAACTGGTCGACGCCGGCGCGGTAGCGTGCGTCGGACAGGCGGTAGGCGACGCTCGCTGCGGTGACCCGGTCGGTCCGTGCCGCCAGCTGCTCGTTGATTGTGCCGCGCTCCGCCAGCGCATCCGCCACCTCCCGGAACGCGATCTGGATCGTGCGCTCGTAGGTGGCGAGCGCCACGTCCCGGCTGGCCTTGGCGTAGCGCAGATTGGCGGCGTTGCGGCCGAAGTCGAAGATCGGCAGCGATGCCGAGGGCGCCACCGTCCAGGTGAAGGAGCCGTGGTCGAACAGGCCCGAGAGTGCCGTGCTGATCGTGCCCACCGCCGCGGTCAGCGAGATTTGCGGGAAGAAGGCCGCGCGGGCCGCCCCGATATTGGCATACTGCGCCTTCAGCCCATGCTCGGCCTGCAGCACGTCCGGCCGCAGCAGCAGTACGTCCGAGCTGACCCCGGCCGGCAGATCGGCGATGGTGTAGGCATGCTCGCCGAGCCCGTTCGGAAGCAGGGTCGGCGCGATCTGCGTGCCGGCCAGCAGGTCGAGCGCGTTCTTGTCGCGCGCGATCTGCGTCTGCAGCGCGGCGATGTCGTAGCGCGCCTGCTCGTACAGCGTCTGGGCCTGCCGCACCTCCAGCTCCGAGATCACGCCGATGCGGAACTGCGCCTGGGTGAGTTCGAGCGACTTGCGGAAGCTCTCGAGCGTACCGCGCGAAATGGCGAGCTGATCCTGGTCGGCGGCGAGCGTCAGATAGGCCGAGGCGATCTCCGCCACCAGCGCGATGCGGGTCGCGCGCGCGCCCTCCTCGGTCGCCAGATACTGCTCCAGCGCCGCCCGGGTCAGGTTGCGCACGCGCCCGAACAGGTCGATCTCGAACGCCGAGAAGCCGGCATCGACCGAGTAGATCGTGGTGGTGCTGCTGCCCCCCGTACCGACGAGCGACGTGCCCGTCCCGGTGCCGCCCGTACCCGTGCCTGTGCCCGTACCTGTGCCTGTGCCGGTACCCGGACCTGTGCCGGTTCCCGTGCCGCCGCTGCCGCCGGTCGTCCCGCCGCCGCCGATCGGCACGGTCGCGCCGCTGATGCCCCCGGGACCATGCTCCTTCGTCATCGAAGCATTCAGGCCGATCGCCGGCAGCAGGTCCGCGCGCTGGATGCGATACTGCGCGCGCGCCTGCTCGATATTGCCGAGCGCGATGCGCAGGTCGCGATTGTTGGCGAGGCTGGCCGCGATCACCTGGCGCAATGCCGGATCGGTGAAGAAGTCCTGCCAGGCGATGTCGGGCGCAAGCGTCGGCGCCGCCGTCGCGAGCGGATAGGTACCGCCGCTCGGCAAGCCGGCAGGCGCCGGCGGCAACGGGCGATGATAGGGCGGTGCGAGGTTGCAGCTCGCGAGCAGCAGCGCGGCGATGGGGAGGAAGCGCTTCATGCCTGCGCCTCCTGCGCGTCTTCCGGTGCGGCGTCGGGCGCCTTGCGCCAGCTGAACAGGCCGCGCACCGCGACGAAGAACATCGGCACGAAGAAGATGCCGAATATGGTCGCCGCCAGCATGCCGCCGACCACGCTCCGGCCGATCGCATTCTGTCCGCCCGATCCCGCGCCGGTCGATATGGCGAGCGGCGCCACGCCGAACACGAATGCGAAGCTGGTCATCAGGATCGGCCGCAATCGCAGCCGTGCCGCCTCCAGCGCCGCGTCGAAGGCGTTCATGCCGCCGCGGAACCGCTCTTCGGCGAATTCCACGATCAGGATGGCGTTCTTGGCGGAGACGCCGATCGTGGTGATCAGCCCGACCTGGAAGTACACGTTGTTCTGAACTCCGGTGAGCGTCGCGGCGAGCACCGCGCCGAAGACGCCGAGCGGCACCACGAGCATGACCGAGACCGGCACCGACCAGCTCTCGTAGAGCGCAGCGAGGCATAGGAAGACGATCAGCAGCGACAGTGCGTAGAGCGACTTCGCCTGGCCGCCGGCGAGACGTTCCTCATAGGACAGGCCGGTCCACTCGTAGCCCGTCCCCGGCGGCAGCTTGGCCTGCAGCTCCTGCATCGCCTGGATCGCAGCACCGGAGCTCTGTCCCGGCGCGGGCGTGCCGAGCAATTCCATCGCCGGCTGGCCGTTATAGCGGGTCAGCTGCACCGGCGCCTTCTGCCAGTGGCTGTCGGCAAAGGCGGTGAAGGGCACCATCTGCTGATTGCTGCCGCGAACGTAGAAGTCGCCCAGATTCTCCGGCGCCAGCCGAAACGGCGTGTCCGCCTGCAGATAGACGCGCTTCACGCGGCCGCGGTCGATAAAATCGTTGATGTAGGCGCTGCCCCAGCCGGCCGAGATGGTGCGGTTGACCTCGTCGAGATCGAGCCCCAGCGCCTGCGCCTTGTCCTGGTCGATGTCGACCTTGAGCTGGGGCGTGTCGTCCAACGCGTTCGGGCGCAGGCCGGCTATGCGCTTGTCCTTCGCGCCCAGGCCCAGCAGCTGATTGCGCGCGGCAAGCAGCCGCTCGTGGCCGATGCCGCCGATGTCGACCAGCTCGAAATCGAAGCCGGTGGCATTGCCCAATTCCTGCACCGCGGGCGGGATGAGCGCGAAGATCGTGCCGTCGCGGAAGGACGAGAAGGCACCCATGGCGCGGCCGGTGATGGCGCTGGCGCGGTTGTCCGCGCCCTTGCGGTCCTTCCAGTCCTTTAGGTTGACGAACGCCATGCCGGAATTCTGGCCGACGCCGGTGAAGCTGAAGCCCGACAAGGTGAACACGCCCCGGACGTTGCCGCTTTCCTGCTTCAGGAAATGGTCGCGGACCTGCGCCAGTGCGGCGTCGGTCCGCGCGCTGGTCGCGCCCGGCGGCAGGTTGACGATGCTGAACGCGATCCCCTGGTCCTCGTCCGGCAGGAAGCCGGAGGGCAGCCGGTAGAACAGGAAGGCGAGCCCGAGGCAGAGCAGGCCGAACACCACGAAGGCAGGCGTGCGGTGATGCTCCACATATTGCACGCCGTCGTGATACTTCTCGGCGCCGCGGTCGAACGTCCGGTTGAACCAGCCGAAGAAGCCCTTGTTCGCGCGCTCATGGCCCTCCTCGCGTGGTTTGAGGATCGTTGCGCACAAGGCCGGCGTCAGGATCAGCGCGACCAGCACCGACAGCACCATCGCCGAGACGATCGTGATCGAGAACTGGCGGTAGATCACGCCGGTCGAGCCGCTGAAGAAGGCCATCGGCAGGAACACCGCGGCGAGCACGGTGGCGATGCCGACCAGCGCGCTGGTGATCTCGTCCATCGACTTGCGCGCCGCCTCCTTGGGCGAGAGCCCCTCCGTCTCGATCAGGCGCTCGACATTCTCGACCACGACGATCGCGTCGTCGACCAGCAGGCCGATCGCCAATACCATGCCGAACAAGGTCAGCGTGTTGATCGAGAAGCCGGCGATGAACAGCACCGCGAAGGTGCCGAGCAGCACGACCGGAACCGCGATCGTCGGGATCAGGGTCGCGCGGAAGTTCTGCAGGAACAGGTACATCACGAGGAACACGAGCACGACCGCGATGATCAGCGTCTTCACGACCTCCTCGATCGACAGGCGCACGAACGGCGTCGTATCGTAGGGGTAGTTGACCTTGACGTCGGAAGGCAGCGTCCGGCCGATCTCGGCCATCTTCGCCTTGACGGCTTCCACCGTCGCCAGCGCATTCGCCCCGGGCGCGAGCTTGATCCCGATGCCCGAGGCGGGCACGCCGTTGTAGCGCACGGTGAAGCCGTAGGTCTCCGACCCCTTCTCGACCCGTGCGACGTCGCCGATCCGCACGACCGAGCCGTCCGGGTTGGACTTCAGCCGGATCTGCGCGAACTGCTCGGGCGTGTTCAGCCGCGACGCGACCAGCACCGTGGCATTCAGCATCTGTTCGCGCGGCGACGGCAGGCCGCCAATCTGGCCGGCCGATATCTGCGCATTCTGTGCGCGCACCGCCGCCTCGACGTCGCTGACGCCCAGCTTGAAATTGTTGAGCTTCAGCGGATCGAGCCAGATGCGCATCGCATATTGCGCGCCGAAGATCTGGGTATCGCCGACGCCGGAGACGCGGCTGATCGGATCCTGCACCT
>CAXTUG010000018.1:15974-21739 GCA_964247375.1 uncultured Sphingomonadaceae bacterium
GATACGAGCATGTCTGCGAGATCGCTCGTCGAGTAGCGCGCGTTGGGCGAGTAGAGGCCGATCACCAGCAGAAAGTTGGAGGTGGCCTTGGTGACGCGGACGCCCTGCTGCTGCACTTCCTGCGGCAGTAGCGGCAGGGCCGCCTGCAGCTTGTTCTGGACCTGCACCTGCGCGATGTCGGGATCGGCGCCCTGGTCGAACGTCAGCGTGATCGTCATGCTGCCGTCGGACGCGCTGTTCGACGACAGGTAGCGCAGCTTGTCGATCCCCTTCATCTGCTGCTCGATGATCTGGGTCGTCGTATTCTCCAGCGTCTGCGCGTCGGCGCCGGGATAGGTCGCCTGCACCTGAACGGATGGCGCGGCGATGGCCGGGAACTGCGCGATCGGCAGCGTGCGGATCGCGAGCACGCCCGCCAGCATCAGCACGATCGCGATCACCCACGCGAAGATGGGGCGATCGATGAAGAAACGGGCCATGAGCTGTTACTTTCCTGCCTGCGCCTGTCCGGCGGGCGCACCGGCTGCGCCCGGTGCACCGGGCGCGGGATGCCAGGCAACCGGCTGTACCTGCGTGCCGGGCTGCGCCATCATCGCACCGTCCATCACCAGCCGGTCGCCCTGCTTCAGCCCATTCGTGACCAGCCAGGCGTCGCCGACCGTACGCGGCGCGGTCAGCTGGCGCAGCTCCAGCTTGTCGCCGGCGCCGATCACCAGCGCGGTCGGGTTGCCCTTCTCGTCATGCGTCACCGCCTGCTGCGGCGCCAGGATCGCCTGTGCCTGCGTCCCCTCGATCAGGCGCGCACGGACGTACATGCCGGGCAGCAGCAGGCCCTGCCGGTTGGGAAAGATGGCGCGCACGGTGACGCTCCCCGTATCGGGCGCGACCGTCACGTCGGCGAACTGGAATCGGCCCTCCTGGCCATAGTCGCTGCCGTCCTCCAGCGTCAGTCGCACGCGCGCCGCGCCGTCGCCGCGCGACAATGCTCCCGCCATAATCTGCTTGCGCAGCTTCAGCAGGTCGGTGCTCGACTGGGTGATGTCGATGTAGATCGGGTCGAGCCGCTGGATCGTCACGAGCGGCTGGGTCTGCGCCGCGGTGACGAGCGCGCCGACGGTGAAGGTTGAAGCGCCGATCCGGCCCGAGATGGGCGCGGTTACCCGCGTACGGCGCAGGTTGATCTGCGCCGAGGCGAGCGCCGCGCGCTGGGCGGCGACGTCGGCCTGCGCCTGGTTGGCGGTGGCGGTCGCATTCTCGAAATCCTGGCGCGCGATCGCGTTGATCTTGACCAGCTCGCCATAGCGTCGCGCGAGCGCCTGGGTGGAGGCGATCGTCGCCTGCGACCGCGCCAGCGCGGCCCGCGCGCTCGCCGCGGCGGCGGCATAGGGCGCGGGATCGATCTGGTAGAGCACCTGGCCGGCGCGCACGACCTCGCCTTCCCTGAACAGGCGCTGCGTGATGATGCCGTCCACCTGCGGGCGCACTTCCGACGTCTCGTAGGGCGAGGTGCGGCCCGGCAGCTCGGTCGTGAGCGTCACCGTCCGCGGCTGCACCACGACCACGCCGACCTGCTTGGGCGGGGGCGGCGGGGGCGCTTTCTTGGCGCAGGCGGACAGCAACAGGGCTGCGATGACGGCAGCAGGACGAATCAGATGCATCGGGAGATCTCGCTGGAGTTGCGGAGTTCTATACCGATCGTTTCAGTATTGTGAACCCCTCATGTTGCAGCACAGCAAAAACGACGGTGCCGCAGCGGGCAATCGGCACGAGTAGAAGGTGACGGCCCGGATATGCAACGGAGGCCTCAGCCTAAGACGCGCGAACCTGCGCTTCGATCCAGGCGAGATAGTCGGCCGAGCCGCCGGAGAGCGGCAGCACCACGATTTCCGGCAGTTCGTAGCTGTGCAGTGCACGGATGCGCTGTTCGACCATACCTGCGATCGCAGCGCTGGTCTTGATCTGCAGGCGCACTTCCTCGGCACGTTCGACCTTGCCCTGCCAGCGGTAGCAACTCTCGATCGAGTCCAACTGCACGCAGGCGGCGAGCCGCTCCTTCACCAGCGCATCGGCGATCGCGTCGGCCTCGGCGCGGTTGCCCACCGTGGTGAGGATCAGCACTGCTGGCATTGTAGCTCCGCCTTTCGTCACCCGGTTCGCAATGACGGATTCAGCTGGATCGGCCGAGCAGGCTGCGGCTGCGGCCGTAGAGCAGGTAGAGCGCGAGCCCGATCGCGTTCCACAGCAGGCACCACAGCAGGGTCTTGGTCGGCAGGCTGATGAAGAGGTAGAGGCAGCCCAGGATCGCGCCCGGCCCGATCACCCACGCCGCCGGCGCACGGAACGGACGGCGGATGGCGGGATCGCGCCGCCGCATCACCAGCATGCAGGTTGCGACCGCGATGAAGGCGATCAGCGTGCCGGCATTGGCGAGCGCGGCGATCTGGTCGATCGGCAGCACGCCCGCCAGGACCGCGACCAGCACCGCGGTGAGGATCGTGATCCGCACCGGCGTGCCGCGCGACGAGATGGCGGCGAGCCGCGGCGGCAGGAAGCCGTCGCGCGCCATCACCAGGAAGATGCGGCTCTGGCCGTAGAGGAAGCCCAGGATCACGGTCGGCAGCGCGATCACCGCGGCGACGGCGATGATGTGCGCGATCCGGCCCTGCCCCATCTCGCGCAGGATCAGCGCGAGCGGCTCGGGACTGTCGGCGAAGCGGGTGTAGGGCAGGGCGCCGACCGCGGCGGCCGCCACGAGCACGTAGATGAGCGTGCAGGCGAGCATCGAGCCGACGATGCCGATCGCCAGGTCGCGCTCCGGCCGCTTGGCCTCCTCGGCCGCGGTGGAGATGGCGTCGAAGCCGTAGAAGGCGAAGAAGATGATCGCCGCCGCCGCCATCACCCCGCGCGCGGTGCCGTCCGCCTCCACCACCTTGGCGAAGCCGTGCGGCATGAAGGGATGGAGGTTCTGCGCGTCGAACGCCGGCAGCGCCACCGCCACGAACAGCGCGAGCGTCGCGATCTTGATCAGCACCAGCACGGTGTTCAGCCGCGCGCTCTCGCGCGTGCCGACGCAGAGCAGGCCGGCGACGACCGCGATGATGAAGATGGCGGGCAGGTTGGCGATGCCGCCCAGCGCCGGCCCCTTGGTGAGCGCCGCAGGGAAGCCGGTCGCGGTCAGCAGCGGCGCGGCATAGCCCGACCAGCCGACCGCCACGGTCGACACCACCAGGCTATATTCCAGGATCAGGCTCCAGCCGACGATCCAGGCGATGGTCTCGCCCAGTACGGCGTAGGAGTAGGTATAGGCGCTGCCGGCGGCCGGTATCATCGTCGCCATCTCGGCATAGGCGAGCGCGGCGCAGGCGCAGATCGCGCCGGCGATGGCGAAGGACAGCAGCACCGCCGGGCCGGCGCGGTCGGCGCCGACGCCGATCAGGGTGAGGATGCCGGTGCCGACGATCGCGCCGACGCCCAGCGCCATCAGGTGCGGCCACGACAGGGTCGGCGTGAGCCGAGGTCCGGTTCGCGCCGCATCGATCGGCTTGCGCCGGTTCCATCCTGCCATGCTGTTCCTCATCCTACAGTTCTTTGAGCGCCACCCCGGTATCCGCCAGCCGCGCCGGGTCGGGGCTCCTGCCCTCGGCCACCAGCGCGCGGCCTTGGACATAGTCGCGCACCGTGTTGACGCAGTCGAGCGCGGTCACGCGGCCATCCTTGAGGTAGATGACCGAGAAGGCGCGCGCCGCCGGATCGCCGCGCACGACCAGCGCATCGTGGCCGATCGACAGGCCGACCGTCTGCAGCCGCAGGTCGTACTGGTTGGACCAGAACCACGGCACGGCATGATAGTCGGTCGGGGTGCCGGTCAGCGTCTTGGCGACCGCATTGGCCATGTCGTTGGCGTTCTGCACGGATTCCAGCCGGATCGCCGCGCCGTCGGCGTAGGTGTTGGCGTGCAGCGCGCAGTCGCCGATTGCGAAGATGTCGGGCAGCGACGTGCGGCACTGCGCGTCGACCTGGACGCCGTTGCCGCCGGCCGCGCCCGCCGCGAGCAGGGGAGCGACCGCGGGCACGATGCCGATGCCGACGATCACCATGTCGCACGGGAGCAGCGTACCGTCGCCGAGCCGGACCGCGGCGGCGCGGCCCTCCGCCTCCTCGATACAGGTGACGGCGACGCCCAGCCGCACGTCGACGCCGTGGGCGCGGTGTTCGGCCTCGTAGAAGCGCGACAGCGGCGCCCCGGCGACGCGCGCGAGCACGCGGTCGAGCGCCTCCAGCACCGTCACCTGCTTGCCGAGCTTGGTCAGGACCGCCGCCGCCTCCAGGCCGATATAGCCGCCGCCGATCACGACGACGCGCGTCGTGGCGTCGAGCTGGCCCATCAGGGCGTCGACGTCCGCGCGCGATCGGATCGCGTGCACGTTGGGCAGATCGTGGCCGGAACAGATCAGCGCGCGCGGGCTGCCGCCGGTGGCCCAGATCAGGGTGCCGTAGCCGATCGTCTCGCCATCGTCGGTGGTGACTTCGTGGGCTGCCGGATCGACCGCATCGACGCGGCGGCCGGTCAGCATGGCGATGCCGCGCTCGGCCCAGAAGGCGGGCGGGCGGATCAGCAGCCGCTCGAACGGCTTGTCGCCGGCGAGATACTCCTTGGAGAGCGGCGGGCGTTCGTACGGCAGCTCCGGTTCGTCGCCGACGATGGCGATCGTGCCCGCATATTTGTTCTGGCGCAGCGCGATGGCGGCCTGCGCCCCGGCATGGCCGCCGCCGACGACGAGGACGTCGAAGCCGGTCATGCGAGCCGCTCCGCATGCCAGGCGAGGTGATCGGCCATGAAGGTCGACACGAAATAGTAGCTGTGATCGTAGCCCGGGCGCAGGTTGAGCGTCAGCGGGATGCCGGCCGCGTCGCAGGCGTGGCGCAGCAGGCCCGGTTGCAGCTGCTCGGCGAGGAACTGGTCGGCCTCGCCCTGATCGACCAGCAGTCCGGGCAGGCGCGCGCCGTCGTCGATCAGCGCGACCGCATCATGCCTGCGCCAGGCCGCGCGATCCGGCCCCAGGTAATTGCCCAGCGCCTTCTGTCCCCAGGGCACGCGCGAGGGCGCCACGATCGGCGCGAAGGCCGATACCGCGCGGAAGCGATCGGGATAGGAGAGGCCGAGCGTGATGGCGCCGTGGCCGCCCATCGAGTGACCCATGATCGACTGGCGTGCCGGGTCGGCGGGAAAGGCCTCGCGGACGAGCTCGGGCAGCTCGTCGGCGATGTAGGTTCCCATGCGATAGTGCGTCGACCAGGGTGCCTCGGTCGCGTCGACGTAGAAGCCCGCGCCGAGCCCGAAGTCGTAGGCGCCGGCGGGATCGTCGGGTACGTCCGGACCGCGCGGGCTGGTGTCGGGAGCGACGAAGATCAGGCGATGCTCGGCGCAGGCCCGGCGAAACTCGCCCTTGTCGGTGACGTTGGCGTGGGTGCAGGTGAGCCCCGACAGGTACCACACCACCGGCAGCCGCTCGCCCTCGTCATGATCGGGTACGAACACCGCGAAGGTCATGTCCGTGCCGGTCGCGGCAGAGGCATGACGGTAGACGCCCTGTATGCCGCCGAAAGCCTTGTTGGTCGAAACTGTCTCCATGCCCCTCGTCATCCTGGCGGAGGCCGGGATTCAGGCCCGGCCGGTGAGTGGACCCCGGCCTGCGCCGGGGCGACGGTCAGTACAACACGACCGAGCGGATCGACTTGCCTTCGTGCATGAGGTCGAAGCCGTG
>CAXTUG010000019.1:0-18263 GCA_964247375.1 uncultured Sphingomonadaceae bacterium
TCGAGCTCGGCGGTGCCGGCGAAGTCGCGGATCGGGAACACCGAGCGCAGCGTCTTCTCCAGGCCCGAGACATAGCCGATCGAGGGATCGCTGCGCAGGAACTGCTCGTAGGATTCGCGCTGAACCTCGATCAGGTTCGGCATCTGCACCACTTCGTGGATGTTGCCGAAGACCTTGCGGATGCGCTTCTTCGCAGCCGTGGTGAGCGCGTCGTGAGCCTGAGTAGCCATCGATTATCCTTGAGCCCGGATCAGAATGCACCGCCTTCGCAGCGGCATGCGGCCGACACATGGGCGTTTGCCCACGCAAAAAAGTGCGGGTCCGGACCGTCGGAACCGCACTGGCAGCGTCTGGAGAACCCACGATCCGCCCTCAATTCGTCGCGATCCGTTCGCCAAACGGACGTGTCCCGAGGGGGAATGGTTGGGCCACCCATCAGGCGGGCGGCACCGTTCGAAGTCCCATGTAGGAAGTTTTATGGATTCGTAAAGGGGGTTTCGGCTGGATCGGGCATTCCGCATCTGAAAGGATGGGCCGTGCTCGTCCGATCCGCCACGCCGTCCGACAGCGAAGCGATCGCCGCGATCTACGGCCATCACGTTCTGCACGGCACCCCCCTCCGGCTGCCCCCCGCCCGCGCCCCTTCCGCCGCGCCCCCCCCGCCGGGAACGGAAATGGCGAAACGCCTCGATCGGGTCGTGTCACGCGGCTGGCCATGGCTGGTGGCGGAGCAGGACGGCACGGTGATCGGCTATGCCTATGCCGCGCAGTTCCGGGACCGCGCCGCCTATCGCTTCTCGGCCGAGAATTCGGTCTATGTCCATCCGGATCATACGGGTCGCGGGATCGGACGGCAGCTGCTCGAAGCGCTGCTGGCGGAGGCAGCGGCGGCCGGCTTCCAGCGCATGTTCGCGGCCATCGGCGACTCCGCCAATGTCGGCTCGGTCGCGCTGCACGAGCACGCAGGCTTCGAACAGTGCGGCCGGCTTGGCCGGGCCGGATTCAAGTTCGGGCGCTACCTCGACGTGGTGTTCATGCAGCGCGACATCTGACTTCCATCGTCATCGCGGGCGTAGCGAAGCGATGCGGCTGCCGGGACGGGTAGAAGAAAGGGGCGATCCGTCGCCGGACCGCCCCTCTCCTTCCTGTAGCTTCCGGCCTGCGCCGGAATGACGTTCAGCGCGATGCGCTGCAGGTCACTTCAGCTCGACGGTCGCGCCGGCTTCCTCGAGCTGCTTCTTCAGCTTCTCGGCTTCGTCCTTGTTCACGCCTTCCTTGACCGCCTTCGGCGCGGATTCGACCAGCGTCTTGGCTTCGGTCAGGCCCAGGCCGTTGATGGCGCGGACTTCCTTGATGACGTTGATCTTCTTGCCACCGTCGCCGGTGAGGATCACGTCGAACTCGGTCTTCTCTTCGGCCGCGGGTGCGCCGGCACCGGCGCCACCAGCCGGCGCGGCGACCGCGACGGCAGCGGCGGCGGACACGCCCCACTTCTCTTCGAGCATCTTGGAAAGCTCGGCCGCCTCGAGGACGGTGAGCGTGGACAGGTCGTCAACAAGCTTCTGCAGGTCTGCCATGATAGTCTCCATGCGGGGCACGTCAGGCCCCAATAGTCAGATTAGAAGTTACGCTTCTTCCTTGGCCGCATAGGCCCCGAACACGCGGGCGAGCTGGCCGGCCGGCGCCTGAAGCACCGACGCCACCTTGGTCGCGGGTGCCTGAAGCAGGCCCACGATCTTGGCGCGCAGCTCGTCGAGGCTGGGCAGCTCGGCGAGCGCCTTCACCCCGTTCACGTCCAGCACGGTTGCGCCCATCGCGCCGCCCACGATCTCCAACTTGTCGTTGGTTCTCGCGAAATCGACGACGACCTTGGCGGCCGCGACCGGGTCGACCGACGTCGACAGCGCCGTCGGGCCGGTCAGCAGATCGCTGAGCGACGCATAGGGCGTGCCTTCGGCGGCGATGCGGGCAAGGCGGTTCTTGGTCACCTTGTAGCTGGCGCCGGCGTCGCGCATCTTCACCCGGAGGGCCGTCGACTGCGCGACGGTCATGCCCAGGTTACGCGTGACGACCACGACGGACGTCTCGCTGAGGGTGCGGTTCAGCTCTGCGACCAGCTCGGACTTCTGAGCACGATCCATTGCCTAGTCTCCATTCCATCCAGTGCGACATGCGCCGGATGCATTCAAACCCACGCGAGGCGTGAGACCTCGAGCGGCAAGGTCCGAAGGGGAATGGATGAACTGAGCGCGGAACTGAGCCCGCGATGCAGACCGGCCGCTTGCACGCAAGCCACCGATAATCTCTTCCCCGTCTAGGCAGGACATTAAGAAGGACAAATCTCCTTCACCTGCTGTCTCGGACGGATAGCCGATACCAAAGGCATCGGGCTGTAGCCGCCGTTAGCAGATTGGATCGAAAGGTCAATCAGCCATTGATCGGGGCACTTATCGCTCAGAGCGGAAAAACGTGGGCGACGATGCTCCAGTCGGTTGAAGCGTAATTGTTGGCAAGGCCTTCGGCAAAACCGAATCCGGTCGACTGCCACTCAGTCACGCTGCCATTGTCATTGCGCCACAATAGATCGGCCTTGTCGTCGCCGTTGAAGTCGCCAACTTCCGCCACATGCCAGCTGTTGCCGACCGGTAGGTGGTTATACTGACCCTGGTTGAAGCTCATATCGTTGGAATACCAGATGGTGAGCGCGCCATTGTCGTTGCGCCACAACACGTCGTCACGCCCATCGCCGTTGAAATCGGCGAGGCCGTTCACATGCCAGTCGAGACCCACACCATAATTGAACGCCCCCTCGGCAAAGCCGGCCGCGGTCTTAATCCAGCTCGTGACATTCCCCTGCCCGTCTCGCCAGAAAATGTCGGCATGTCCATCACCGTTAAAGTCGGTAGCACCTTCGATCCGCCAGGTCGTACCGACTGGAGCATGGTTGTAGCTACCCGCATCAAACCCGCCGCCCGTCGACGACCAGATCGACAGCGCGCCGCCCTGGTGGCGCCACAGCAGGTCGTCTTTACCGTCGCCATCGAAGTCCCCCACCGCCGCGATCGACCAATCGTTACCCACCGACCGGTCGACATAGCTGCTGGCGTTCGATTTGTCGCTGACATTGCTCCAGACCGCGATGGTGCCGTTGACGTTGCGCCACAGGATATCCGACTGGCCGTCTCCGTTCATATCGAACGTCTCGAGCGCCTTCCAATCAGTGCCGACCGTGGTGTTGAACACACCGGGCTGCAGCCCACTGCCGACCGGCGATCCGCTCGCCTGCCACGTGGATACGGCCCCATTCTGATTGCGCCATAGGATGTCGCTATGCCGATCCCCGTTGAAGTCGGTCAGGTCGGCATAACGGTAGGGTGCCGAGGCGAAGGGAGCGTTGGCCAAACCCGTCAGGAACTCGCTCAACGAATAGGTGGTTCCGGACGTCGCACCGATCGCCTGGAGCCGGACGAACTCGACGTTGCTGACCGTGTCGACGATGGTATTGCCAGAAATCGTGTAGGATCCGCCGGCGATAGTCTTGCTGTAATAGTCGGAGATGCTGCCCGGCAGCAGCACGGTATCGCTGCCGGTTGCGCCGTCGATGACGTTACTGCCGCTGCCGCCGTCGAGCAGATCGTCGCCGGCACCGCCGCGCAAGGTATCGTTTCCGCTTTCGCCGTACAAAGCATCGTTACCCGATCCACCGTCCAGCACATTAGCGGCAACATTGCCGATGATCGTGTCCGCGCCCGTACCGCCGATCGCATTCTCGATAGTGGCGCCATAGGCGATCGAGACGTTGTGCTTGAACGCGCCGACGTCGGAGAAATCGCCGGGGCGCAGGTCGATGACCTGGTTCTGCGCGTAGCCGGAGAAATCGAACGTGTCGTTACCGCCCGCATCCCATACCGAAAAGATCAGGTCCGCGCTGGCACTCGTTGCGGCGAACCAGTCGCGGCCCGCATTCGAGTGGAAGCCATAGGTCGTGTCACCGGTACGCGTCGTCATGTTGGCGCCGTACAGACGCTGTGCCGAGGTGATGTCGTCGACCAGCGGGACGGCTGAATAGGCAGTCAGATAGGCGCCGGTGTTGAACGAGCCGAAATAGCTCATGATCGTATATTGACGACTATCCTCGTAATATTTGGCATTGGCCTCGTAGGTCGGCTCCTGCGCGTCGCTGGCGTCGTAGGCGCCGGGATGTTCCATGCCGATGGCGTGGCCGATCTCGTGCGGCAGCACCTGTCCGCCGTAATTGCCGATGGTCGGCGCCTGATTGTACGATTCCGATCCGTTGATCCACACATCGCCAGCGATCGCCGCCGGGCTGCGTGAGCCGGGCAGGTAGGTAAAGCCCGCCGCCGAGCCGGTGGTGAAGTTGCCGAACAAGATCGTGGCGTTGTTCGAATAGCCCGATCCATCGTTCACGCGCGTGAAGCTGATATTGGCCACGTCCGACCATGAAGCGAGCGCCTTCTCGGCCGCCGCAATCTGTGCGGTCGAGAAAGGACTGAAGCCGGTGCTGTCGGAATCCGGCGATGTGCCGCTGGCGCGATAGGCATAAGTTACAGTTGCCGGCTGACCCGCCAAGCTCCAGCCGTGATCCGCGATATGGTCGGCGGCGCCCTGGGTGGTCAACGACGGCTTGCCGGTGCCGCTGTCGACAAAGCCGCCGCGAGTCAGGGTATTGGCCGCGAAACTGAGCGAGTCCGAATTCGACATACAACCTCCGCAGCCATGACGTTACACCCGCCGGCTGAATGAGACATATCTATCAGTCGGAAAAAAGGGGCCGGACGGACGCCCGGCCCCCAGTTCAATCGCGCAACGCGACGTTCAGACGGCGGTGATCTCGGCCGGATCCACCTTGATGCCCGGGCCCATCGAGGAGCTGACCGCCACCTTCTTCAGGTACTTGCCCTTGGCGCCGGTTGGCTTGGCCTTGATCACGGCGTCGACCAGCGCGTCGAAATTCGCGCGCAGGTCCTCGGCCGGGAAGCTCGCCTTGCCGATGCCGCTGTGGATGATGCCCGCCTTCTCGACGCGATACTCGACCTGACCGCCCTTGGCGGCCTTGACCGCACCGGCGACGTCCATCGTGACCGTGCCGAGCTTCGGGTTCGGCATCAGGCCCTTCGGACCCAGCACCTTGCCGAGGCGGCCGACCAGGCCCATCATGTCGGGCGTGGCGATGCAGCGGTCGAAATCGATCGTACCGCCCTGGACCGTCTCCAGCAGGTCCTCGGCGCCGACCACGTCGGCACCCGCCGCGCGGGCCTCATCGGCCTTGGCACCCTTCGCGAACACGCCGACGCGCACCGTCTTGCCGGTGCCCTTGGGCAGCGTCACCACGCCGCGGACCATCTGATCGGCGTGACGCGGGTCGACGCCCAGGTTCAGCGCAACCTCGATCGTCTCGTCGAACTTGGCGGTGGCGTTGGTGCGGGCGAGCGCAATCGCCTCGTCCACGCCGTGCAGCTTCACGGTGTCGACCGAGAGCGCCTTCTGCTTCTTCGTAAGCTTTGCCATGCGCTCAGCCCTCCACAACCTGCAGGCCCATCGCGCGTGCGGAGCCTTCGATGATCTTCGTTGCCGCTTCGATGTCGTTGGCGTTCAGGTCCTTCATCTTGGCCTGCGCGATCTCCGACACCTGGCTGCGCTTGATCGTGCCCGCCGACACCTTGCCCGGCTCCTTCGAGCCCGACTGCAGCTTGGCGGCCTTCTTCAGGAAGTAGGTCGCAGGCGGCGTCTTGGTCTCGAACGAGAAGCTGCGATCGGCATAGACGGTGATGACCGTCGGCAGCGGCGTTCCCACCTCTTCCGAACCGGTCTGCGCGTTGAACGCCTTGCAGAATTCCATGATGTTGACGCCGCGCTGACCGAGCGCGGGGCCGATCGGCGGCGACGGATTGGCCTTGCCGGCCGGCACCTGCAGCTTGATGTAACCTGTAATCTTCTTCGCCATTGTCTACTCCATTGGCTTAGCGGTGCTGACGGCCTGACGGCCTCCCGCGGTCTGAAGCCCCGTCGTCATGCCGGACCTGTTCCGGCATCCACCCTTGAGCTGCACCAGCGGTGCGTGGGGCGGAGTGGACCCCGGAACAAGTCCGGGGCGACGAATCCTTATTTGATCCGTTCGACTTGCTCGAACTCCAGCTCGACGGGAGTCGCGCGGCCGAAGATCGACACCGATACCTTGACGCGGCCGCGGTCGAAATCGAGTTCCTCGACCACGCCGTTGAAGCTCGCAAACGGCCCCTCAAGCACCTTGACCGAGTCGCCGATGTCGTAGTCGACCTTCAACTTGGCCTTGGGCGCCGCGACCGCAGCCTCTTCCTTCGTGTTGAGGATGCGCGCAGCCTCGCTGTCGGTGATCGGCTGCGGCCGGCCGCTCGAACCCAGGAAGCCCGTCACCTTGGGCGTGTTCTTGACGAGGTGGTAGACGTCGTCGTTCATCGACGCCTTAAGCAGCACGTAGCCGGGGAAGAACTTGCGGTCGCTCGTGACCTTCTTGCCGCGACGGACCTCCGTCACTTTCTCGGTCGGCACCTCGACCGCCTCGACCAGCTGTTCAAGTCCCAGGCGGCCGGCATCGGCCACGATCTGGTCGCGGACCTTGTTCTCGAAGCCCGAATAAGCGTGGATGATGTACCAGCGCGACATTCCGTTATCGTTCCCGATCTTTAAGAGGCGAGCGTCAGCAGGAAGCGTACGATCCGGCTGAACGCCCAATCCACGCTGAAGAAGAAGATGCCGAGCACGAGCGTCATCACCACGACCATCACCGCGGTCATGACGGTCTCCCGACGGGTCGGCCAGGCGACCTTGCCGACTTCCGTCTTCACCTGCTGGACGAAGGTGGGCACGTTGCGGAGCCAGGCTCCGATGCCGCCGTTGCTAGCCTCTGCCACGTTCTTCCTCTGCCAACACCAAAACGCAGCGCTCCAAAGCGGCAGCACGCCCCTTCGTGAAGGAAGCGCCGCCCGGCCCGCTGCTGTTACGAACCTTTCGCCCCTGGACCCGTCACAGCGAAGTGGCAGGAGTGGAGGGACTCGAACCCCCGGCCCTCGGTTTTGGAGACCGATGCTCTACCAACTGAGCTACACTCCTCCGGCCCGGAAGCGAGCGGCGACATAGCGGCGGGGTCGCGGAAGTGCAAGTAGCGCCGGCGATTCGATAGATTACCAGGATCTTTACGGCTGAAATGTGCGCTTTCGGCGATGGACGGAAGCGCCTACAGCCTGACGCATCGGGCGAACGCAGCATCGGCTCCGTTCATCGCAGCAACCCTTATCCTTGGCGAAACGCGACCGTACCCCCTGTTGCACCAGCGAGATCGGGGGATCCGTCCGAACATGACGCGACGCTTCAAGGCAACCTTTTGTTCCTTACTCTTCATGGCAGCCTTGTCCGTTCCGTCGGCCGCCGACGCACAGACCTTCTGGCAGTGCGCGCCGTTCGCCCGGGTCTTCTCCGGCATCCAGCTGTTCGGTGCTGCCGCATCGTGGTGGAACCAGGCGATCGGCAAATATGCGCAGGGCGCCGCACCCAGGCTCGGATCGGTGCTGGTGTTCAAGGCGGCCGGCTCGATGCGCTCCGGCCATGTCGCGACCGTGACCCAGGTGATATCGGACCGCATCATCAAGGTGACGCATGCCAATTGGGGTACGCGCGGCCAGGTCGAGCATGACGTGACCGTGATCGACGCCTCGCCGCGCAACGACTGGAGCGCGGTCAAGGTATGGTACGGGCCGATCCACGACGTCGGCCAGCGCGCCTACCCGACCTACGGTTTCATCTACTCGGGCGCGAAGGCGCTGGCCAAGGGCGCCGAGACGGCGTCGGCCAAGGTGCTGGGCTACGACACCGCCGCGACCGGCAGCGGATCATAGATCCGTGTCCCGGCGGACGCCGGGATCACGCGTCGTCGACGAGGGCGTGATTACTCGTCCACGTCGTGGAACCGCAGCAGGTCGTTGCCGGAGAAGCTCAGCCGCTCGGCGCGACCTTCGACGATAGCGTCGAACCATAGGCGGTCGCTCGGCAGATCCTCGCTGTTCCGCCAGCTGCCGTCGGCCGCGCGAACGAGCGGTCCGATGCCTTCCATCGCCAGCATGTCGCCGCGGGCCACGACCGAGATCGAATTCCAGAAGCTGTTGCTCTCGTACAGGCCCGCCAAACCACGCACCGCCTCGCCCACCGGCGGGGTGGCGATTGCTTCGTTGCGGGCATAGCGGGTTCCGCCCCACCAGAAGCGGTCGAAGCTGCCCTTGTCGAATAGGATTTCGTGCCGCCCGAGCGGGGCGACGTCGGCGAGGAAGCGGCGCTCGCCGATCGGCAGGAGCCGCCCGCGCGCGCCCTCGCCGGCCACCGCCGTCAGCGTTTCTCCCCTCGCCGCGATCTCGATCGGAGGCGCGGCCGCGGCCAGGAAGCGGCCGGCATAGCGATCGGCCTTGTGTACCGGCGAAACCGCGACGATCGGTGGCGCAGCGGGCAGCGCGCGTCCTTCGATGAAGGCGCGCAGCAATCGGCAGCCATGATGCGTGATCCCCCGCGGACGATACTCGCCCGCTCCGGAGTTGACGCTGGCGAACACGCCGCCGCCCGCCTGCCAATCCACCGTGATCGAGGAATGATAGAGGATCATGCCGCCGGTGTGATGGAGGCAGCGGCGGCCGTCGACGTCGACCGTCGCAATGCCCGAGGCATAACGCCCCTTGGGCGAGAATTCCGGCGCATCGATCGTCGTGGTGACGAAGCGGCGCGCGAGCCGGTCGGACAGCAGCGGCGCACCCTGCCCGCGGCCGAGCCGAACCAGGTAGGCGACGTAGCGCGCCATGTCCGCCGGCGTGGCCGCGACCGATCCCGCGGGTTGATCGAAATCGCTCCACGACCCCGGTGTGATCGCATTGTCCGGAAACCAGGCATCGTTGCCGAACGCGCCGTACCCGGTCGGGAAGCGCGCCCGATCGCGCGTGCGGATCACCGGCTCGCTCGCACTCATCCCGAGCGGTTGCAGCACGAGTTCGGACAAGGCGCGCGGGTAGGGCATGCGCGCGACGTGCGCCACGACCAGGCCGAGCAGGCCGAAGGCGGTATTGCTGTAGGCGAAGGTCCGGCCCGGCGGGTAATTGATCCACAGCCGTCCGTCGGGCGAGCGCGGAAACATCGGTGCGTCGCCGGGCAGTCCCGAGGTGTGATTGAGCATGGCCGCGATCGTGATCCGCGCGTCGGGCCAGGAGATGCCGGGCATGACGTCGGCCACGGCTGCGTCAAGGTCGAGCTTGCCCTGATCGGCCAGCCGATAGATACAGAGCGCCACCATCGACTTGCTGATCGAACCGATCTGGAAAAGGTAGCCGGGCACGATCGGCGTACCCCGATCGACATCGGCGCGGCCGAGGCAGATCGTTGCGCGCAGTCCATCCGGTCCCTCTACCGCCATGCCGAGGCCGGGAAGACCGAACGCCGTCATCTCGTCCGCGGCATAGGCGGCGAGCGCGTCGAGCATCGGCCCCGGGTCGCGATCGCCTCGGCCGAGCAGCTGTATCGCCGGCGGACCAAGGGGGAGGCGGGCCGATGCGGCTGCGCCCACAGCCATCATGCCGGCCAACCCGAACCAATGCCGCCGCGTGAGATCCATCATCGTCCCCCCAACCCTGATCTGCCCCGTGGTAGGTCAGGGCCGGGCTGGAGAGAAGGGGCGCGAAATGATTTCCTTACCCGCGCCGCGGTCGTCAGTGCAGCGTCGCGGCCGCGGGAGCGGGAAGAAACCAGCGCACGATGACCAGCGTCGCTGCCGCCAGCATCGCCAGGTCCGCGATCAGGGCATAGAGGGCGTAGCGCCAGTCGCCGTGCATCCAGATCGGATCGGCGGTGACGATCATCACCGTCGCCGCGGCCGTCAGGCCGAAGCCGACCCGAACGCGCGAGACGACATCGGGCACGCGGCCAGCGATCACGTACAGGCTGAGACCGATCATCAGCGAGACGATCAGCTCCTGCACGAAGCCGCCGATCATGCTGGCGGGATCGGCGGTCGAGAAGCCGGCGCTGTTATAGTCGATGCTGGCGATCGGCCCCTTGGTATAGCCGTTGCCGCCGGCCTGGGTCGTCGGGTTCGGCACGACGTAGCGTCCAGTATGCGGCAGGTTCTGTGCCAGGCTGAGTTGGACCGCCGCATTCTGCGCGTCCGACGCGGTCGAGTAGCCGATCCGCTGCAGGGGCGTCGCCCAGAAGATGAAGCCGACCACGAACATCGCGACGGCGCCCACCAGGCTGCCGATAAGAACCCGCACCATTTCGCTCTCCCATGCCGGAGGCGATCCTTACCCTAGCCCGCGCGTGCCGTCATCAGCTTGCGGACGAAACCGATCAGGCCGGTCTGCCGTGACCGGCGCAGCCGCTCCGCCTCCAGGATGGTGCGGACCTGGCTGAAGCAGCCGTCGACATCGTCGTTGATCAGCACATAATCGTAGCCGTCCCAGTGGCTGATCTCCGAATTGGCGCGCGCCATGCGGGCCGCCACGACGTCCGCATCGTCGGTCCCGCGGGTACGCAACCGCCGTTCGAGTTCGTCCACCGACGGCGGCAGAATGAAGACGCGCACCACGTCTTGGCCCGCCTGCTGGTAGAGCTGCTGCGCGCCCTGCCAGTCGATGTCGAACAGCACGTCGTGCCCGTCGGCGAGCATCTTCTCGACCGGCGCGCGCGGCGTGCCGTAGCGATGATCGAAGACGTGCGCCCACTCCATCAGCTCGCCATTGCCGACCATGTCCTTGAACGTCGGCACGTCGACGAAGCGATAGTCGCGCCCGTCCACCTCGCCCGGCCGCATCGGCCGCGTCGTGACCGACACCGACATGTCGATGTCCCGGTCGGCCGCGAGCAGCATGCGGGCGATCGTCGACTTGCCGGCGCCCGAGGGTGAGGACAGGACGAAGAGGACACCACGATGTTCGATGCTGGCGTTGGGCATGGCCGCTCTTGGCTTTGCCGGCGCGGAAGGTCAATCTGACGCGCACGCGGGAACCCCGCTGCCCTGGCCCGCGGAGGAGAAGCGGGATGCCCGCATGCGCGGGCATGACGGGAGGAGCCGGGTTGGCTGCATAAGAAGCCGTGACATCGGCGGCGATCCGCGACACTCTGTCGATGAAGGGAAAGAGGATGAAGCGGAGGATCGTGGCGGCGCTCGCACTGGCGCTGGCATCAGGAGCGGCTTCGGCCAAGGACATGGTGATCCATGCCGGGCGGCTGATCGACGGCACCGGCGCGGCGCCGCGAGAGAAGGTGTCGATCCTGATCCGCGACGACCGCATCACGGCAGTTCAGCCGGGCTACCAGACCCCGGCCGGTGCCGAGGTGGTCGACCTGTCGAACGAGACGGTCCTGCCCGGCCTGATCGACTGCCACGTCCACATCATGGCGGCATGGCATGGCGGCGATCCGATCCGCCTGGCCGTGACCACCACGCCCTACGACCAGTTGATCGACGGCGTGAACGACGCGCGCGCCACGCTGCTCGCCGGTTTTACCTCGATCCGCGACGTGGGTGATCCGACCACGGCGGTGGTGGCGCTCAAGAAGGCCGTCGCGAAAGGCGAGGTGCCGGGACCGCGTATGTGGGTGTCGGGCGATCCGCTCGGCCCGACCGGCGGCCATGGCGATCCGGCCAACGGCCTGCTGCCAGAGTTCGGGCATATCCCGAACTGGCACGAGAGCCTGATCGACAGTCCGGAGGAGGCGCGCCGGACGGTGCGTCGGCTGTGGCGTGCCGGCGTCGACCTGATCAAGATCATGCCGTCGGGCGGCGTCATGTCGATCGGCGACGATCCCAAATTGCAGCTGATGCAGGATGACGAGATCAAGGCGGTGATCGATACCGCGCACGCGCTCGGCATGCGGGTGGCGGCGCACGCGCACGGCAAGGAGGCGATCGACCATACGATCGCGCTCGGTGTCGATTCGATCGAGCATGGCAGCTATGCCGACACCGGCAGCTACAAGCTCTTCGAGCAACATGGCACGTATCTGGTCCCGACCATGCTGGTCGGACAGAAGGTGTACGAGCGCGCCAGGACTCACCCGGACGAGTTGAACCCCTCGACCGCAGCCAAGGCACTGGTGATCGGGCCGATGCTGAAGAAGAACCTGCACGATGCGCATGCCGCCGGGGTGAAGATCGCTTTCGGCACCGACACGTTCGGCCTGTCGGCCCATGGCGAGAACGCGCAGGAGTTCGCGATCGAGGTCGACGCGGGCATGACGCCGATGGCGGCGATCCTGACGGCGACCCGCAACGCCGCCGACCTGATCGGCGCATCGGCCGACGTCGGCTCGATCCAGCCCGGCCGCTACGCCGACATCATCGCCGTGAAGACCGACCCGCTCCGGGACATCCGCGCGCTGGAGCAGGTCGATTACGTCATGAAGGGCGGCGTTACCGTCAAGGCCGGTGGCAAACCCCTCTGACGACCAACTCAGGCGGCAGGCGCACCGGTATCCGACTGCCGCCGATCATACCACTTCTTGGCCGCGTAAGCGCCACCCAGCGCCAGACCTACCGGCCCAAGCCGGCGCACCAGACCCGCGGCGGCAGCCCCGAGAACGGCGCCCTTCAGACCGCTCTGCTCCCGCTTCCGCTCGACTTTCGCGCCGATCAGTGCGCCCAGAATCTTGCCGATCATGACCATGCCCTTTCAAATAGTCTCGCCGGAACAAGCGCATGGAGGCGTGCGCTTGTTCCGGTGAACCCTTCACCTGAGCCGACCGGCGCGCTAGGCTGGCGCAAGCAGAGGAGAAACGCATGGCTGACACGCAGGACCGCGGCAGCAAGCCAAAGAAGAGCAGCACGAGCCGACAGTCGGGCGGACGCCGCAAGAACGTGGTCGCCGCCGCCACCGCCGGTGCGGCGATCGGCATCGGATCGGCGGCGCTGGTGGCCGCCCTGCTCTACGCCAATCGCCCCAAGGAAGACGAGCTCGAGCCGGTTGTCGACCCGCGCTTCGAACCGCAGGATTCGTAAGCGTCGCTGCCGAGAAGGATCTGATCGCGCCGGCCGGCGAGCCGCGCTCAGCGGCCGAGCATAACTTCCGGCCTCACGACCCGATCGAACGTCCCGGCATCGACGAGACCGAGTTCCAGCCCGGCCTCCTTCAGCGTCAGTCCGTGCTGATGGGCATGTTTCGCGATCTTGGCCGCGTTGTCGTAGCCGATCTCCGGTGCTAGCGCGGTCACCAGCATCAGCGATCGGTCGAGCAGCGCGGCGATCCGCGCTCGATCCGGCTCCAGCCCGTCGATCGCGCGCTCCCGGAAGCTGTCGAGGCCGGTCGCCAGCAGGTCGATCGAGCGCAGCACGTTGGCGCCGATCAGCGGCTTGAACACGTTCAGCTCCAAATGTCCCTGCAGCCCGCCGATGGTAATGGCGACGTGATTGCCCATCACCTGTGCGGCGACCATGGTCAGCATCTCGCACTGGGTCGGGTTGACCTTGCCGGGCATGATCGAGCTGCCGGGCTCGTTCTCCGGCAGCTTGAGCTCGCCCAGTCCGCAGCGCGGGCCGGAGCCGAGCAGCCGGATGTCGTTGGCGATCTTGCTGAGCGCGACCGCGACCGTATTGAGCCGGCCGGAGAAGTCGACCAGCGTGTCGTGGCTGGCGAGCGCCTCGAACTTATTGGGCGCGGTCTCGAACGGCAGGCCGGTAATCCGCGCGATCTCCGCCGCCACCGCCTCGGCGAACCCGGCCGGCGCGTTCAGCCCGGTGCCGACCGCGGTGCCGCCCTGCGCGAGCTTGCACAGGCCGTGCTCGACCAGCGGCGTCAGCCGGGTGCGGGCGAGGCGAACCTGGGCATAGTAGCCGGAGACTTCGTCGCCCAGCGTAAGCGGCGTCGCATCCTGGAGGTGGGTGCGGCCGATCTTGACGATATCGTCCCAGGCGCGGACCTTCTCGAGCAGCGCCGCCTCCATCCGCTCGAGCGCCGGCACCAGCCGGTCGGTCGCCGCGCGCGCCGCGGCGATGTGCATCGCGGTCGGGAAGCTGTCGTTGGACGACTGGCTCATGTTGACGTGATCATTGGGATGGACCGGCGTCTTGCCGCCTCGCATGCCTGCCAGCGCCTCGTTGGCGATCCCGGCGATCACCTCGTTGACGTTCATGTTGGTCTGGGTGCCGGACCCGGTCTGCCACACGACCAGCGGGAACTGGTCGTCGTGCCGGCCGGCCGCGACCGCGGCGGCGGCCTGCTCGATCGCATCCGCCAGCTCGGGTGCGAGCCCATGCGCTCGGTTCACGCGCGCCGCCGCCTGCTTCACGATGGCGAGCGCGTGGACGATCTCGATCGGCATCCGCTCGCGGGCGCCGAACGGAAAATTCTCGATCGACCGCTGCGTCTGCGCACCCCAGTAGGCGTCGGCCGGAACCTCGATCGGTCCGAAACTGTCGGTCTCAGTACGCGTGGCCATGGCAGTCCTCGTGCGGTTGGATGCACTGAATGTAGACGCGCAGCCCCGATATGCGAGGCGCAAAAGGCGGCTGCCAAGCCAGGCCGCGCACGATAGGGTGGATGCATGGAGAGCATGCGCAGGGTTCGGGAATATCATGGCGTCGACGCGCGCCGCTTCCACGAGGAGATCATGGCGGCATCCGAGCCCGCCGTCCTGCGCGGCGCGGGTGCGGACTGGCCGGCCGTCCACGCCGCCGCAACACCGGAGGGGATCGCCGATTACCTGAAGCGGCAGGACACCGGCGCCACCTTCGACATTGTCGTCGGCCCGCCGGAGATCCACGGGCGCCTCTTCTACAACGATGACATGACCGCCCTCAATTTCGCGCGGCGTCCGGGTACGATCAGCGACCTCGCCGACCAGCTGCTCGCCGTCAGCGCGGCGGCGGAACCGCCGACTTTCGCCGCGCAGGCGATAGAAGCGCGCGCCTCCGTCCCCGCCTTCGTCGACGAGAACCGGATCGACCTGATCGGCAAGCCGGTCTCACCGCGCCTGTGGATCGGCAACCGCGTGGTGGTGAGCGCGCACCACGACATGTTCTCGAACATCGCGATGGTGGTGGCAGGCCGCCGCCGCTTCACGCTGTTTCCGCCGGATCAGGTCGCCAACCTCCACATCGGCCCCTTCGAATTTACGCCGGCCGGCACGCCGGTCAGCCTCGTCGACTTCGACCGACCGGACTTCGATCGCTTCCCGGGCTTCGACCGCGCACTGGAGGTCGCGCAGGTGGCCGATCTGGAACGCGGCGACGCGATCTACATCCCGTATATGTGGTGGCATCACGTCCGCTCGCTCGACCCGTTCAGCATGCTTGCGAACTATTGGTGGAACGACGCGCCGGCGGCGCAGCCGGGACTCCAGCCGGTAGACGCGCTGGTGCATGCCTTCCTGGCCTTCTCGGGCCTGCCCGATGAGCAGCGCGCTGCGTGGGCGCCGATGTTCGCCTACCTGCTGTTCGACAAGGACGCGTCACGGCACATGCCGCCCGGCCGGAGCGGCATCCGCGGAGCGCTCAGCGACGAGAGCAAGCGCCAGATCCGTCGACAATTAGGTGGGCTGATGACGCGGTGAGTTCGCGCCGTCAGCGGCGCCTACTTCTTGCGCGTGAAATCCACCGACACGACGTTGGAGCCGTCTTCCACCGGACGCACGACCGGATCATTCTCTGCCGCGGCGATCTCCTCCGGCTGCTGATCCTCGACTTGCGCGGAGAAATGCAGCGCGAAGTCGACCGCCGGATCGTGAAAGGCGGTGATGGCGGCGAAGGGGATCGAGAGCTTCGATCCGACCTGGTTGAACGACAGCCCGACCTCGAACCCGGTCGCGCCGACATGCAGGTCCCAGTAGCGGTTCTGGATGACGATCGTCATCTCGTCCGGGTAGCGCTCGATCAGGTGACGCGGAATGTCGACGCCGGCGGCCTGCGTCTTGAAGGTGATGTAGAAGTGGTGGTTGCCGGGCAGCCCCTCCTTCTCGACCTGCCCCAGCACGCGGCCGACCACGGCGCGCAAGGCATCCTGGACGATCTCGTCATACGGAATCAGGCTGTCGGCCGCACCTTCGGTCATATCTCTCAAGTGAACGCCGTCGCCGGGCGGGTCAAGCGTTGCCTGACAGGCAGGTGCGCGATAGGGCCCTCGCGATGCGCACCGCCACGATCCGCCGCAAGACCGCCGAGACCGCGATCGACGTCGCCGTCAATCTCGACGGATCGGGCAGCTACCAGGTGACGACCGGCATCGGCTTCCTCGACCACATGATCGAGCAGCTGTCGCGCCACTCGCTGATCGACATCCAGCTGACGTGCGACGGCGATCTCCACATCGATCAGCACCATACGACCGAGGATTCGGCGCTGGCGCTGGGACAGGCGATCGCCAAGGCTTTGGGCGACCGTCGCGGCATCACGCGCTTCGGCGCGGCCTACGCGCCGATGGACGAGACGCTGAGCCGCGTCGCGATCGATATATCGGGGCGGCCCTACCTGGTCTGGAAGACCGCCTTCACCCAGACCAAGCTCGGCGAGCTCGATACGGAACTGATCGAACACTGGTTTCACAGCTTCGCCGGCGAGGTGGGCATGACGCTCCACATCGAGATGCTGTACGGCCGCAACAACCATCATATCTGCGAGAGCATCTTCAAGGGCTGCGCGCGGGCGCTGCGGCAGGCGGTCGAGATCGACCCGCGCAAGGGCGACGCTATTCCCTCGACCAAGGGGACGCTGGGTGGGTGATTTCCGTCGGCGGGGCCGCGGACGATGACTCTCGCTCTGATCGATTATGGCGCGGGCAATCTCCATTCGGTGGAGAACGCCCTCGGCGCGGCCGGCGCGCGCGAGGTGATGGTGACCGCCGACCCGGAGCAGGTGCTGCGCGCCGATCGGATCGTGCTGCCCGGGGTCGGCGCGTTCGCCGCCTGCATGGGCGCGCTCTCCGCGATCTCCGGAATGGTCGACGCACTGCACGAGCGCGTGATCGGGCAGGGAACCCCCTTTCTGGGCGTGTGCGTCGGCATGCAGCTGATGGCCGATGCGGGCGAGGAGTTCGGCACGCATCCGGGGCTCGGCTGGATCGGCGGCACGGTGGCGAAGCTCGAGCCCCGGGATGCGCGCGCACGCGTACCGCACATGGGATGGAACGACGTCGTGCCCGTGCAGGCGCATCCGCTGATCGTCCCCGGAGAAGCCTATTTCCTCCACAGCTTCGCCTTCCACGTTGCCGCGCCGGAAGCGCTGGCGGCGACGACCGACCATGGCGGCACCGTTACCGCTGCGGTCGCGCGGGACAACATGGTCGGCGCGCAGTTCCACCCCGAAAAGAGCCAGGCTTACGGCCTCGCTTTCCTCTCCCGCTTTCTCGACTGGCGTCCCTGAATGAGCATCACAGTCTACCCCGCCATCGATCTGAAGGAGGGCAGGGTCGTCCGCCTGTCCACGGGGGACATGGCGAGCGCCACGATCTACAATGACGACCCGGTCGCGCAGGCCAACGTCTTCCACGAGGCCGGGGCGGATCATCTCCACGTGGTCGACCTCGACGGCGCTTTCGCCGGCGCTTCGGTCAACGGCGAGATCGTGGCTGACATCGTGCAAGGCTTTCCCGGCAAGGTGCAGGTCGGCGGCGGGATCCGCGATCGCGCGGCGGTCGACCGCTGGATCGAGCGCGGTGTCGCACGCGTCGTGATCGGTACGGCGGCGCTGACCGACCCCGAGCTGGTGCGCGGTGCCGCGCGCGACCTGCCGGGGCGCGTCATCGTTGCGGTCGACGCGCGCGGCGGCCTGGTGGCGACCCACGGCTGGGCCGAGGTGTCCGACATGCGCGCGGTCGACCTCGCCAATCGTTTCGCCGATGCCGGCGTCTACGCGGCCCTGTTCACCGACGTGGGTCGGGACGGGCTGCTGCAGGGCTGCAACGTGCGCGCGACAGTCGAGCTCGCGCGCAACACGCGCCTGCCCGTGATCGCCAGCGGCGGCGTGAATGGTTTGGTCGACATCGCCGACCTCGCGCGTCACGCCAATGAGGGCATCGAGGGCGTGATCTGCGGCCGCGCGCTCTACGAAGGCAGGCTGGACCTGCGCAAGGCGCTCCGCCTGGCACGGGACGAGAGCCTGTGAGGGTGGATCGAGACCTTACGATATGACCGTCCGCGTCCGCGTCATCCCCTGCCTCGACGTGGCCGGCGGCCGGGTGGTCAAGGGCGTGCAGTTCCTCGACCTGGCCGATGCCGGCGATCCGGTCGAGCAGGCCAAGGTCTATGAC
>CAXTUG010000019.1:18273-20562 GCA_964247375.1 uncultured Sphingomonadaceae bacterium
GACGCGGCCGGCGCCGACGAGCTCTGCTTCCTCGACATCACCGCCAGCCACGAGGACCGCGGCACCATCCTCGACGTGGTCGCCCGCACCGCCGCGGTCTGCTTCATGCCGCTGACGGTGGGCGGCGGCGTGCGCACGGTCGACGATGCGCGCGCGCTGCTGCTCGCGGGCGCCGACAAGGTCGCGATCAACTCGGCGGCGGTAGCGCGGCCGGAACTCGCCGCCGACCTTGCCGACCGCTTCGGCGCGCAGTGCGTCGTCGGCGCGGTCGACGCCAAGGCGGTCGCGCGCGGCCGGTGGGAGATCTTCACCCATGGCGGCCGCCGCGCCACCGGCATCGACGCGATCGAGCATGCGGCGCGCCTGGCCGAGCTCGGCGCGGGCGAGCTGCTCGTCACCTCGATGGACAATGACGGCACGCGCGGCGGCTACGACCTGGCGCTCACCCGCGCCATCGCCGATGCCGTGTCCGTGCCGGTCGTCGCCAGCGGCGGCGTCGGCACGCTCGACGCCCTGGTGGCGGGTGTGACCCAGGGCCATGCGAGCGCCGTCCTGGCCGCCTCCATCTTCCACTTCGGCGAGCATACGGTGGCCGAGGCGCACGCCGCGCTGGCGGCGGCAGGATTGCCGGTTCGCGGCGCCGGCGCGTAAGTAGAGCATGATGCCGGACACCCTCGCCCGCCTGGAAGCAACCATCGCCAGCCGCAGGGGTGGCGATCCGGCGGCGTCCTATGTGGCGAGCCTGTTTGCCAAGGGGCGCGGCAGGATCGCGCGCAAGCTGGGCGAGGAAGCGGTCGAGACGATCGTCGCCGCCCTGACCGAGGACAGGGATGCGCTGGTCGGCGAAGCCGCCGACACGCTGTTCCACCTGCTGGTGCTGCTCGCCGACGCCGACGTGCCACTGACGGAGGTCCTGGCGGAACTCGACCGGCGTGAGGGCGTGTCGGGCCATGACGAGAAAGCGGCCAGGGCATAATCGCCTGCCGGAAACGGAGCTCCCCATGCCGATCGACGCCACCCTGCCCTATGACGATGGCAACATCTTCGCGCGCATCCTGCGCGGCGAGATCCCGGCCAGGAAGGTCTACGAGGACGCGTTCGCCCTCGCCTTCCACGACATCAGCCCGCAGGCGCCGGTCCATATCCTGGTGATCCCCAAAGCCGCCTACGTGTCGTGGGATGACTTCTCGGCGCGGGCGTCGGCGGAGGAGATTGCCGGCTTCGTTCGTGCGGTCGGGCACGTCGCGCGCGAGCAGGGCCTGGTGGCGCCCGGCTATCGGCTGCTCGCCAATCTCGGCGCGCATGCGGGGCAAGAGGTGGCGCACCTCCACGTCCACCTCTTCGGCGGCCGTGCGCTCGGCCCGATGCTGGCCTCCTGACGACCCGCCGCACAGCTATTGCGCTGGCGCGGCAAGGCGTTAGGCTCGCCAGCCCATAAGCACAGGCGCTCCGCGGGAACGCCACTTAGGGGAATTTGCATGCTCTTCGACCGCGTCAAGCCGATGGACGCCATCCTGCTCACTGCCCAGAAGAAGGGCCTGCATCGTACGCTCGGCGCCTTCCAGCTGACGATGCTCGGCATCGGCGGGGTGATCGGCACCGGTATCTTCGTCCTCACCTCCGAGGCGGCGCAGAAGGCCGGTCCCGGCATGCTGCTGAGCTTTCTGGCGGCGGGCTTCGTCTGCGCGGTCGCGGCGCTCTGCTATTCGGAGCTCGCGTCGATGGTGCCGGTCTCCGGGTCGGCCTACACCTACACCTATGCCGTGGTCGGCGAGATCCTGGCCTGGATGGTCGGCTGGGCACTGATCCTGGAATATGCGGTCGGCGCTAGCGCGGTGGCGGTCGGCTGGTCGAACCACGCCATCGGCCTCCTGCGGGGACTGGGCATCAACTTCCCGGCCTCGATCAGCAATGCAGATGCGCTGATGGCCAAGGTTCAGCTCGCCTTCGGTGCGCCGGTCTCGCCCGATCTGATGACCGCGCTGAAGGTAGGCGGCTGGATCAACGTGCCGGCGATCCTCATCTCCGGGCTGGTCACCTGGCTGCTGATCATCGGTACGACCGAGAGCGCCCGCGTCAACGCGATCCTGGTCGGGATCAAGATCACCGCGCTCACCGCCTTCATCGTGCTGACGATCCCGGTGCTGAACGCCGAGAATTTCCACCCGTTCATGCCGACCGGCGGCGCGGGCGTGTTCGGCGCCGCGGCGTCGATCTTCTTCGCCTATGTCGGCTTCGACGCGGTCTCGACCGCGGCGGAGGAGACCAAGAACCCGCAGCGCAACGTGC
>CAXTUG010000020.1:0-645 GCA_964247375.1 uncultured Sphingomonadaceae bacterium
CGATCTGGTAGCGGTCGAAATTGTCGAGCGTGGTCCGGAACGGATTGGTGCCGGGCGGGGGCAGGGTGTTGCTCGCCGGCCAATCGCTCTGCATCGGCGGCTGCGCGGCCTCGGTGCCCTGTCCGGCGAGCGCCCAGACCGCGCGCGTCGTCCGGTTGCGGTCGGGGTAGGGCGGCTCGATCTCGGTACCGTCGCTCTGCGGTGCGACGAGGCGCGAATGCCACAATTCGGTCCGCTGGGTCGTCGCAAACGTCACGGGATCGGAGGAATGGCGCCAGCGCGTGCCGGAATGCGGCGACAGGATCAGCCGCCACGGCATCTCGATCGCGGTCGTCGACTTCCCTGGCAGCGCCGGCTTGGCAGGAGCGAGGACCACGCCCGGCAGGTCGATGATCGATCCGGGGCGGACCGGTTCCAGCGAGAAGCCGGCACCGGCCGAGAATTGCCGGGCGCGCACCGTCGCTACGTCGCCCGCCGCCGCCCCGATCCGGAGCGTGCTGACGACCGTACTTGCCAGCGCGGCGCGACGCTTCAGCGGCAGTGCCTTGACCGCTTTCACGTTCACCAGTTCGTCGAAGTGGAAGCGGCTCGGCGGATTGGCGCGCGGCTTGGCGGCGGCGGCGACCTTGGGTGCCAGCGTCCTGA
>CAXTUG010000020.1:688-3336 GCA_964247375.1 uncultured Sphingomonadaceae bacterium
CAGCACCGACGCGAGCGAATATTCGATGTCGAAGCCGTCCGGCGCGGCGAAGGCCAGCCGTGACTCGCCGGCAATGCGGGCGCGGATCGGCGGCGCGTGCGGCTTCTCGAAATTCGGGTCGGCCGGTTCCGGCTTCGGCACGTCGCCCTGCTTGAGCTTGACCTGCATATGCGGGTCCTTCTTCTCGAAGAAGGTCTCTTCGGCGAAGGACTGGGGCGGAAAGTGGAGGATCAGGGTCGCCGCGCCGCGCGCGGTTTTCCTGAGCCGGGGCGGGCTGCCGGGAACGACGTCCAGGTTCTGCGTTTCGATCCGGAGCGCGACCAGATCCTCGGACCGGACCACCGGCTTGCCCGGGCGGCTCCGCTCGAAGATGTTGCGCACGCCGTCGGCGAAGGCGATCGGCGGAATGCCCGGCTGCAGGACGATCCCGGGACCTGCGATGATCGGTCCTGCCGGACCGGTGGTTGAAACCGGGGGTACGATGCTTGCCTTGGTGCCGGCCGTAAGCTTCGTGGCCGGCGCGGCCGCCTCGACGCCCGTCGTCCTCTTCGGTTTCGCGGAAGCTCTAGGAGCAGCGCTCGCCTTCGGGGATGCTGCCGCTCTGCCGGTTGCGATGATCTCAGGCTCGGTGGACGTTACGGACGCGGACGGCTCTGGCTTGGCCGGCGCCGTCGTCCGAGTCGAGACCTTCGCACCGACCCGGCGCGTGTCCTTGACCCCCTTTGCCATCGACTCTCTCCCCCGCTCCTGCGGACAGCGTCTGGCCGCTAGAACATGGTTAACGTACCATCTTCCGCAATTCGGTGAAAGCAATCATGGCATGGATCTTCCACCGACCCGCAAGAGAAAGCTGTTCCATAGAAATAAGCGTGCATGCGCAATTACTTCTGCAGACGGAGAAGCGACGCGCGTACCCCAGTATCTTTCGCCTTCTGGCGTGCACGTTCCTTCGTCTTCGCAGGTGCAGCAGAAATATGCTCTTCGACTCGCTAAAGTTGCGGATTATTCAGGATCGATTGCAGTCAACAGCGCAGCGGCAGGATACGCGCCGGAGATAGGTCGTGAATGCTTCGTATGACGACAGTTACGACGTTTTCGTCAGCTTCGCCCGCGACCGACATATCGGCGGCAGCGATTTCGACCGACGCGCACGCGCGATCGTCGAGGCGCTTCAGACGCGCCTTACGGAACTGCTCGGCCGCTCGGCCCGTCTCTCCTTCGACCGCGACCCGGATACGTCCGAGTTACGCACATTCAGCACGTTCGCCAGGAAAATACCGACCGCCGAGACCATGCTGGTGCTGGGCTCGCCGGGATGGATGGAGAGCCGCTGGTCCGCGCCGGAGGTGAAGACGTTCCGCGGCAGTCACGCCGCATCCCACCTGTTCCTGGCCGAGTTGCTGCCGCTGGCGGACGGGAACGGATATCCCTTCGAGGTTGCGGACCGCAACCGCTTCATCTTCTGGCGAGACCGGGACCTGGAGTCCGCACGCTCGCTCGATCCGGCCGACAACGATTTTCTGCCCCAGATAACCCGTCTCGCCGACGCTATCGCCCAGGTGCTCATCGGCGCGGCAGAGCAGTTCGGGAAGGAGACGCCGGTCCCGTCCGGCACCCCGACGGCTCCGCCGCCCACCGATCGCTACCGCACGCAGACCGATGATCCCGCCCATATCGACGCGCTGGAACGCGCGCCGTTCGCTGCCGTGCTCGCCGCGCGGATCATCGAGGTTCGCAAGGGTTATGCGGCACGAAGCGACGCAGAGCAGCGCGCGTTCATGGTCCATCTCCACGGGCCGTGGGGATCGGGCAAGTCATCGATGCTCGGACTGATCCAGGGCGAGCTGGAGAAAAGAGAGAAGGATGGCGAGCCCTCGCTCGTGGTCTGGTTCAACGCCTGGAAGCACCAACGCTTGCGGCCGCCATGGTGGGCACTGCTGAACACCATCTACGAGGCGGCGGTGTGCCGATGCTACGTCATGGGCGACGAGACGGAGCTCAATGCGCAGCGCCGCAAGCTGCAGCTGCTCTGGTGGCGTTGGCGGTTGCGGACGGACTGGGTGCCACTTCTGCTGATAGCAGCCTTGGCCGGCGCGCTCACCTACGCGTTGCTGCATGGCATGGCGCTGGGCAGGCTCGACGAACCGCTCAAGATTCTCGGCGCGCTGCTCACCGCCGGAGCCGGCATCTACACCTATGCGCGGCTGATGGTATTCGGCTCCGGCAAGGCGGCGCAGACCTATGCCGACCTGACGACCGACCCTTACGGGCCCGTCGTGCGCCTGTTCAATCGCCTGGTTGCGCGAATCCGGCCGCCGCTGGTCGTCTTCGTCGACGACCTCGACCGCTGCGATAGCGACTATGTCGTGGAGCTGCTCGAAGGCATCCAGACGCTGTTTCGCGATGCTCCCGTCACTTATGTCATCGCCGCCGACCGCAAGTGGGTCTGCTCCAGCTTCGAGAAGAGATATGGCGATTTCGCGGGCTCGATCGGCGAGCCCGGCCGGCCGCTCGGCTATCTCTTCCTCGACAAGATGTTTCAGATCTCCGCCGGCCTGCCGCGCCTCACGCCGCAGATACAGGCCCGCTACCTCGCCGAGCTGCTCAGCGAAGGCGACCCCGCGCCGACGGCGCCCGCCCCGGCAGTC
>CAXTUG010000020.1:3346-20490 GCA_964247375.1 uncultured Sphingomonadaceae bacterium
CCCCCCCCCCCCCCCCCCCCCCCCCCCCCCCCCCCGGCCCCGCCCCCCCCCCCCCCCGCCCCCCCGCCCCCCGACCCGGCAGTCGCCGCAGCGGCAACGCGCCGCGTCCAGGGAATTACCGACGAGGAGGCGATCCAGCAGGTCATCGCCGAGAGCAGGGGCGCGAGCGTCGCCGAGCAGCGTGCGGTTCGTGCCGCCGCAGCGCTTCAGATCACCAGCGCCGAGAGTGCGCGCGCGACCGAACACCGGCTCCAGAAGTTCGCCGACCTGTTGGAGCCGAACCCGCGCTCGATGAAGCGGCTCGTCAATGCGGTCGGGCTGGCGCAGGCCCGTGGCATCCTGGAAGGGCGCACGGTCTCGCCGGAAACTCGTGCCCGCTGGGTCATGCTGATGCTTCGCTGGCCGGTCCTGGCGGAGTTCATCGCGCAGGACCCCGAACGCATTCGCCACTGGGTGCCGGGCGTGGCGCCCCCGAGCGACAATACGCACGACTGGCCGGAGTCTATCAGGCAGCTGATCGGCAATCGCGTGGTGAGGGCCGTGATCGGCGAACCTGCCGACGAGGGCGCGCTCACGCCGGAGGACCTAGTGCCGCTGCTGGTTTGAGATGGCGACTGTGATAGGGCGGCCTTCCTGCCGGCGTGCGGCGGCAAGCGGCTCTGCAGTTCCAACGTTGGTCGTGGCAGGTGCCGCGGTTGAGCCCAAAGCACGGTTTCGAGGGTATTAGCCTGATGAGCACCGATCCGAACGTCGCCGGCTATGACGACCCGCTTGGCACGTCGGGCGGCACGTCGCCGCCGCCGACCGGGCCGGCGCAGGTGTCGCCGTCCGCCGCTCCCGAGCTGAAGAGCCTGCTCGGCGTGGTCGTCACCACGCTGGTGATCGCCGCCCTCTACTTCGGTCAGGAGGTGTTGATCCCGATCACGCTGGCGGTGATGCTCTCCTTCGTCCTGTCGCCGCTCGTCAACCTGCTCCAGCGCCTGCGCTTGTGGAGAGCGCCGGCAGTCATTCTGACGGTGCTGTTCGCGTTGGGCGCGCTGGGACTGGTCGGAACCTTGATCGGCAGTCAGGCCGCGTCGCTGACGCAGGACGCGCCCCGTTACGCGCAGACGATCGAGGCGAAGGTGGAAGGCGTGCAGGGGTTTGCCGTCAGCCGGCTGGCGGCGGTGACCAGCAGCCTGTCCGGATCGGCGCACTCCGGACGCCCCGTCGCGCGTGCCAGCGTCGCGCCGCAGCCAGCGACGGTGAACGGGCAGCGGATCGTACCCGTCAGGGTCGTGCCCGCCGAGACGTCGCCGTTCGAGATCGCGCGCACGGTGCTGGCGCCGATCCTGGGGCCGCTGGAGACGACGATCATCGTCCTGATCGTCGCCATCTTTATTCTCCTCCAGAAGGAGGACATTCGCGACCGGTTCATCCGCCTGTTCGGGTCGAGCGATCTCCACCGCACCACGCTCGCGATGAACGACGCCGGCGATCGGCTCAGCCGCTACTTCCTCTCCCAACTGGCGGTGAACACCTGCTTCGGCATCGTCATCGGCGTAGGCCTGTGGGTGATCGGCGTGCCCTCACCCGCGATGTGGGGCGTCATGGCGGGCCTCCTGCGCTTCGTTCCCTATATCGGCTCCCTGCTCGCGGCGGTCGCGCCGGCCGCGCTGGGCGCGGCGGTGGACCCGGGCTGGACGATGGCGATCGAGGTGATCGCACTGTTCTTCGTGGTGGAGCCGCTTACCGGCTACGTCGTCGAGCCGCTGCTCTACGGCCACTCGACCGGCCTCTCGCCCGTCTCGGTGATCGTCTCGGCGATATTCTGGACCTGGCTCTGGGGTCCGATCGGGCTCATCATGTCCACCCCGCTGACGCTGATACTCGTCGTCATGGGTCGGCACGTGCGCAGCCTGGAATTCTTCGACGTGCTGCTCGGCGACCGGCCTGCGCTGACGCCGGTAGAGACCTTCTACCAGCGCGTGCTGGCGAACGATGCCGACGAGGCGCTGTTGCAGGCGGAGGCGCTGCTCGAAGGCCGGCCGCTGGTCGCCTACTATGACGAGGTGGTGCTCGCAGGACTCAAGCTCGCCGTCGCCGATCAGGCGCGAGGCATCATCGATGAACGCAGCGCAAGCGAGATGACGCGCACCATGCAGGCGGTGATCGGGGACCTGGACGAGCGGGCCACGCCGGCGGCCGCTACCTCCGGTACGCCCAAGGAGGTTGCGTGCGTCGCGGGCTACGGAACGTTCGACGAGGCGGTCACGGCCATGCTGGCGCAGCTTCTTGCGCACCACGGATTTACCACGCGGACGGTCAGCGCCGGCGAGACCGCCCGCGATCGCATCGATGCCGTCGATCTCTCTCGCGCCGTCGTGATCGCCATTTCTCATCTGGAATTGACCGGCTCTCCGGCGCGGCTGCGCTACCTCGTGCGCCGGTTGCGCGCCCAGGCGCCATCGGCGAGGATCGTCGTCGGGCTTTGGCCCCAAGGTGAGGCGGCACTGAGCGACGAGGCCATTCAGCGTGCGCTCGGCGCCGATTGCTACGTCGGCTCGCTCGCCGCGGCCGTAGAGGCTATCGAGCAGCAAGCGACGATGACGTCCGTCGAGGCTCAGGCCGCTTGAGGCTTGCACGTATGAGGAAGCCGAGAGCGCGTCATCGCCGAGGGCGTAGCGGCGGCGATGTGAAGGTGCGGGAGCGCGCGTGACCGCGGCGGCAGACCCGTCGCTGGTGGCGTGCTTCGATTGCGGCACGCGTCAGGAAGTGCCGCCGCCCGCGCCACGCACGGTGGTGAACTGCGTCACCTGCGCGAACGTCCTCGAGCGGACGCATGGCCGCAGCGTGTCGGGCGCGCTGGCCTGCTCGATCGCGACGCTGCTGCTGTTGATCCCCGGCAACCTGATGACCTTCCTGACCACCAGCGCGCTCGGCATCTCCCGCCACAGCGTCGTCGCGTCAGCGGCCGGCGCGATGCTCAGGGACGGCTGGCCCTTCCTGGCACTCGCCATCCTCATGTTCGCGGTCGTCTTCCCGCTGATCCGCTTCGCATTGCTCACCGCCGTGCTGGGTTGCGTCGAACGGCGCGACATCCGCCCGTGGCTCGGCCCCGCCTTTCGCCGCGCGGTCGAGCTGGAGACCTGGGCCATGGCCGACGTTTTCCTGCTCGGGCTGGCCGTAGCCTATGCCCGGCTGGCGGACTCGATCGCGGTTCACCTCGGCACGGGCGCGATCTGCTATATCCTCGCCGGCACGCTGGCGCTGTTCGTCCGCGCCACCCTCGACAAGGCAGAGGTGTGGCGCCGGATCGAGAGCGACCGCGAACTCGCGCCCGACCTGCCCACCGTCGCCTGCAACGCCTGCGAGCAGCTCCATCCGGTAGATCAGACGGGACGGCCGTGCACCCGGTGCGGCAAGACGCTGCGCCGGCGTCGCAAGGAGAGCATCTCGCGGACGCTGGCGCTGACGACGGCCGGAGTCCTGCTCTACATTCCGGCCAATCTGTGGCCGATCGCGACACTGCCGATCAACTACCAGCCGCTGAAATATACCGTCTTCGGCGGTGTCGTCGATCTGGTGACGGCGGGGCTGATCCCGCTGGCGCTGCTGGTGTTCATCGCCAGCTTCGCCATCCCGATCCTGAAGCTGATCGGACTGGGGTGGTGCGTCGCGTCCGTGCTGCGGCGATCGGATCGGCACCTCGTCGCCAAGACCCGCACCTACCGCGTCGTCGAGGAGATCGGGCGCTGGTCAATGGTCGACCCGTTCGTGATCGGCTGCTTCGTGCCGGTGATGCACTATAATGCGCTGATCTACGGCCGTGCCGAGCCGGCTGCGGTACCGTTCACCGCGGTGGTGGTCCTGACCATCATCGGCGCCAAAACCTTCGATCCCCGCCTGATGTGGGATGCCGTCCGGAGACGCACTTGACCGACGATCATACCACGCCGTCCGACGAACGGCACTGGCCGCAGGCGCGGCGCCTATACCGCCGCTGGCCGGGGATCGTCTGGGCGCTTCCGCTCGCGGCGGCGCTGATCGTCTTCTATCTAGGGGTGCGCTGGGCGGCGACCCGCGGTACGACGGTAACGGTCACCTTCGCTTCCGCCGAGGGCGTGACGCCGGGGGATACCAAGGTGCTCCAGAACGGCGTGGAGGTCGGCCACGTCACCAAGGTCCGCATCACCCCGGATACGAAGCGGGTGGAGCTGACGCTATCGATGAGCCGCCGGGCCGAGCCTGCGCTGAACACCGCCTCCAAATTCTGGCTGCTCGGCGCCACCCCGACCGTCACCGACCTCCAGTCGGTGCGCGCGGCGCTCGCCGGGCTGATCGTAGAGCTGGCGCCCGGTCGCGGCGGTACCCCCACGCGGCACTTCACAGGGCTTGACGGTGCGCCGCTGGTGATGCCCGACGAGCGTGGCACCTTCTACAATCTGGATACCACGACGGCGGCGATCCAGCCCGGCGCTCCCCTGCTGAACGAGGGACAGGCGATCGGCGTGGTGACGGCGAGCCGCTTCCGGTCGCTCGGCCGCTTCCGGCTGCAGCTCTTCGTGCGCGCGCCGTACGACCGCTTCGTCCGCCAGGGCGCGACCTTCTGGCGCGGGAGCCCGCTCAAGGTGGAGCTGACCAGCAGCGGCATCCAAACCCAGATCGCGCCGCCGACCAGCGTGCTCCAGGGGTCGGTGCAGTTCGACCTGCCCGTCGATGCGCGGGACAATCCGCGCGCGCCGGCGAACAGCATATTCCAGCTCTATGAGGATCAGGCGAGTGCGCAGCAGGGACCGACCGGGCCCGAGCAGCGCTACGACATCGCCGTGCGGGGCGCGGCGGGCGACCTCGTCGAGGGCGCACCGGTGTCGCTGCTCGGCTATAAGATCGGCGAGGTGCGCACGTCGCGACTGGTGTTCGCGCCGGGTGCCCGCGGGCCCTATACCGCGGCCACCATCGCGCTCTATCCCATGAAGCTCGACGTCGCTCTGGCCGGCGATGCCGACGCCGCGACCTGGCGAGAGGCCACCGACCGTGCCGTGTCCCGGCTGCTGCGGCAGGGCTATCGCGCGGCGCTGGTCCAGCCGATCCCGCTGGTCGGCGGACATGCCATCGCCTTGACCCGAAGCGGCTCCGGCCCGGTGTCGCTCGGTCGCGGCGGGGTCAACCCGATCATACCGTCCGATCCGAACGGCGGCGACGTCAACGGGCTGATCGACAAGGCCAACACGCTGCTGACCCGCGTCAACCGCCTTCCGCTGGAGCAGATCGGGGGCAACATCCGCCAACTGACCGGCAATCTCGCCCGGATCACCGGCTCACGCGAGGTCAATGAGAGCCTGCGGCACCTCGATGCGACACTGGCCCAGCTCGACGGCATCACCCGACAGGTGCAGCCGCAGATCGGGCCGCTGATGACCAAGCTCGACCAGACCGCGACGGAGCTCCAGGCGGCCGCCGCGGCGGCACGCGGCACGCTGGGCGGCGGCGGCGCCAGTCAGGACCAGAGCCTGCCCGAGGCGATCCGGCAGCTGACGGAGGCGGCCCGCTCCATTCGATCGCTGACCGACTATCTCGGCCGCCACCCGGAGGCGTTGATCCGCGGCAAGGCCAAGGAGAGCCGATAATGCGCCTGACTATCCTTGCCGGCCTGCTGGCGGCGACTTTGCTCGCCGGATGCGGCCACAGCCCGGAAACGACCTTCCTGGTGATCGACGCCGCGCCGCCGGCGGCGCAGGCGACGGCCTATGCCGGCCCGCCGCTGCGGGTGCCGTTCGTACACCTGCCGGTCACGGTCGACCGTCCCGAACTGGTGCGGCAGGATGCGGCGGGCACGGTCAAGATCGATGATTTCGCCCGCTGGTCGGCCCCGCTCGGCATCATGGTGCGCAACGCGCTGATCCAGGATCTGACCGTCCGCCTGCCCGCCGGGGCAGTGCTGCCGCCCGACGCGCTGCCCGCCGCGCGCGAGGTGCGGGTCGAGGCGACCGTGCTGTCGTTCGACGCCGTCGGCGGCGAGGCGGTGATGACCGCATCATATCGCCTGGTCTTCCGCGGCACGGAGACCCGGCCCCAGGTGGTGCGCCTGTCCGCGTCGCTCGCGGACGACACCGCTCCTGCCCGCGCCAGGGCCTGGAGCCGCCTGATCGGCCAGCTGAGCGACACGGTGGTTGCGGCGCTGCCGGCGCAATGACGAGCTCGCCGGACGCGAGCTTGCAGGCCGCTGCTTTCCCGGCGATCTATTTGCGCGCGTCGAACCATGCGCCATGAATGCCGGGCGGGATGCGGTGCGGGATGCGCACGGTCGCAACGGGGGGCGACCTCATGTCGCGCGCGTCCAGGATCTCGAGCGCGGTCGAGGCGCCGTCTGCTTCGATCACGAGGCCGAGCAGCCAGCCATCGTCCTCTTCCGCGTCGGCTGCCCGCGGCACGAACACGAACTCGCCGGCGATGCGGCCCGGCCCGAAGTCGTGGACCTGCCGCGTGACCTGCTGGAGATCGTGCTTGATGAGCGGTGCCTCGCCGGCGAGCGTCTCGGTCATCCGCTCGGGCAGTCCGAGCGCGTAGGCATAGCGGTACGGAAGTCCGGTGCGGCGGTCGTCGATCACCGGCAACTCCTGCGGAGCGGGATCGATGGTGCGGCGCTCGACATGTCCTGCAGCCGGATCGATCGTCCAGCGTTCGAGCCCGCGCGGCATCTCGTCCGGGCCGACATTCTCGTCGTCGAACATGCGGTCATAGGCAATCACGTCGAGCGCCACGCGCCCGTCCGGCAGATCATAGGCGTTGGCGTTGTGGAACACGAAGCAGGGATCGACCGGCAGCCACCGGATGGTATCGGCCTCGCCGTCCCGCGGCAGCAGCCCGATCCGGGCGGGGTGCCGGGGATTCCAGCGATACGGAAAGCCGTGACCCGCCAGCACGACGCGCATCGAGAGCGTCAATGGCAGGTCCAGGATCACGACGTAGCGTGCGGTGATCGCGCAGTCGTGGATCAGCGGACCGTGCACGACCGGGATCGTCACCGACCGGCGCACCCGGCCGCCGGTGTCGACGACGTTGTAGCGGACGCGCTTGGGATCGGTCGCCTCGTAGCAGAGCGCGTGAAGCTCGCCGGTGCTCGGATCGCGGCGGGGATGCGCGGTGAACGAGCCGGGCAGCGTGCCGGCGAAATCGCTGTAGCGCTGATCGCCCAGATCCTCGTCGAAGCATACCGGCGTGCTGCCCGCCTCGACCAGGGCCCAGCCGGTGCCGGCATGATCGAGGACGCTGGTGTTGACGGTATCGAAGATGTGGCGCGGTCCCGGCGCCGGCGGAAGCCCGCGCGCCTTTGCCACGAGCTCCGAGCGGATCCAGCGATTACGATACCAGAGCGCGCGGCCATCGCGGATGCGGATGCCGTGGAGCATGCCGTCGCCGGTGAAGAAGTGATAGGTGCGGGGATCCGGCGCGGCCGGATTGGGACCTATCCGCACGTAGCGGCCATCGAGTTCCCGCGGGATGGCGCCTTCGACGGCGAGATCGAAGAGGGTCAGCTCCTCGGTCATGGGCGCATGGATGCCCGTGAGCAGCGGATGCGGAGCGTCGCGCGGCGGCAGACGCCAGCGGTTGAAGGCGGCCACGCCCGACACGATCGGGGACGAGACCGCGTCGACGACGCGCTCGACCGCATCCGCCAGCCGAGCCTTCGCGGCGTGCCGAAGCGGCGTCATGCCGGGCTGACGGTCTGCACCACCTCGAAACCCTCGAACTGCGGATGCCCGAGGTGGAGCGGCCTGTTGTCGCCCGCATTCCGATGGGCCAGGCGGAACGCGTCCGACTGCGTCCAGGCTTCGAAGTCCTCGCGCGAGCGCCAGACGGTGTGGGACGAGAACAGCGTGTGATCCTCGCGCGTCGGGCCGCGGAGAAGGTGGAACTCCACGAAGCCCGGAACATCGTTGAGGTGGGAATCGCGGGATGTCCAAACCCGTTCGAACGCCTCCTCCTCACCCGGCATGACCCGGAAGCGGTTCATCGCGATGAACATGTTCTGCTCCTCCGCGCGGCAGCGCTCATCCGCACATAGGCCCGGTCGGCCCAACATGCGAGCGCGCGTCGAAAGGCGCGCGCCGTCCTGCGCCCGTCGGAACAATGCACATGCTCCTCTTTATTCTCGCGGAGCGCGCCGCGCCGCCCCCGAAAGCCTCGCCGGACCGTTACTTCCTCAAATCCATGCGAGAACTATCATGACCGATTTTTCCAATCTCGAACAAGGCCATGGCGGCGAAACCCATCAGACCGCCAATGACGACCACCTGGTGCTTACCACCAATCACGGGATGCCGATCTCGGACAACCAGAACCAGCTCAAGGCGGGCGAGCGTGGTCCGGTTCTGCTGGAGGACGAGGTCTATCGCGAGAAGATCAATCACTTCGACCATGAGCGTATTCCCGAGCGCATCGTCCATGCCCGCGGCACCGCCGCGCACGGCTATTTCGAATGCACCGACAGCCTCGCCGACGTCACCTGCGCCGACCTGTTCCAGAAGAAGGGTCAGCGCACCGACGTGTTCGTGCGATTCTCGACTGTGGCGGGCGGCGCCGGATCGGTCGACACGCCGCGCGACGTGCGTGGTTTCGCGGTCAAGTTCTACACCCGCGAAGGCAATTGGGATCTGGTCGGCAACAACATCCCGATCTTCTTCATCCAGGATGCGATCAAGTTTCCCGACCTGATCCACGCCGCCAAGATGGAGGCCGACCGCGGCTATCCCCAGGCAGCGACCGCGCACGACACCTTCTGGGACTTCATCAGCCTGATGCCGGAATCGACCCACATGGCGATGTGGATCATGTCGGATCGTACGCTGCCCAAGAGCTTCGCGACGATGGAAGGCTTCGGCATCCACACCTTCCGCCTGGTGGGCAGGGACGGCAAGTCGACCTTCGTCAAGTTTCACTGGAAACCGAAGGCGGGTCTCGCTTCCTCCCTGTGGGACGAGACGGTGAAGACGGCGGGCGCCGATCCCGATTATCAGCGGCGCGACCTGTTCGAGCGGATCGGCCGCGGCGACTATCCCGAGTGGCAGCTGGGCGTGCAGCTGTTCGACGAGGAGTTCGCGAACAGCCAGCCCTATGACGTGCTCGACGCCACCAAGATCATCCCGGAAGAGGTGCTGCCCGTCCGCATCGTCGGCAAGCTGGTGCTGGATCGCTACCCCAACAACTTCTTCGCCGAGACGGAGCAGGTCGCCTTCTGCCCGAGCCACATCGTGCCGGGCATCGACCACTCGAACGATCCGCTGCTGCAGGGGCGGCTCTTCTCCTACCAGGATACGCAGATCAAGCGGCTGGGCTCGACCAATTGGCACGAGATCCCGATCAACCAGGCCAAGGGGCGTGAGGGCGGCTGCCCGTTCCACAATTTCCAACGCGACGGGCATATGCAGATGCAGGTGCCGAAAGGCCGCGCCAATTACGAACCGAACAGCCTGCATCTCGCCGGCGAGATCAGCGGTCCGCGCGAGGATCCGGAGAACGGCTTCAAGACCTACCCGTCGGAGGAGCAGGGCCAGAAGCTGCGGATCCGCGCGGAGAGCTTCGCCGATCATTACAGCCAGGCGCGGCTGTTCTGGCGCTCGATGGACCCGGCCGAACAGGCGCATATCGCGTCCGCCTTCGTGTTCGAGCTCAGCAAGGTGTCGCTCGAGCACATCCGCAAGCAGATGATGGCGAACCTGCGCAACGTCGACGAGGGATTGGCGCAGCGCGTTGCCGACGGGTTGGCGATGGACCTGCCCGAGGCGTCGCCGACGAAAGTGCCGGTGATCGAAATGGACCCCTCGCCGGCGCTCCGCATCATCCGCGGACCGTTGGAGAAGCAGACGCTGGAAGGGCGCACGGTCGGTATCCTGTTCGCCGACGGTACTGATGCGGGCGAGCTGCAGACGCTCAAGCAGGCGATCGAAGCGGCCGGCGGAAATATCAAGACGATTGCACCGAAAGTCGGCGCGGTGCCGCTGTCCGACGGGTCGACCGTCAAGGCCGATGCTCAGCTGTTCGGCCAGCCGTCCGTAACGGTCGACGCCTGCGCGGTGGTGCTCTCGGAAGAGGCCTGCGCCAAGCTGGTCAAGGAAGGGGCCGCGGTGCAGTGGGTCATGGATGCGTTCGGACACCTGAAGGCGATCGGTCACAACGACACGGCCAAGCCGCTGCTCGACAAGGCCGGCGTAGAAGCGGACGAGGGCGTAACCGATCTCGCCGGCTTCGCGGAAGCGGCGAAGAAGCGCTACTGGGACCGGGAGCCCAAGGTAAGAACCCTCGCCTGACGGCGGGCGTGCCGGCTTTCTGCGAAGCCGGCACAAATCGCCTTGAGCTCACAAGCGCTATCGCCGCCGATAGTGGGCAAGTGCCTCAGGTTTGAGGCTGGAAGCCCTCGTCCGCGGCAGGCGTGAGCCGCGGCACGAACAGGTGCACCAGGAGCAGGGCGATCAGGTACGAACCGCCGCAGACGAGCAGCAGCGGCGTGTAGCCGAGCCCGGCGTCGAGCGACCATCCCGCACCTTCGATCATTGCCATTCCGGTCAGGTTGCCCGCGAACGCGCCGATGCCGATCGCGGTGCCGACCAGTCGCGACGGGAAGATGTCGGCGGTCATTCCGAAGACGTTGGTGGAGAAGCCCTGATGCGCGAACAGGCCCAGGCTGAGCAGCGCCGCTGCCGTCCACGCATCGTCGGCCACCGCGACCAGCGGCACCGGCAGGATCAGCAGCGCGTAGACCAGCATCGAGCTCTTGCGCGCGCGATTGAGGCTCGCGCCTCGCGCCATCAGCCACGTAGGCAGCAGGCCGCCGCTGAACGATCCCAGCGCGGCCGCGAGATAGATTACGGCGATGGGCAGCCCCAGCGTGCCCTGGCTGAGCCCGAACAGCCGGTGGAACAAGTCCGGCATGAAGAAGAGCAGGAACCACCAGACCTCGTCGCTCAGCGCCTTGGCCGCGACCACCGCCCATTGCCGCCGATCGCGCAGCAGCGCGCGGATCGGCAGCGGAGCCCCCTTGCTCGGCCGCGCGCCGGCCTCAGCGCCGCGTGCGCCGGCCGTGACGGCCAGCCAGGCGACTACCCAGATCAGGCCCAGCCCGCCCGTGATCAGGAAGGCGGCGTGCCAGCCGAGCGCGAGCGCCAGCGGCGGAATGGCGAGGGGGGCGAGGACCGCGCCGAAGTTCGACGCCATGTTGCCGATCCCCAGCATGAGGCTCCGCCGCTCCGCCGGGAAGTAGGTGGCCGCCGTCTTGACCTGGGCCGGCGTGCCGACGGACTCCGTGACGCCGAGCAGGGCGCGCACGCCGATGAAGCCGCCGACGGTGGACACGAAGGCGTGGGCCATGCCGGCCAGGCTCCACGCACCGACCCCCAGCGCGAACCCTATTCGCAGGCCCACCCGGTCGATGAACCATCCCGTTCCGAGGAATGCGACCGCGGCGCAGAACTGAAAGGCCGATGCCATGTGGCTGTAGTCGCGGTCGCTCCAGCCGAAATCGGACTGCAGCATGGGTTTAAGGAGCGCGATGATCTGCCGGTCGACATAGTTCAGCATGATCGCAGCGAAGGCGAGCGCCACGATCAACCACCGCCGTCTCTCCATCCGCGCAATCCTCCGATGCTCAGGACAGCGCTGTCACGCAAGCAGGGCGGCAGGTCAACGTCGGGTCGGCGGAGAGGTCGAATCGCGCACGACGATCTCGTGCGCGAATTGGCGGTTCGGCTCGCCGGCCGAGGTGAGGAGCAGATCGGCGGCGCTCTCCGCGAGCGCACGGATCGGCTGCCGCATGGTGGTGAGCGGCGGCCACAGCATGTGGGACAAGGGAGCGTCGTCGAACCCCGCGACCGACAGCGCCTCGGGCACCTTCAGGCCGCGGCGATGCGCGGCGGCGAGCGCGCCGGCGGCAATGTCGTCGCTTGACGCGAAGATCGCCGTCGGGGGAGCAGCGAGCCCGAGCAGCTTGGTCGCGCCTGTGAGCCCGGATTCGAAGTCGAAGCGGCCCTGCCGCACGAGTTCCATGTCCAGCTCAACGCCGGCGGTCGCCACCGCCCGGAGGTACCCGGTCAGCCGCTGGCTCGAAGTGGCGTAGCCCCGGTCTCCCATCAGGAAGCCGATGCGGCGATGGCCCAGCTCCGCCAGGTACATCGTCATGTCGAAGGCGGCCTGTTCGTTGTCGATCCAGACGCTTGGGCTCGCCTCCGCCTGTACGCCCGGCTGGATCCGCACGAACGGGAGTTGGCGCCGCCGCAATTCGTCGAGCACCGGCAGATGGTCGCAGACCGGCGGCGTTAGGATCATGCCGTCGGGCTGCGCCTGGTCGATCAGCGCGACGATATCCTCCGGCAGGTTCGGGGCGGCCCGGTCGTAAGGCTGCGCGATCATGCGCACGTTCTGCAGGCTGCAGCGCTCGCGCACGCCGAGCTGCACCTCGTAGACATACCATGGGTTGGGATTGTCGCAGATCAGCGCGATCTGGTTGGAGCGACCTCCCGCGAGCGCGCGGGCCGCCTGGCTGGGCTGGAACGCCAGCTCCGCCATCACCTGCAATATCCGCTCCCGCTTCTCCGCGCTGACATATTGCTGGTTGTTGATCACGCGCGAGACGGTCTTGATCGACACGCCGGCGACGCGCGAAACATCCCTGATGGTCGGACGACCGGTCTCGGGACGCGGCGGGGTGCTCATCGGACCGCAATAGATCACAACGGCCGGTTTCGGAACCAGCTTGGACCGACCCGCTAGCGCATCCGATCATTGGATCGAATCGTCATTGCGGGTGCTGCGCTCGCAACGACAGAATGACTTCACCTAAAAGAACGCTTCCACCACCTGAACTCCCGCATCCCGGCAGGTCTGGGCCAGCACGGTGTCCTGGAGGGTATCCGTGACGAGGAAGTCGATATCCTCGACGCTGCCGATCCGCACCGGCGCCGGACGCCCGACCTTCGACGCATCGGCCGCCAGGATGACCTGTCGGGCCTGCCGGATCATCGTCTGGGAGACGTGCACCTCGTCCATGTCGAAGTCGAGGAAGACACCGGTAGAATCGAGGGCCGATGCGCCGACCAGCGCGAAGTCGACCTTGAACCCGCGGATGAAGTCGGTCGCGAGCGCACCGACGATCGCCCGGTCGGTGGAACGCACCCGGCCGCCGGCGGCGATGACCTCGATCGAGGGAATGCCCGCCAATATGTCCACCACGTTGAGGTTGTTGGTGACGATCATCAGGTCGCGATGGCCGGTGAGCTGCCGCGCGATCGCCTCCGTGGTCGTGCCGATGTTCAGCAATAGGCTGGCGCCGTTCGGCACCAACGCCGCCGCCGCGATGCCGATCGCGGCCTTCGGCTCCGCCGCGATCAGGCGGCGCTCGGCATAGGCGATATTGTCGACTCCGGACGTGACGACGGCGCCGCCGTGCACCCGCGACAGCATCGCCCTGCGCGAGAGATCGTTCAGGTCCTTTCGGATCGTCTGCGGCGTTACCCCGAACCGTTCGGCAAGATCGTCGACGATCACGGATCCGGTATGCCGCGCCAGCTCGAGGATCGCGGCATGCCGCTGGGCGATCGCCTCCGAAGTGCTGGTCATGCCGGCTCCGGTACGATCGATGCCAGGTAGCCGGCCAGCCTCGCGTCGGTGCCGGCCGGCACGTGGAGGCCGAGCTTGCTGCGGCGGAAGAGGATGTCCTCGGCGGTGCGGGCCCACTCCTGCTCGGCGAGATAGTCCACCTCGCGGCTGGTGAGGCCGCCGCCCAGATCCGTGCCCAGATCGCGCAGTCTCATCGCATCGCCCAGCAGCTGCTCGACGCGCGTGCCGTACGCCCGCGCCAGGCGCCGCAGCAACGGCCGCGGCAGATCGGGCCGGTCCAGTTCCAGGCGCTCGACGAACCGTGCGAAATTGCCGTCCGCGATGTCGCCGCCGGGCAGGGGCGTGCCCGACGTCCAGGCACCGCCCGCGTCCGGGAAGAACGGCGCGAGTTCGCACAAGGCGTGCTCCGCCAGCTTGCGGTAGGTGGTGATCTTTCCCCCGAAGACGCTGATCAGCGGCGCCTGCCCGTCGGACGCGTCGAGGTCGAGCACATAGTCGCGCGTCACCGCGGACGCGCTCGCGGCCTTGTCGTCGTAGAGCGGTCGGATGCCGGAGTAGCTCCAGGCAATATCCTCGACCGCGGTCTTCTTTGCGAAGTACCTGTTTGCGGTTTCGAGCAGGTAGGCGGTTTCCTCCCCGCTGATGGCGGTGCTGCCCGGGGGAGCGTTCCACGGTTCGTCGGTGGTGCCGACGAGCGTGAAGTCGCCCTCATAGGGAATGGCGAACACGATCCGCCGATCGGGGTTCTGCAGCATGAAGGCGTGATCGCCGGCGTACAGCCGCGGCACGACGATGTGGCTGCCCTTCACCAGCCGCATGCCGCGGTCGCGCCGGGCACCGCTGATCCGCCCCAGCACATCGTCGACCCATGGGCCGGCGGCGTTGACGATCGCGCGGGCGCGGACCTCCCGCTCGCCATCCGCGTCGGCGATCGTGGCCGTCCACGCGCCGTCCACGCGGCGCGCGTCCACGAGCGCCGTGCGGGTGCATATGGATGCGCCGCGCTCCGCCGCGTCGCGCGCGTTGAGCACGACGAGGCGGCTGTCCTCGACCCAGCAGTCCGAGTAGACGAACGCCTTGCCGCGCCGCTCCGCCAGGCCCTGGCCGGCCGGGGACCGGTCGAGCGCGATCGTCTCCGTTCCCGGCAGCTTCTCGCGGCCGCCCAGATGGTCGTACAGGAACAGTCCCAGGCGCACGAGCCAGGCCGGGCGCGGGGACTGGCTCTGCGGCAGGACGAAGCGCAGCGGCCAGATGATGTGCGGCGCCATCGCCAGCAGGCGCTCGCGCTCGATCAGCGCCTCGCGCACCAGGCGGAACTCGCCATATTCCAGGTAGCGCAGCCCCCCGTGGATCAGCTTCGTGGAGGCCGAGGAGGTATGGCTCGCCAGATCGTCCCGCTCCACCAGCATGACCGACAGGCCGCGGCCCGCTGCGTCACGCACGATGCCTGCGCCATTGATACCGCCGCCCACGATCAGCAGGTCGACCGTTCGATCCGCATCCTTCCGCATCCACGCTTTCTCCCCTTGCAGAGGTCAGATAAGCCGGCAAACACGTAAACGAAAGTCTTGACCTTCGTTTGAAAGAAAATGCATTTCGTTGCGAAAGTTCCAATAGGAGAGACGTGGTGGCGAGCAACATCCTGGTGATCGATCAGGGCACCACCTCGACGCGCAGCATCGTCTTCGACGTACATGCCCGCCGTCTCGCGACCGATCAGAAGGAGCTCACGCAGCATTACCCGGCACCGGGCTGGGTCGAGCATGATCCGGACGAGATCTGGCGCGACACGCTGGCCACCGCCCGCAACGCGATCGCCGCCAGCGGCGTCGGCGTCGGCACGATCGCCGCCATCGGCATCACCAACCAGCGCGAGACGGCGGTGATCTGGGACCGTATAACCGGCGAACCGATCCATCCCGCAATCGTCTGGCAGGACCGCCGCGGCGCGGACATGTGCCGGCGCCTCCGCGACGACGGACTGGAGCAGCTCGTCCGCGACCGCACCGGATTGCTGCTCGATCCCTACTTCTCCGCGACCAAGATCGCCTGGCTGCTGGACATCGTGCCGGGAGCACAGGCCCGGGCGCAGCGCGGGGAGCTCGCATTCGGCACGATCGACAGCTTCCTCATCTGGCGGCTCACCGGCGGCGCCGTTCACGCGACCGACGTGACCAATGCCAGCCGCACGCTCCTGTTCGACATTCACCGCAACTGCTGGGATGCGGATCTCTGCCGGGCGCTGGAAATCCCCATGTCGATCCTGCCGGAGGTGCACGACAATGCACACGTTTATGGTCTGACGGAGACCGACCTGTTCGGCGCCGCGATCCCGATCGCGGGCGTGGCGGGCGATCAGCAGGCCGCGCTCTTCGGACAGGCGTGCTTCGATCCCGGAATGGCCAAGTCGACCTACGGCACCGGCTGCTTCATGCTGCTCAACACGGGCGAGACGGCGGTCGCGTCGAAGAACCGGCTGCTCACGACGCCCGCCTATCGCCGCGAAGGGAAGACGACCTACGCCCTCGAGGGCTCGATATTCGTGGCAGGCGCCGCAGTGAAGTGGCTGCGCGACGGCATCGGCGTCATTACGCATGCGAGCCAGACCAACGACATGGCCACGGGGGTCGCCGACAGCCACGGCGTGTACATGGTGCCGGCATTCGTGGGGCTCGGCGCGCCGCACTGGGATCCGAAAGCCCGGGGAGCGATCTACGGGCTCACCCTGGGTGCCACGGCGGCGCACCTCGCCCGGGCCGCGCTGGAATCGGTCGCCTTCCAGACCATGGACCTGATGGATGCGATGGCGGCGGACGGCGCCGCGGAGATCCCGGTACTCCGGGTGGACGGCGGCATGGCGGCGAACGACTGGTTGTGCGGATTTCTCGCCGGCATGATCGCGGCCCCGGTCGAGCGGCCGGCCGACACCGAGACGACAGCGCGCGGCGCCGCCTTCCATGCCGGCCTCGCGACGGGTGTGTGGAGCGGCCTGGCGGAACTGAAGGATCTGTGGACCTGCGAGCGCCGCTTCGAACCCTCGCTCGCCGCCGGCTCCCGCTCCGCGCTTCGATCCGGCTGGCACGATGCCGTCCGACGCACGCTCGGCCGGCTCGGGTGACCGCGCTGATCGTTGCCCCGGCTTCGATCCGGGCGGAAAACGGTCAAGGCTGATGCCGTGACGCAGACCGCCAAGGGCAAGTTGCGCCTGTCGCCCTGATGACTATGGCTGCGCAGCGGGAGGATCGCATGAGATCGACGCAATGCATCTTGCTGCTGCTCGTATTCCTGTTCGCGACCGCAGCGAGCGAGCCGCCGGTCTACCGCCAGGATTCGGACGGGTTCGTGGCCGCGAAAGGCGAGCGCGCGCTGGCGATGGGCTATCCTGAAGGTCTGGAGCTATGGGTCTACCCGTTCCAGCTCGCCAGCGACTATCGGATCCGCTTCCGCGTCGCTGGCCACGTCGAGCCGCTGGACGGCAGCGCCCTGCTGCGGCGGGTGGAGCGACGCGCCGACGAGGTGGTTCGAACCTATGTCGGCGCCGATTTCGTCGTGCG